>NC_013665.1:1200000-1525000 GCF_000011005.1 Methanocella paludicola SANAE
GTACATGTTCGGTATATAATATAGTGCCGGGCCGCCGTTGAGCATGCCCGCCGTGGTCACGACGACGGAGGGCTCGTCCAGCACCGTGCGCCGCATGGAGCCCTTGACGGTGGTGGCGCTACCGTAAGCCGACTTCAATCGTCCCGGATCCCGCACGTACTCGGGATTCTTCAGGAGAATATCCGTTACTTCCGTGCCCATGCCGTCCACGAAGCACCGGATGCCATATTCCTTAAGGATGAGAAGTACCTCCTGCGTGCGCCCGATGGCAAAGCAGGGGATAACGACATTGCCGCCAATGTCCAGCGTGTAGCGGATGGACTCGATGAACTGCTCTTCCAGGGCCTTCCTGTCTATGTGGTCCTTACCAAAGTAGGTGCTCTCCACCATCAGCGTCCTGGCGCCAGGGTAGTGGATCTTCGAGCCCTTAAGAAGGCGGGTGTCGGAGTTCTTGATGTCGCCCGTGTACAGCAACGTGTCGTCGTCGAACTCAACGTAGGTGAGCGCGCTGCCGGGAATGTGGCCCGCATCAAGTAAAGTTATCATATAATCGTCGGTCGAATAGTCCTCGTTATAGTCGAGCTCCCGGGTCCGCTTCAAGAGCATCTGCATATCGTTGGGGTCGAAGGGCGGAACATGTCCTCGCTCGGCGATCTCCAGCGTATCCTGGGCCAGCAGCTTTGTCAGATACTTCGTCGGAGGCGTGGCGAGCACAGTCGGCTTCAGGTCCATGAGGTTAGGCACGACGCCGCAGTGGTCCAGGTGGCCATGGGAGATGACGATGGTCTCAGGCCTGGGGCTGCCCGCCGGGTACTCGGGCGGATCGGAAGGCTTGATGCCATAGTCGAGGAGTACCTTCTCGTTCAGTAGAAATGCGGATCTGCCCACTTCACGCGCGGCTCCAAGGAACTTGATCTGAATGTTTATAACCTCCGATATGCCAAATTTAATATTAAGAGTCGAAAACAGGCTGAAATATATCCCATTCCGAATTAAAGTGTTAAACTGGCAGGCTTATATATTCCTTTCTCTACAAAATAATATAAATATTTCATTATTTCCAGGCCGGTGAAAACACGCCCGAAAGGTATCGTAATGCATGCCCCGTGCTATCCAGAACGATAGAAAAGTATAAATGCAATAGGCGCGATTCTAAGAGACCGTCGGAATCAAGTTCTATAATTGTATGGTGAGCCAAGTAGCATATCCCATGGAATGCCGCAGTCAAAATCCCTCGATGCCAGCATAACGAAAAAACGAAGACAGGACCTGCATAGAGTATCAACGGGGCTCGTAGCTCAGTTAGGTAGAGCGCCTGGCTTTTAACCAGGCTGCCTGGGGTTCAAATCCCCACGAGCCCGCTCACCCTATTATGGGACTTTTTTACTTTCTACACAGGAGGAAGGCAATATTGACCAAGAAATTTGACGTTCTGACGCACGATCTCGTGCCGAACCATATATTATTGACCGAGGAAGAGACCCAGGAACTTTTAAAAAGATACAGCATCACCCGGGGACAGTTGCCGAAAATTAAATCCTCCGACGTCGTCGTCAAGCAGATCGGCGCGAAGCCGGGCGACGTTCTCAAGATCATCAGAAGGAGCCTGACCGCGGGCAAGGCGGTCGCCTACAGGCTTGTTATCGATTAAGGCGAGGGGATTATTTAGTGTTAGACAGAAGAGAATTAAGTAAAGCATATTTTACCCGACGGAAGATAGCGCAGCATCATATTGATTCGTTCAACGTGTTTTTAGACCAGGGCCTTCAGAAAGTCATTGACGAGCAAGGCTTCATCGAGACCGACATCGAGGACGTTGAGCGGAACATTGAGCCCGTCAAGGTGAAATTAGGCAAGATTCGGGTCGGCAATCCCGTCGTGCGAGAGGCCGACGGCTCCGTCGAGCCGCTATTCCCGACGGAAGCCAGATTGCGGAATATTACTTATGCCGCCGAACTATTTTTAGAGATGAGCATCGTAAGGGGCGAAGTCGAAGAAGAGGCGATCGAGGTCAACATCGGCCAGCTCCCCATCATGATCGGCTGCAACAAGTGTAACCTGGCGAAGATGAACTCCGAGGACTGGATCAAGAACGGCGAGGACCCGATGGATCCCGGAGGATACTTCGTCATTAACGGCACCGAGCGTGTCCTGATGACGCTTGAAGACCTGGCCCCGAACAAGATCATGGTCGAGTACGATGACCGCTACGGCGACCAGATCGAGGTGGCCAAGGTGTTCTCGCAGCGCCGCGGGTACCGTGCGCTGGTCATCGTCGAGAGGGGCCGCAAGTCCATCTTAGAAGTATCGTTCCCTTCCATTTCCGGAAGGCTGAACTTAGTCATGCTCATGCGTGCGCTGGGCCTTGAGACCGACCAGGACATAGTGAACGCAGTGTCTGACGACCCCGAGATCCAGAAGTTCATGCTGGAGAACCTGGACGAGGCCGAGGCCGACACCGTGGAGACCGCAATGGAGAAAATAGGCAAGCGCGTGGCCGCGGGCCAGGCCCGGGACTACCAGATGAAACGCGCCCACTACGTCATCGACCGGTACTTACTGCCTCACCTGAACCCCGAGAACTTCGAGCGCATCCACGAGGACGACCCGAAGCTCCGCGATTCTCGCATTAATAAGTCATACTTCCTGGGCCGGATGGCCGAGGCCTGCTGTGAGCTGGCACTCCGCCGCCGCGCTCCGGACGACAAGGACCACTACTCCAACAAGCGGTTAAAACTCGCAGGCGACCTGATGGAGGACCTGTTCCGGGTCTCGTTCAACAGGCTCACCCGTGATATCAAGTACCAGCTCGAGAGGGCCAACATGCGTAACCGTGAGCTTTACATGATCACCGCGGTCAGGGCAGACGTCCTGACCGAGCGTCTCATCCACCCGCTGGCGACCGGCAACTGGGTCGGCGGCAGGACCGGCGTATCCCAGCTACTGGACCGCATCGACTACATGGCAATGCTCTCACACTTAAGGCGTGTCATATCCCCGTTAAGCAGGGCACAGCCCCACTTCGAGGCCCGTGACCTGCACGCGACCCAGTGGGGCCGCATCTGCCCGTCCGAGACGCCTGAAGGCCCGAACTGCGGCCTGGTGAAGAACTTCGCCATGTCCGTAGAGCTGTCCACGGGAGTAGAGGACGAGGAATCCACCAAGAAGGTCCTGCGCGAGGCAGGCGTACTACCGCTGGGGAGGGTGGTGTAACATGAAGTCTAGAATATTCGTCAACGGCGCGCTCATCGGGTCTCATGATAACCCGCTCGAGTTCGTCGAGAACATCCGCGAGAAGAGAAGACAGGGCATCATCTCGAACCAGATCAACATCGCATACCACAAGCTCACCAACGAAGTCATCATCAACACCGACATGGGCAGGGCCAGAAGGCCGCTCATCATCGTGAAGAACGGCAAGCCCGTCATCACGAACGATGACATCGAGCAGGTCCGGAAGGGCGAGGCATCCTTCGACGACATGGTCAAGAGGGGCTTCATCGAGTACATCGACGCCGAGGAAGAGGAGAACACGTTCATCGCCATCGACGAGTCCCAGCTTACCAAGGACCACACGCACATGGAACTGGACTCCTCGCTGATCCTGGGCATCGCCGCCGGCATGATCCCCTACCCGGAGCACAACGCCTCACCGAGAGTAACGATGGGCGCGGGCATGGTCAAGCAGTCGCTGGGCGTATCCACTTCCAACCAGAAGCTGAGGCCGGACACCAGGGGCCACTTCCTGCACTACCCGCAGGAGGGCATCGTGAGCACCCAGACGGCACGCTCGATCAACTTCGATCAGAGGCCGTCGGGCCAGAACTTTGTCGTGGCCGTGCTTTCCTACGAGGGCTACAACATTGAAGATGCGCTCGTGTTCAACAAGGGCTCCATCGAGAGGGGCCTGGGCAGGTCGCACTTCTTCAGGACGACCGAGGGCGAAGAGCGCAGGTACCCCGGCGGACAGGAGGACACCTTCGAGGTGCCCGACGCCGAGGTAAGGGGCGCCCGCGAGTCCGAGTTCTATTCCATGCTGGACGAGGACGGCCTGGTGAACCCGGAGACCGAGGTCGGCCCGAACGATGTATTAATAGGCAAGACGAGCCCGCCGAGATTCCTGGAAGAGCCCACCGACCTGGGCGGCATCACTCCCTTAAAGCGCCGTGAAACGTCGGTGACCATGAGGAGCAACGAGAAGGGCATCGTCGACACGGTAATATTGACCGAGACCCAGAACGGCAGCCGCCTGGCCAAGGTACGCACCAGGGACCAGAGGGTCCCGGAGCTCGGCGACAAGTTCGCCTCAAGGCACGGGCAGAAGGGCGTCATCGGCCTGATCGCCCAGCAGGAGGACATGCCTTTCACCGAGAACGGTATGGTGCCGGACCTCATCATTAACCCGCACGCCATCCCGTCCCGTATGACGATCGGCCACGTACTGGAGACCATCGGCGGCAAGATCGGCAGCCTCGAGGGAAGGTTCGTCGACGGCACCGCATTCAATAACGAGACCGAGGACGAGCTGAGGAAAGAGTTCAAGAAGTTCGGCTTCTCGCACACCGGCAAAGAGGTCTTTTACGATGGCATTACCGGCCAGAGGATCACCGCCGATATATTCGTAGGCGTTATCCTGTACCAGAAGCTGTACCACATGGTCTCGTCCAAGATGCACGCCCGGTCCAGGGGCCCCGTACAGGTCCTGACCAGGCAGCCCACCGAAGGCCGTGCGAGGGAAGGCGGTCTCAGGTTCGGCGAAATGGAAAGAGATGTGATGATCGGCCACGGGGCCGCAATGGCGCTCAAGGAGAGGCTGCTCGACGAGTCCGACAAAGTGTTCGAGTACGTCTGCAACAACTGCGGCATGGTCGCCACCGAGGACAAGAAGAGAAGGCTCGTGTACTGCCCGAACTGCGGCGCGGACACGAATATATACAAGGTAGAAATGAGCTACGCTTTCAAGCTATTATTAGACGAGATGAAGGCGCTGGGCATAGCGCCCAGGCTGGACCTGGAGGACGCAGTATGACCGCACCAAAGAGGATCCGTAAGATAAAGTTCGGCCTGCTATCGCCGGCCGAGATACGCAAGATGAGCGTGACGAAGGTCATCACTGCCGATACGTACGACGACGATGGCTATCCCATCGACATGGGCCTGATGGACCCCCGGCTGGGCGTTATCGACCCCGGCCTGAGGTGCAAGACCTGCGGCGGAAGGCCGGGCGAATGCCCGGGCCACTTCGGCCACATCGAGCTCGCCTCGCCCGTCATTCACGTGGGCTTCGCGCGCCTGCTCCGTAAGATCCTGATGACGACCTGCCGGCGCTGCGGAAAGCTGATGCTGGACGACAAGGCGAAGGCCGATTACATCCGCCAGATCAAGACCAACATCCGGCTGGGCCAGCCCACCGACGAGATCGTCAAGAACGTCTTCAAGGACGCGAAATCGACCACCTGCCCGTACTGCGGCGAGGAGCAGAAGGAGATCAAGTTCGAAAAGCCGACCGGCTACATCGAGGACGGCCACAAGCTGATGCCCACCGATGTCCGTGACAGGCTCGAGATGATCCCGGACGAGGATATCGAGGTCTTCGGCATGGACCCGAAGAACGCTAGGCCCGAATGGATGGTCCTGACCGTTCTGCCGGTACCGCCGGTAACCGTTCGCCCGTCCATCACCCTCGAGAGCGGGCAGCGCTCCGAGGATGACCTGACCCACAAGCTCGTGGACATCATCCGCATCAACCAGCGGTTCCAGGAGAACCGGGACGCAGGCGCCCCGCAGCTCATCATCGAAGACCTGTGGGAACTGTTACAGTACCACGTTACCACTTACATCGATAACGCCGTATCGGGCGTTCCGCCGGCCAGGCACAGGAGCGGCAGGCCATTAAAGACGCTATCGCAGCGTCTCAAGGGTAAGGAAGGCCGTTTCAGGGGCTCATTATCCGGTAAGCGTGTCAACTTCAGCGCCCGTACCGTCATCTCGCCCGACCCCAACCTGAGCATCAACCAGGTTGGCGTGCCCATGAGCATCGCGCGGGAAATGACCATACCCGTGACCGTGACTCCCTTCAACATCGAGTCGACGAAAGAGTACGTCCGCCGCGGCTCCGAAAACCACCCCGGCGCTAATTACGTGAAGAGGCCGGACGGCCGCAGGCTCAAGGTCACCGATAAGAACTGCAGCGAGCTGGCCGACGCGCTCGACATCGGGTGGAAGATCGACCGCCAGCTCAAGGACGGCGACATCGTTCTCTTTAACCGGCAGCCGTCGCTGCACCGCATGAGCATCATGGGCCACTTCGTGAAAGTGATGCCCAACAAGACGTTCAGGCTCAACCCGGCGGTCTGTGCTCCCTATAACGCCGACTTTGACGGCGACGAAATGAACCTGCACGTGCCCCAGAACATGGAGGCCATGGCCGAGGCGCGCATTCTCATGCTGGTACAGGAGAACATCCTGTCCCCGAGGTTCGGCGGCCCCATCATCGGCGGCCTGCACGACCACATCTCAGGCATTTACCTGCTGACCAAAGGCTACCAGATGTTCAGCGAGACCGAAGCGCTGGACGTGGTCCGGAAGGTCGGGATCAAGGAATTACCCGAGCCCGCGAAGGTCGAGAACGGCGCCCAGTACTGGAGCGGCAAGCAGATCTTCAGCGTCATCCTGCCGAAGACGCTGAGCATGACCTACAAGGCCAAGATCTGCGAGAACTGCGAGGTCTGTAAGAAAGAGGAATGCGAGAAGGACGCTTACGTCGTTATCCGTGACGGCGTGCTGAAGTGCGGCACGGTGGACGAGAAGGCCATCGGCGCTTTCAGCGGCAAGATCGTTGACCGTATCGTCAAGACGTACAGCGAGGACACGGCGGCCAAGTTCATCGACGATGTCACGCGTCTCGCTATCCGTGCCATCATGCGGTTTGGCTTCTCCTACGGTATTAGCGACACCGACATACCCAGAGAGGCCAAGGTTCAGACCACCGATATCATCCTCGACTCCGAGAAGCAGGTCAAGAAACTTATCGAAGCGTTCGACGCTGGCGAGCTCGAATCTTTACCTGGCAGGACTCTTAAGGAGACGCTCGAATTACGCATCATGCAGGAACTGGCAAAGGCCAGAGACGCCGCCGGCTCCATCGCGGGCAAGCACCTCGCGAGCGAGGGCAACAACTCGGCGGTCATCATGGCCCGGTCCGGCGCCAGGGGCAGCTTCCTGAACCTGACACAGATGACCGGGTGCGTCGGCCAGCAGTCCGTCCGTGGAGAGCGGATCATGAGAGGCTACAGCGACAGGACGCTCCCGCACTTCCAGCCTGGCGACTTAGGCGCGGACTCGAGAGGCTTCGTCGAATCCTCGTATAAAAAGGGCCTGAACCCGACCGAGTTCTTCTTCCACGCAATGGGCGGCAGAGAGGGTCTCGTCGATACTGCGGTCAGGACATCACAGTCCGGTTACCTGCAGCGCAGGCTTGTTAACGCACTACAGGACCTCGAGGTCAAGTACGACGGCACGGTAAGAGAGACCCGGGGCGTCATCGTCCAGTTCGAATATGGCGAGGACGGCGTCGACCCGATGAAGAGCGACTACGGCGAGGGCGTGAACGTCCAGCATATCGTCGAGACCGTCGCGAACGGGGGTGACTCGAAGTGAGCATATCAGAATCCACCATCGAGGCAGAGCTCAATAAGATCGAGGGCCTGCCGGCAAAGATCGTCGACGAGCTAAAGGCGAGCCTGAAGGACGTGAAGATCAGCAAGAAGCAGCTCGACGAGATCATCGAGAAGACCCGCGAGGCGTACTCGCACGCGAAAGTGGAGAACTGCGAAGCCGTCGGCATGGTCGCCGCACAGAGTATCGGCGAGCCCGGCACGCAGATGACGATGCGTACCTTCCACTATGCGGGCGTAGCCGAGATCGACGTTACGCTCGGCCTGCCCAGGCTTATCGAGATCGTGGACGCCAGGCGCGAGCCTTCCACTCCCATGATGACCATTCACCTGTCCCCCGAGATATCGGGCAACAGGGACCCCGTCAGGAAACTTGCGTGGGAGCTTGAGGAGACCACGGTCAGCGACATCGGCTCCATCGCCACGAACTTGAACGACATGACCATCATCATCGACCTCAACGAAAAGCAGGTCCTGCAGAGGAGCATGACCATCGACGAGGTCATGGGCAAGATCGGGGAAGTCACCGGGCTCAAGATCGACGTGAACGACAACCGTCTCACCGTCCATCCCGAGGGCGAGTCCTATCGTGATCTGCTCCAGATGGTAGAAACGATACGAACGATACTTTTAAAAGGCATAAAAGGTATTAGTCGTGTCGTCATCCGAAAAGAAGAGAACGAGTATGTAATATATACTCAGGGCTCCGCGCTGAAGAAGGTCATACACTTCGACGGCGTCGACGCCTCCAGGACCAAGACGAACAACATCAACGAGATCTCCGAGGTCCTGGGCATCGAAGCGGCCCGAAACGCGATCATCAATGAAGCCCTCGACACGCTGTCCGAGCAGGGTCTCACGGTCGACATCCGGCACATCATGCTGGTCGCCGACATGATGAGCATCGACGGCGAGGTCAAGCAGATCGGCAGGCACGGCATCTCGGGCGAGAAGGCCAGCGTCCTGTCGAGAGCGGCTTTCGAGGTCACGGTGAACCACCTCCTCGACGCCGCCGTCGCGGGCGAAGTCGATGAGCTGACCGGCGTAACTGAAAATGTTATTGTCGGGCAGCCGATACAGCTAGGCACCGGGGACGTAGAGCTTATAACCACATCCTCGAGCCTCAAGAAAACAAAGTCTAAGGCTTAGACAAGCCTAAGGCTAAACCTCAGGAAAAAGAGTGATTAGAATGCAGATAGACTTGGACAAGTCACTGAGAAGCGTTATGAGGACCGGCAAAGTCCTGGTAGGGACCAAGCAGGCCATAAAAGCAAGTAAACGCGGAGTAGCGAAACTTGTCATCGTGGCCTCCAACTGTCCCACCGATGTAAAGAAGCAGATAGCAGACAGCAAGGTGCCCATATACGAGTTCCCGGGATTGAGCGTAGACCTGGGGCCCATATGCGGCAAGCCGTTCATCGTCTCGGCATTGACCGTACTGGATGCCGGCGAGTCGGACATCATGGCATTAGCCAGGGGTGTACAGAGTGCCTGAAGTCTCATTCACTACGGAGACGATGAGGTACATCGCGCTCTTCGAGTCGCTGACCGGAGCGCACGCCAAAGACTGCCTCATCCTTGAGGGCGAGGACAGCCGCATCGTGTTCGTAGTAAAGAGTGGAGACATGGGCTTAGCTATCGGTAAAAATGGTAACAACATCAATCGTGTGAAGAAACAGATAGGAAGGCACGTCGAAGTCATCGAGTATAATGAGGATCCTAAGGAATTCATCAAGAACCTGTTTCAGCCGGCCACCGTGAAGAACATCGTCATTTCGACGAAAGGCGAAAGGACGTTAGCCATCGTGGACGTGGCCACCAAGGATAAGGGCCTGGCCATCGGAAAGAACGGCAGGAACATCAACAAGGTCAAATTACTCGCACAAAGACATCATACGGTCGACGATGTCATCATCAATAATCAAAAGTAAGGTCGTGAATAGATGGGATATGGAAAATTTGCAGCTCGCAAACTCGATCATGAAAGGAAAAATTACAGATGGAGTGACAGAGACTACGCCAGGCGCGTACTAAGGCTCGACGAGAAGGCCGACCCCTTAGAGGGAGCGCCCCAGGCGAAGGGTATCGTATTAGAGAAGATCGGAGTAGAGGCCAAGCAGCCGAACTCCGCCATAAGAAAGTGCATCAGGATCCAGCTGATCAAGAACGGCCGCCAGGTAACGGCATTCTGCCCGGGCGACGGCGCGATCAACTTCATCGATGAGCACGACGAGGTCACCATCGAGGGCATCGGCGGACGTATGGGCGGTTCTTACGGCGATATCCCTGGCGTCAGGTTCAGGGTATGCAAGGTGAACGACGTATCGCTCGACGAGCTCGTGAAGGGCAAGAGAGAGAAGCCATTAAGGTAAGGTGGAAGTTTGTCAGATTTATTGCTATTCGGCAAATGGGATACGACTCAGGTCAACGTCAAGGACCCGAGCATCAAGAGGTACGTTAACCTCACCCCCGTCGTCGTGCCGCACACCGGCGGACGGCTGGGCTGCAAGCAGTTCGGCAAGGCCGAGATGCCGATCGTTGAGCGGCTCATTAATAAGCTGATGAGGAACGAGTTCAACACCGGCGAGAAGATCAAGTGCTACAACATCGTGCGCGACGCGTTCGACATCATCAACCGGCGGACCAAGCAGAACCCGGTCCAGGTATTTGTCGACGCCATCGAGAACGCAGGGCCCCGTGAGGACACCGTCCGTCTCAAGTACGGCGGCATCAACGTCCCCAAGGCAGTGGACGTATCGCCCATGAGGCGTGTCGACCAGGCGCTCATGTTCATCGCATCCGGCGCCGAGAAGGCCTCTTTCAAGAGCAAGAAGTCCATCGAGGACGCGCTCGCCGATGAGCTCATCGCGGCCTCGAAGGGCGACGTGAAGAGCGCCTCCGTGGCCAAGAGAGACGAAAAGGAAAGGGTGGCTAAGGCAGCCCGTTAATACCTAGAGGATAGTGTTTATGGCGACTAGAGGAAAGAAGATGGTCGAGCGGGTCACGGGGCTCATGGATAAGCCGACCCTGATCCGCAACATAGGCATTTGTGCCCATATCGACCATGGAAAGACCACGTTATCGGACAACCTGCTGGGCGGCTCGGGCATGATCTCCATGGACCTGGCCGGCAAGCAGCTTTTCATGGACTTCGACGAGGAAGAGCAGGCAAGAGGCATCACGATCAACGCGGCCAACGTATCGATGGTCCACGAGGTCGGCGGCGAGGAATACCTGATTAACCTCATCGACACGCCGGGACACGTCGACTTCGGCGGCGACGTCACCAGGGCCATGAGGGCCGTGGACGGGGCCGTTGTCGTCGTCGACGCGGTCGAGGGCACCATGCCCCAGACCGAGACCGTGCTCAGGCAGGCTCTCCGGGAGAACGTCAAGCCCATCCTGTTCATCAACAAGGTGGACCGTCTCATCAACGAGCTCAAGATCGAGAAGAAAGACATGCCCATCCGGCTTGCCAAGGTCATCGACCACGTCAACAAGCTGGTCAGGAACATGTCCCCCGAGCACTACGAGAAGGACGGCTGGAAGCTGGATGCCGCAAAAGGCACCGTCTGCTTCGGCTCCGCGCTCTACAAGTGGGCCGTGTCGATCCCCTCGATGAAGGCGAGCGGTATCGGCTTCAACGAGGTCTATGACTACTGTAAGTCGGGTAACATGAAGGATCTGGCCCTGAAGTCCCCGCTGCACTCAGTGCTGCTGGACGCTGTGGTACACCACCTGCCCAATCCGCTGGAAGCGCAGAAGAGGCGTATACCGGTCATCTGGAGGGGCGACAAGGAGTCCAAGGTCGGCAAGGACCTCATGACCGCTAACCCCAACGAAGAGATCGTGTTCATGGTCACGAAGATCCTGACCGACCCGCACGCGGGCGAAGTGGCCGTCGGCCGCTTATTCGCCGGCACGCTGGCGAGGGGCCAGGAGCTATATATCTCGGGCACCGCCACGACGAACCGTGTCCAGTCCGTGGCCATTTCCATGGGCGCGGACCGTGTCGAGGTCGAGAAGATCCCGGCGGGCAACATCGCCGCGGTCACCGGCCTCAGGGACGCCATCGTCGGCTCCACCGGCTCAACCGTCCGTGAGATGACCCCGTTCGAGGCCATCAAGCACGTCTCGGAGCCCGTCATGACCGTGGCCGTCGAGGCCAAGAACATGAAGGACCTCCCGAAGCTGGTCGAGGCCCTGCGGCAGGTGGCCAAGGAAGACCCCACCGTCAAGGTCGAGATCAACGAGGAGACCGGCGAGCACCTCATATCGGGCATGGGCGAACTCCACTTAGAGATCGTCACCAAGTCCAGGATCACCAGGGACAGGGGCATCGAGGTCATCACCTCCGAGCCCATCGTCGTGTACCGTGAGACCGTTATAAGCAAGGCGGGCCCCATCGAAGGTAAGTCCCCCAACAAGCACAACCGGTTCTACGTGCACATCGAGCCCCTCGAGCAGCCGATCTTCGACGCCATCAAGAACGGCGACTTCTCCATGAACATGATGGAGATGGACCGGAGGAAGATGCTCGAGAGCCTGGGCATGAACAAGGATGAGGCCAAGGGCGTTACGCACGTTTACGGCACCAACATGCTCATCGACCAGACCAAGGGTATCCAGTACCTGAAGGAGACCATGGAGCTCATCATCGAAGGCATGGAAGAGGCTCTGAAGAACGGCCCGCTGGCCAGAGAGCCCGCCCAGGGCATAAAGATCCGGCTCGTCGATGTCAAGCTGCACGAAGATGCCGTCCACCGTGGCCCCGCGCAGGTCATCCCCGCGATGAGGACCGCCGTACAGGGCGGCGTGCTCATGTCCGGCCCGACGCTGCTCGAGCCCGTCCAGAAGGTCTTCATCAGCGTCCCGCAGACCCAGATGGGCGCGGCTGTCCGTGAAATACAGGGCAGGCGCGGCGTCATCAACGATATCCAGTCCGAGGGCGACATGTCCATCATCGAAGGGCAGGCGCCTGTGGCGGAATTATTCGGCTTCGCCAGCGACATCCGCGGCGCGACCGAAGGCCGTGCGCTGTGGAACACCGAGTTCCTCGGGTTCTTCCCGGTACCGGGCAGCATGCAGAACGAAATAGTGATCAACATCCGCAAGAGGAAGGGGCTCAAGGCCGAGATACCGAGGCCGAGCGACTTCCTCGAATAAGTAGAGAAGGCGCCACTGGCGCCTCACTTTACTTATAAAAAAACGAAAGGTATAAAAACAACGAATGCCTTTACGATTGCAAGTAAACACAGCATATATGTGGATATATATTCGGAGGAAATATAAATGGCAGCAACTAAGCCGCACATGAATTTA
Source organism: Methanocella paludicola SANAE (assembly GCF_000011005.1). Classification (NCBI taxonomy): domain Archaea; kingdom Methanobacteriati; phylum Methanobacteriota; class Methanomicrobia; order Methanocellales; family Methanocellaceae; genus Methanocella; species Methanocella paludicola. The sequence goes on from NC_013665.1 coordinate 1,212,999, forward strand.
GCAGTCATCGGACACATCGACCACGGCAAGAGCACCCTTGTCGGCAGGCTGATGTTCGAGACCGGCGCCGTACCGGCGCACGTCATCGAGCAGTACAGGAAGGAAGCAGAGTCCAAGGGTAAGGCGACCTTCGAATTCGCCTGGGTCATGGACTCGCTGAAGGAAGAGCGTGAGAGAGGCATTACGATCGATATCGCTCACAGAAGGTTCGACACCGAGAAGTTCTACTTCACCGTCGTGGACTGTCCGGGCCACCGGGACTTCGTCAAGAACATGATCACAGGCGCATCCCAGGCAGATGCCGCTATCCTCGTCGTCGGCGCACCCGATGGCGTAATGCAGCAGACCAAGGAACACATCTTCCTGTCCAGGACGCTCGGCATCAGCCAGCTCATCGTCGCCATCAACAAGATGGACGCGGTCAACTACGACCAGAAGAGATACGATGAGGTCAAGACCGAAGTCTCCAAGATCCTCAAGATGGTCGGATTCAAGACCGACACCATCCCGTTCATCCCGACCTCGGCGTTCAAGGGCGACAACATCGCCAAGCACTCCGAGAACACCAAGTGGTACACGGGCTACACGATCCTTGAGGCGCTCAACCAGCTTACCGAGCCCCAGAAGCCCACTCAGCTGCCCATGAGGACCCCGATCCAGGACGTATATACCATCTCCGGTATCGGCGTAGTCCCCGTAGGCCGTGTCGAGACGGGCATCATGAAGAAGGGCGACAAGGTCATCTTCAGGCCCTCCATCGACGGCGTAGGCGCCGCTGGTGAGGTCAAGTCCATCGAGATGCACCACGAAGAGATCCCCCAGGCACTGCCCGGCGACAACATCGGCTTCAACGTCCGTGGTGTCGAGAAGAACGCCATCAGGCGTGGCGACGTCTGCGGCCCCGTTGACAAGCAGCCCACCGTGGCTACCGAGTTCAAGGCCCAGATCCAGGTCCTGCAGCACCCCTCTGCCATCAGCGCTGGCTACACCCCGGTGTTCCACTGCCACACGGCGCAGGTCGCATGCATGATCACCCAGATCCTGGCCAAGCTCGACCCCAAGACGGGCGGCGTCAAGGAAGAGAACCCGGCCTTCATCAAGGCGGGCGACCCGGCGATCGTTCTCGTAAGGCCCACCAGGCCCATGTGCATCGAGAAGGTCAAGGAGATCCCGCAGCTCGGCAGGTTCGCTATCCGTGATATGGGCCAGACCATCGCTGCCGGCGTCGTGATCGATATCACCCCGAGGTAAGGTTAATATAGAAGGATGGACTACTATGTCCGTCCTTTCATATTATTTAGGTGACATATCATGGCAGCACAAAAAGCAAGGATCAGGCTTTCAGGAACTTCACCCACGAAGTTAGACGATGTCTGCGGACAGGTGAAGAAGATCGCCGAGAAGACCGGCGTAAGCATTTCGGGACCTGTACCTTTACCGACGAAGCGCCTGGTCGTACCGACCAGAAAGAGCCCGAGCGGCGAAGGCACTGCGACCTGGGAACACTGGGAGATGCGTGTGCATAAGAGGCTCATCGACATCGACGCAGACGAGCGTGCTTTAAGGCAGCTGATGCGTATCCAGGTGCCCAAGGACATCAACATCGAGATCGTCCTGAAAGACTAAGTTCGTTCGGATGAACGAATATCGTTCTGAACAATCAATCGTTCTCGAACGAGTATAGCAGTCGAACATCATTAACGTAAAAACGTGTTCCGGATGTAGATTCGGAACGAGTAGAAAGGTTCATTGAACCTTTACATCTCCTCCAATCATAGATGTAGTAGGGGTTCTTTGATATCCCCTACCAAACTTGTTTTAGCGTATTATCAAATGGCTGTTAAAGGCTACTTTTTGGCTACTTTAAGGTGTGAAAGCCCGATATTATTCAGTATCTCGTCAACATCCTCTGAAAAATCCTTTTCTACATTTCGAATATAGATCGCATCATCGTCAAAGGGGGCATCATTTGCAGAGATCTCATACACAGGCTCGATCATGCATTGTCCTTGCTGCGGGATGCCCAGGTGCCATTGGCCGTTATAGTATCCTATGGCTACCTTTTTTCCAACATGACATTTATCTTTGACGTAACCTCTTTGTCTGTCATCCAGCAGGATGGGTATTAATTGATCGTTATTCCTCACGAGTACGATCGCTTCCATCGAATACCGGGAAAATGGCAATACAAAGTCCACTATCTCGCCCACGGACACGTTTTCATGGATCTCTTCTTTCAATCGTCTACCCCGTTACCTATAAAATAATAAGAATAAACCATATTAAATACTTTTTTCTATTACTTTGATTTTCAATATATTTATTGGAATTAAAAACAATGGATCTTGTGCATTTTTGGGATCGTAATTGTTGTAGCTGATCCCCATGCTCTTTTACATTATGCGGTCGTTGAGTGTCCTCAACCACAGGGGCACGAAGAGCGCAGAGTTCACAGAGATTTCTTATAGATGGAGACTCAGAGGGCACGGGGGACGGGTTTATAATATGCCTGGGGCACAGAGTTGAAGGAGGCATAGCTGACGATAAACCGGTCCAGGTGGAAAACTGTTATCAAATAATCATGTGGTAATTGTTTATTCGTCAACCGTGCCCCAATAAACTCTGTGCCCCGGGTAAGCCAATAAACCGGGCTCTGTGCTCTCCGTGGCCTCAAATTATTAAAAAATAACTCTGTCCGTACTTCCGAGGTTGTTGTGTAATTGGTTGTGGTGGTAGAATAAGTTCTAGTATTTAAAGGTGGGGGTGTAAGGGGTTTTTTGGTTAGAATGAAAACTCCTTACAGTCCCCGTGTTTGTAGCGTTAGGCATGTTGATATAAATCTTTTCGCCCGCAGGTTTGCTGAATGGTTTGATTTTCCCCGTAATAGGGAGTATGCGAGGTGTCTTGCTAACGCATCCGTGAGAAGGACGAGCCTTGAGTCCGTGTATGATAATTACGGGGGGCTGCCTCCTGACAGTTTCTTCCTCTCTTTCAAGTACCCTGTAGAGACGGTGATATCGGCGATGGACTGGTTTTTCGAGTGTCAGGCCGGTTTATTGGACTTGCATGGCTGCACGGTCGCCATCGATCTGAACGATGTGGAGTACTGGGGCAGGGTGGACGAGTACGTGCACCCTAAAAAAGGCCTGACAAAGAACACGTACGTCCTCCGGTACGCCGTGGCCTCCATGGTGGACGAGAAACGCAAGCTCGCCCTGGCATGCATGCCCATCAGCACGAACGATAAACTCGTGGACATCGTCAGGATCCTCCTGGAAAAGGCTATGAGCCACGTCCTGGTTGACGTCGTCCTCTTTGACCGGGGATTCTACAACGCCACCCTTCTTAAAACGGTGGAGGAGATGGGCGTGGATTACGTGATTCCTCTCAGGAAAAGCAAGGGGACAGACAGGGTCTGGGAGGAGTCAAAAAAGAATGGGGAATGCAAACTACGGCACACCGTAAAAGGCGAAACAGACCAGATTAGCGCATGGCTGTACCTGGACGAGAAAAAGAAAGAGAACAAAGAGGAGGTGGATAGAAAAGAAACAGGCAAAAGAAAGGGGCAGAACAAGAACAAGAACAAGAACAGGAAGAAGAGGAAAGAAAGGGAGTACGTGGGAGTGATCAGCAATATGGACGTACGTCCCGAACTGGTGGAGGATTTCATGGACTGGTACTTCGTAAGGAACAACGTGGAGACCGGTTTCAAAGAGAAGAACCAATACAAGATACGGACATGCAGCACCGACAAGGCCTATCGGTTCCTTATCTATTGCATTAGCCTCTACCTCATGAACCTCGTGCAAGTGGTAAGGATTGTTAACAACACCTTTTTCAGGAACGATGAGATGAAAAAACTCGTAATACTGCTGCTCATACTTGACAAACCGCTGGTAGGAGAACATAGGCTCTCAAGAACCCTGATAGTGATTGCCTAGCGACAACCGGATAGCCCAGGCTATCCTAAAACACAGAAAAAACCCATACAAACAGCTAATTTTAACATAAACATCCAATAAAACCCATAACCACACAACCGCCAGAAAAACAACCCAAAAAAGACCACATCGGAAGTACGGTCTGTGAAACTCCGTGAGCTCTGTGCCCCTGTGGTTGGACCACTCAACGACGGCATAACGAGAAAAGGATAAAAATGTTAATCCCAAAACCGCGGAAGAGTCAAAACAATTTAAAAAAGAATTCGCATGAACATTAGCATCATAGCCCTCACGATATTTTGGCGGGGAATAACATTACAAAACAGTATGTGGCCCTCGTGTCACCATCAGCTCTTTCACTTTTTCGTCGTACTCCGCCGCCTCGTCGTCCCTTCCGAGCCTTCGCAGCGCAGCAGCCTTATTATTTAACGTCGTGACGTCCTCGGGATTGATCTCCAGGGACCTGTCCAGGCATTCCAGCGCCTCTGTGTACTGGTTGAGCATGGCGTAGCAGTAGCCCTTATTTGTCCATACGACGGCGACCCCGGGATTGATCCGGAGCACCTCCTCATAGCACTGGATGGCCTCGTTGTACAGGCGAATATCTGATAGCACCACGCCCTTATTGTACCAGGCCTTGGGGTAGGCCCGGTCAATCTTGATCGCGGTCTCATAGTACTCCAGCGCTTCTTTGTATTCGCCCATGTAATAGTGGCAGTTCCCGGCGACGCTTCTCGCTTCTACATGTTTTGGGTCGATATCGAGCGCCTCCTCCAGGTACCCCAGTGCAGCCATGAGGTTGCCGCGCTGGTAATATAAAAGACCTTTAAGGAACCAGGCATCCGGGCTTATGGGATTCTTTTCGAGGGCCTTCTCAATGCACTCCAGGGCCCGGGCGAATGAGCCCATACGGCTCAGGGCGCCAGCCTCGCATAACAGCAGGTCAGGGCTGATCTCGCCCATGCGGTCGAAAATAGCCGCCGCTTCATCATACCGGCCGATGCTGGCGTATAGCATGCCTTTCCCGACGTCGTCCCGCATGTCCTTCATTAGCTATCATGAAGTGTATTTTCACGGCGGGCTTAAACCTATCGTCGTCTCTATATTTAATGACCGACAATATACATTCTCAGGAGCTCTGCAAATGCAATTCCGATGGTACCATGTGGCCGTCGCCGGCCTCGCCATACTTCTGCTCGCTGCCGCCATCCAGATGATCGGGCCTTCCGTAGACAGGGATGTTCTTTACCAGGTCTCGGCGATGGACCTGTTCTCGAACGGCTCGTATGGCGGCATCGTGGACGCAAAGACCCTCAGATCCAACGGCGACTTCGGCATCGGCACGTTCGACGGGCTGAACGGCGAGATGATCGTGTTGAACGGTACCGTCTATCAGGCAGCGTCCGACGGCAAAGTGCACATCATGGGCGATTCGGCCACCATACCATTTGCCGACGTGACCTTTTTCGATGCCGACGACACCGTTACTCTGGCCGGGCATTATAATTTTACATCCCTCACGACAGGCCTGGATGAAAAATTATCATCAAAGGATAAGTTTTACGCTATCCGCATCCACGGCACATTCTCCTATCTTAAACTACGCAGCCCACCTCTACAGGACGAGCCATACCCGGTATTATCAGAAGCCTTAAAGAACCAGTCGATATTCGAGATGCAAAATGTAACGGGCACCATGGTCGGCCTCTATACGCCGGCGTATGCGAAGGGAGTCGGATGGCCGGGATATCATTTCCACTTCATCTCGGATGATGGCCAGACTGGCGGGCACGTCCTGGAGCTATCGGCGAACGACATCGTTGCGGCGCTGGACGATACGCCGCGCTTCAGCATGGTACTGTCGCCTTAGCATTACATCAAGTACGGAATAGCTGGTCGGTCTTAAGGATCTTCGTACCGGACCTGTCCATGATCAGGTCCCAGGCCAGCCCTTCGCCGACCCTTACCTTCCATGCCGGCTTACCCTTGTACGGGTACGGCTCTATGCTCTTGATGCTGTCGGCCGTGATCGTGTAGTTCATAGGCTTTCCGGCAATGCTATAGTATGTTAAATTCATGCCGGTGAGCGTCCGGCTTATGTTGTCCCTTGCGGCATTATCCGGCTTAACGGGAGGCGCCAGCGCCGTCAATAGCTCTATGGCCCCCGGCAGGGACGTTATTCGATCTGACAAAATAGAACTGTCGGGGAAATTCGCCGTCGAAGCATTTATCCCGGGGCTCGCGACCTCCGCATTAGTGAATTCTACGAGCCCGCCAATCGCTTCCATCAGCTTTCCAGTATCGCCGGCATATACCGGCCTGATGGCCGGGAACGTTAACGATACCAGGCTCGCCGAAGCGGCCGGCGAAGCAAGCAATATCGCGATAGCTAAATAAGCGATGATCTTGATCCTCATCTCAATACCCACGACAGGAATTAGGCTATACATGCGTAAAAGGATTATACGGCATTATACCGGCTTTAAGCGGTATTTTTTGTTTTAAGCCGGTAAAGCCCTGATAAGAAATTATTCCACGATCACCGTCAGCTTATACGCCTTATCGTAAGTGCCATTCTCCGCCGAGCTCTTATAGCTGCCAAGTATTACCTGGGTCCCTGGCTTAACAGCCTTAATGTCCCATTCCTGGGTGACCTCGAGCTTCGACAGCCCGGAGCCGCTGAATAGCGAGCTTATCTGCTGTGGCGTATACACGCGCTCGCTGGTGATGTTCAGGCCGTCGGTGACTGTCAGGTTCCAGATATACCCCTGATCGACTCGGGCGGGAAGCTGGAGGTGTATGGTGTCCCCGAGCTTGACCGTAATGGTGCCGCCATTACTGGACTCGCCATAGTTATCCGTCGTGGATGGCGACCAGTTCGTAAAGCTGCTTGTCGCCGGCTGCATCATCGAGCTGGATAATATATCCGAGATATTGATCGACGCTGGGAGTTGAGATTGATAGGAGGCCGGCGTTGGCAGGAAGCTCAAGGAAGACGCAGGCTGCGTAAGCGACGGTAAAAATTGCGAGGAATTAAATGCCGACAAATACGTATCCGGCATGCTCAGCGAAGAGTCGATAAGGCCCGCCGGGAAGCCGAAAGAAGACAGCCCCGATAAGTACGACGACAGCCCGAAACTGGCGCAGCACGCTGTAGAACACGTCAACATAGCAGTAACGACAAAAAAGACCGCAGTAGCCCTTGCATTCATGACCATCGTAACTAAGTTATCTCCGCCCGCATAAAAAGCAAATACGACATAATCACATACTTTTAGCAAAATAACGGCAAATTAATTGGATTATTATTTAGCCCGCTGCCGCATGAACTATATTTAATAGTTGAGGTGAGGGTAGTCATGAAAATGATAAAGCTATGTATCGCAGCGCTGCTGGCCGTCGCAGTTCTCGTCTCCACCGGGTATGCGGCCTCGGCCAGCATGTTCTCGTTCCCTTCGTTATCGATAGGCAGCATGGGATTCGGCCAGATCTCAGCGTCGGACATTGGTAGTAAGCCGATCATATTCGCGCCGAGCAACGCGGACCTTTTCTCCGGAAACTTCCTGGGAACGCATGTTAAGCCTAAGCTGACAGTGAATAACTGGACGTCGAGCATGAAGACGTCGCCCGTTAACCAGATGTTCGCCCTGATGGCCAACGGCATCGGCGGCATACCGGCATACGGCTGATCAGCCTATTTTTTTACCGGAATGGGTATCCTGGCAAGCGGCACGTTCGATCTTTCCTTCTCTACCCTGTAGAAAAACAGGTAATACAGGGATGCCGAGCAAACGTAGGTCACGCAGGTGACCATGAAGGGCAGCACGTAATTGGAGCCGGCCATCATGATGCCGCTCAGGTAGGCGCTCAGCGACTGGCACATGTACCACGACATGGACGTGAGGCTGCTCACCGTTGCCCGCTGCTCGTCCGATACGAGCTCCATGTTGAAGTTGTTGATGGCCGGGTTGGCCATGTTCATTAGGGTCATACGCATGATGTAGGCGAACGCCGCCACGTAAATGTTCGTGGTGAACGCGAGCATTATGAGAAAGGGAAGGGAAGCGAGCTCAGTGAAGGCGATGGTCTTGATCTTGCCGAATCGCTCCACGATGAGAGGGATGACCATCAGGCCCACGATCATGACCATCTCGCCCATGGAATATATCAGGCCGATCTGGTCAGTCGTGGCTGACATTAAATTATGGAAATAGACGTTGAAGAAGGGAACGATCATGCCGGCGCCGATGCCGACCAGGCCGTTGATGACCATGAGCTTTTGCACGTCCCTCGAGCGTAGGGCCGAGCCCAGCACTTCGAACCTTTTTACAGGCCGGGCTTTTCTGCGTTCCTCGTTCATGCTGAGTATGGGCAGGGCCGAGAGGGCGATAATTGCCAGTGACAGGAATAGCGTATAGCGATATACCTCCGGGCTCATCGGGTCCACTCCCATCCCGGACAGTACATCGGGCAGCATGCCGCCTGCCATACAGCCAAAGATATATGCCACCTGGGAGAGCGCCGAATTCGTCGAGAACAGGTACATGCGCTCGTCGGGCTTCGAGTTCTCCATCAGGAACGGCGAGCCTGCCACCGTGTAGAAGGCCGTGCCGATGCCGTATACTGCGCTGAGCACGAGGAGCCAGTCGAGCGAAGTTACGGTATATAGCAGTAACAGCGCCGATGACGTGACGATGATGGAAAATAACAGCGTGTATTTGCGGCCCAGCCTGTCGCAGAGCGAAGCGGCAGGCACGGCTGCCAGGCCCGTCGAGATGAAGACGATGGAGAGCATGAGCCCGAGCATGTCTTCCCTGATCCCCAGCCTCAGGATGTATAGATTAAATATGACGCCGTAAATGCCGAGGTGTACGGACAGTAAAAAATAGTACGCCAGGTATGATCGGGCGTTGTGGCTGAATTGCCCCGCCCTGCTAAGATATTCCCCTAGCGCTTTGATACCCGGCACGTTCGCACGCTCGTTTTTATTATTGCTTAGATGTCCTGCCTCTTGAACAGCCCGTCGGCCGCCAGGAGGAGTATGCCCGTAAATAGCAGCAGGATGACGACGTTTGCCCATAACGGCATGCCGACCTTGTCCGCCGTGCCCGCGAGCAGGGGGCTGACGATATCGTGGCTGATCGGGTCGATCCATATCAATAATTTCGCGTAGAGCGGGTACTGAGCGAACGAATCTCCAAGGATGATCGTCCCCCCGTTCATCAGGGAAAGGTAGCCGATAAGATTGCCTATCGTGTTGGAGAAGTACAGCGCGACCCACGCGACGATGCCGCCGAGGATGGATATGAGCGGGTTTTTGGTCACCGTCGATATCAGTATGCCCAGGGCCACATAAACGCCGAACAGGATGACCATGAATACGATGACCATGGCGGCATTCAATAGGTCCGTGCCGGACGGCACAACGCCCGCGACGACCGCCGTCAGCACGTATGCGATGATCGAGCCTGCCCCGTAGAAGAACGATACTACTCCTAAGCAGCCTATGAACTTACCCAGGATGACCGTGCTCCGCTCCACGGGCTTAGACAACAGCTGATAAATGGTCCGGTCCTTCCTCTCCGCAGATATCGTGTCGGCCGTAATGATGACCGCCAGAAGTACCAGGATAATATTAAGGTAGTCCATAGTGCTCAGGACCTGAGAAGGCATAAAGTCCGACATCAGCCCCATGCTCTTCATATAGTTCAGGCTCATGATCGTGATGCCCAGGATGGCGAGCGCCATTACCGCGTAAAGAACCCCGACTAAGATAAACCGTTTGGATTTTAAGTAGTCCCGGAATTCTTTGGAGGCGATGATAAGTATATCATTCATTTGTCCCTGTGCTGCCATGCTCAGCCCTCCACGTTGCCCTCGGCGGTCACTTTAAGGAATGCGTCCTCGAGAGTGGGCATCTTTTCCCGTATGCCGCGGACCCGGCATCCGGCATTGACCAGGGCGATGTTGATATCCTCGGCCAGCGCCGGGCTCTCGACCGTCACGTCGATGAAGCCGTTATTGCGAGTCACTCCGCCGACTCCCTTGATCTTTTTCACCAGGTCGAGATGGGCGTCCTCGAACCTCGGGGCCATTATCTCGATGACGGGCATGTTCCCTTCGGTGCTCCTGAGGAACTCCTCGATGGGCCGCTCGACGATGAGCCTGCCCTTCTTCACGATGCCGACCACGTCACTGATGTCCTGCACCTCGTGAAGGATGTGGGATGATAAGAAAATGGTGACGTTCTCGCTTTTCAGCTTTTTGATGACTTCACGGATGTCATGGGAGCCCTGCGGGTCGAGGCCCGTCGTGGGCTCGTCCAGGATGAGAAGCTTCGGGCTGCCCAGTAATGCCACGGCGATCCCGAGGCGCTGGCGCATGCCATGAGAATAAGTTCCCACCCGGTCGTTGCCCCGGCCTTCGAGCCCTACTGTCTTCAGCAGTTCCACGATACGGCCGTCCAGCTCCTCTACGCCGATGAGCCTGCCGAAATATTCGAGGTTGCCCCTGCCGCTGAGGTCGTCATAGAATGCGGGCCGCTCGGGCAGGTAGCCCGTGATCTTTTTTATCTCAAGGTGCTGTGTCTTTGCATCTAAGCCCATGATGCTGGCCGAGCCGGCCGTGGGCCTGATGAATCCCATGAGCATGTTGATAGTGGTGGATTTTCCCGCGCCGTTGGGGCCCAGGAATCCGTACACGATCCCCGGCTTGACCGTGAGGTCGAGGTCCTTAACTGCGACGAGGTTGCCGTAGTCCTTGGTTAAGCCATGCGTCTCTATCGCGTTCATATATTGGCCTTCGTTGAATTTATGTCATTACATCAGGCGTTTCGAATATAAATAGTCATGTAGTTTGGCATAGGCTCAAAGAAGTATTTTGGGCATCTGGGCCGATGCCCGTAAACTTTTATTTATATCTCTTAAACGCAATGACTAAGCCAAGCGCGATGAGGGCGCCGATGAGCACAAAGCCCGGGGTGGGCGTCGAGGTGGCCGTTGGGATGGCGGTCGGAGTAGTAGTGACCGTTGTAGTCGCGTTGGGGGCTACGGTCGGGCTAGCCGTGGGCGTGGCACTGATCGCTGGAGTCGCAGTCGCCGTTGGCGTCACGAACTCGACGTTCTCCTCCAGGCCGTACGAGCTACCGTTGGTCGATATGGCAAAGATCGTTATTTCGGCGGGCGTGGAGTTGTCAACCCATGGAAGGCTGGTATAGACCTTACCATCCTTATCGGTGAACGCGCTGTCGGGGTTCAGTATCCCCACGCTAGAGCGGAGCAGGATCTGCCATCCGGCACCTACGGAGTGGCCCCAGTAATCGTTTATCTGGACAGTGATGTCGGCGCTGTTACCATAGGTGATGTGCTGGGTGCTCATGGTCATGTTCGCATAGTAGGGCATCGCCATGAGGACGACGCTCCTGGTATACGTATCGTTCGTGGTGACGTTCAGGCCTTCGGAATAGCCTTCCACATAGTATGGAGACCAGGCGTAGACCCGGTAGAAGCCCTCTGATACGTTCGTGAACTGGAAGAAGCCTTTCTCGTCCGGGGTCACGTTGAAGCCGGGGATGTAATCGGAAGCGTTCGACCCGTTGACGAGCTTCACAATGGTACCGTCCGGTACTGCCTGGCCGGTGTTGAAGGCGACCTTGCCGCTGATGCTTCCCGGTGCAGAAGCGGCCGCCGCAGGCAATATAAGGCAGGCCGATAACAAAAAAATAAAAGCCACGGAAGATATTATGTGGATGCTTCTTCTCATAGATATCATAAAAAATTAGGCCTTTTTGCTATAATAAGCTTGTTTTAACTACGAATGAGGCCGTATATATCGGCTTATAATCGATTTTTATGGGCGGAAATGAGGTCAAAAACCTCTGCCGCCGATGTCTTCCGGTAGCTACCCCTCGCAGTCACTTTAAGCGCCCCAGCGGCGCTGGCGAACTCCAGGCACTCCTCAAGGGACATGCCCCGAAGCCGTGCATACATGAACCCGGCGGCGAATGCCGCCCCTGCGCCGGTCGTATCTACCGCCTCCGTATCGAACGCCGGCACGCTGACGATGGCCCCGTCACAGCATATGCATCCCATTTCGCCCAGCGTAACGATCGCCAGGCCATTGTTGGCCTCGTAGATCTTTCGTGCAGCCTCGACCGGGTCGTCCGATATGAGCTTCGATATCTCCTCGCCGGCGATGACGACGTCGAAAAGCCCTATGTTCCGGATGGAGGGCACGTCGAGATTAAGCTGTGCAGGTATGCCTGCGGCTCGGGCCGCCTTCGCAATGATGGCGCCGTTCCTGCCAAAGCAGCCGTCGACGTAAACGTATTTTGAACTCTTGAAGTCGTCGGGTATCGGGATCTCGTCCTCGGGCGTATTGTCGTGAAAAGTAATGGTCGAGCGCTTCAGCCTGTCCAGGACGATGGCCGTTAAGGCTGTCTTCCCGACTTTCTGGACCAGCGCCTTTACCCCTTCCTTTTCGAGGCTCCATAATACATAGTCGCCCATAGGATCGTCGCCTATCGGGCTGCCTGCCAGGCCGACTCTCATACCCAGGCTCGATAAGGTCAGCGCCGCGAGCGCTGCGTCGCCGCCGACGGACATCCGGTAATCGATCGCCGTGGCCTGCTCGTGCTCGTACTGCTGCCGCTCGAGCCTTCCCGAGATATCCAGCGAGATAGCGCCATAGCAAAAAACGTCGTACACGATTACATTATACGCCATACTATGTTTTTAAGTTTTCATCGCAAACCCTAAATACCATATCGTCTAACCTAATCATTTACCGGTACTCCGGTATGGAGCGTAACCTGTTGTTCGTAGATAGTTTATGTTCCCGTTGCCCGCCGAGAAAGGCACGTGGGCGGGCTTTGACCAGAATAAGCCAATGGGGGCTTAACTATGGAAACGGTAATACAGACAACGGACCTGACAAAATTTTACGGCAAAAGTCGCGGGATAAAGGACGTTAGCATCACAGTAAACAAAGGCGACATCTTCGGCTTTTTAGGCCCGAACGGCGCGGGCAAATCGACCACCATAAGGACTCTTCTGGACTTCATCCGGCCTTCGGCCGGCTCCGCCACGATCTTCGGCATGGACTGCCGCAAGGACTCCGTAGCCATCCGAAAGCGCATCGGCTACATCCCGGGCGACTTCGGCCTGTACGGCCACATGACCGGCTGGAAGTTCCTCGAATATTTCGGGCGCATACGAGGTGGATATGATACCTCGGCCGCAAAAGAATACTCGAAGAAGCTCGACATCCGGCTCGACCGCAGGATGAAGGAGTACTCGAGGGGCATGCGGCAGAAGGTAGCTATCATCCAGGCGTTCATGAATAACCCTGACCTTATCATAATGGACGAGCCCACCAACGGCCTCGACCCGCTGGTGCAGCAGACCTTCATGGATATGCTGCACGAGGACGCAGGCCGGACGATATTCATGTCGTCGCACGTGCTCTCGGAGGTGGAAAAATCCTGCAACCGGGTGGCCATCATCAAGGAAGGCCGCATCGTGACCGAGGAGCAGGTCGAGGCGCTGCGGCAAAAATCCGGCAAAGTGCTTGAAGTCAAGTTCGCGCAGCCCCTGACGAAGGAGATCTTCTACCTGCCCGGCATCAGCAACTTAACGCAGGTCAATGGCGCTTACCGCATGACGGTCACCGGCAGTCTCGAGGAGCTTCTCCAGGAGATATCCCGCCACAGGCTGGCGGATATCAGCATACACCAGATGACGCTCGAAGACATTTTCATGCACTACTACGAGGGGGCGAAGTAAGACGGCGCTGGAAGTATTCAAGCAGGCTATAAAGGATAAGTGGGTTGGCGCCACAGTAGCCGCTGTACTGCTTTTCCTGTACGTGTTCTGGATCGCCACGTTCTACCCGGCGCTCAAGCCGAACATGTCCATGTACGACGACATGCTGAGCAATCCCACGTTCCAGGCGCTACTCGGGGAACAGGTAGCCACCATGGGCACATTTGTGGGATTCATGACCATGGAAGTGTTCAGCTACATGGGGCTCGTCCTGGGCGCGTACATCATCTTTATGGCGGCTTCGTTCGCGGCCGGGGAGATCGAGCAGAAGAGCAGCGAGCTGTTGCTGTCGCTTCCGGTAAGGCGTGAGTCGCTCATCATATCGAGGTTCACGGCCATGCTGCCGTTCATCGCCTTAATCGTGTTGGCGGAGCTGGCCGCTATCTACGCCGGAGGCCGGTATATCGGAGAGGACTCCTCGATACGGTGGTTCGCCTATGCCATGCTGTTCATGGGCTTTTTCCTGGTCGCCGTGGGCGCGATGGCGCTGCTGATATCGTCCCTGATGAGCGATGGCAGGAAGGCCGCCCTGGTATCTCTGGGCATACTGCTCGGCATGTTCCTGGTCGAGAACATCGGCTCGATGGTCACGAGCATCGACTGGGCGAGGAGCCTGTCCCTGTTCCATTATGTAAGGCTGACTTCGATCGTCATGAACCACGAGGTCGTCTGGCGGAATGCCGGGATATTGCTGGTCATCACCGTGGTCTGTCTGGTACTCGCCGTCATCGTCTTCAGGCAGCGCGACATCAACGTCACGTAAAAATAGCAAAGCCCCGACAGGGGCTCTTTTTTTAATTACAAGCGGTAATCTTTATATACCGGGAGTTTAGCTGGCAAGAAAATCCTTAAATAAGCAATAAGGAGACTTCCTAATGCCGAATAAAGTGGCACATGCCTTCGGCAAAAATCAGCTGAGGCTTAACAATGGAAACTGTCATCGAAACGAAAAATCTGACTAAGTTTTACGGAAAAAACCGGGGCATTAAAGACGTGAATATCACCGTACGAAAAGGCGATATCTTCGGCTTCCTCGGGCCCAACGGTGCGGGTAAATCGACCACGATCCGCACGCTGCTCGACTTCATCCGGCCGTCGAGTGGCAGAGCGACCATCTTAGGCATGGACTGCCAGAAGGACTCGCTCGCGATCCGGAAACGGACCGGGTACGTCCCCGGTGACGCGAACCTCTATGGCCACATGACCGGCTGGAAGTATCTCGAGTATATCGGTGGCATCCGGGGCCAGTACGATGCGGCGTCGGCGAAAAAGTACGCGGAGCGCTTTGAGATCCGGCTCGACCGCAGGATGCGGGAGTATTCCAGCGGCATGCGGCAGAAGGTCGTCCTCATCCAGGCCCTCATGAATGATCCCGACCTGGTCATCATGGACGAGCCGACGAAGGGCCTGGACCCGCTTGTACAGCAGATCTTTATGGACGTGGTCCGGGAAGAGGCCGCCAATGGTAAGACCATCTTCATGTCGTCCCACGTGCTCTCCGAAGTTGAAAAAGTCTGCAATCGCGTCGCGATCATCAAGGAGGGCATGATTGTCGCCGAGGAGGACATGGAGAGCCTCAAGCACAAAGCTGGCAAGGTCGTCGAGGTGAAGTTCCGGGGAGCGAAGCCTGAGCCCTTCACGATCAGCGGCATCGGCAACGTGGCGCAGCTCAACGGGTACTACCGGATGACGGCGGCCGGCGATATCCGGAACATACTCCGGGATATCGCCTCCTACGACGTCGAGGACGTCAACATCCACTCCATGACGCTGGACGACATCTTCATGCAGTATTACACGCCCGGGGTGAAGTGAATGTCCCTCGCGGTCCTGTTCCAGACGCTCAAGGACAAGGCGAGGGGGACCGGTTTGGCGGTGCTGCTCATCCTCATCTTCGTCACCTACATGGTGGCGATGTTCCCCGAGGTCCAGAAGATGACGGGCCTCGACGAGCTCATGAAGAGCCCCGCCTTCCAGGCGCTGCTGGGTAAGATTCCCGACTTCACGTCCTTCGACGGCTTCATAACTCTCGAATTATTCACCCTGTCAGCACTGGTCATATGTGGATACATCGCATTCCTGACTGCGTCCTTCCTCGCGGGGGAGATCGAGATGAAGACCATCGACCTGCTGCTGGCGCAGCCCGTCACCCGGGTCCGGCTGGTCATCTACCGATATGCCGCCCTCATACCCATCGTCATCCTGCTCATGGCGGCGATCATGGTCGGATTGTACGTAGGGACCCAATACATGGGCATCGCCGCATCCTACGGCTGGCTCGCGTATGCGCTGGTCTTCGCGGGGGCCTTCATGCTGGCGTTCGGCGGGATCTCCCTGTTCATCTCGGCGCTGTTGAGCGACGGCCGGACGGCGGCGATCGTGTCCCTCGGGCTGCTGTTCGCCATGTACTTCATGGAGACCATCGGGGAGTCCGTGGAAAAGGTGAGCATCGTCCGCAGCCTGTCCCTGTTCCACTACGTCCAGTATAGCAACATCATGGTCTACCATGACTTGAATTTGGGCAACCTCGGCGTCCTTATCGCCGTGGCCGTCGTATTCGTTGCGCTAGCGGTGTATACATTCCATCGCCGGGATATTAACGTGGTATAGGAGGTATGACATGTCCCTTAAAGTACTTCGACAAACGCTGCTGGACAAGTGGAAGAGCATCGGCCTGGTCACCGCCCTATTCTTCGTGTTCATGGCCTATTACACGGCCCTGTACCCCTCGACGGCGAGCCTGTCCACGGCCAGCATCAACGAGCTCCTCGAGAATCCGGCCATTAAAGTGTTGCTGGGCAACCTGCAGTGGGATAACTCGTTCGAGAGCTATATCTCGACCAAGGGCCTCATGTTCACCGGACTGATCGCGGCCGGCTTCGTCGCGTGGCTGACGGCCGGGTTCCTCTCCGGCGAGGTCGACCATAAGACCATCGACCTGCTATTGGCCCAGCCCATCGTCCGCACCCGCCTCGTCCTCACTCGCTATGCCGCACTGGTCGCGACGGTCACGATCATGATGCTGGCGATGCTGGTCGGCGTCGTCGTCGCCGTCAAAGCGCTCGACATCACGACATCGATCCCGTGGATAGCGTATGCGATAGGGTATATGGGCGTGTTGACGCTGGCCTTCGGCGCGATCGCGATGTCCATCTCGGCTTATCTGAGCGATGGCCGGAAGGCGGCGCTGACATCGCTGGGAGTCCTGGTCCTCATGTATTTCATGGAGACCGTGGGCTCGATCGTCGACCTGCTGGGTCCGATACGCTATTTGTCGCTCTTCCACTATGCCCGGTACAACGAGATGCTGATGACCCGGACCCTGAGCCTGGTCGATGTTGGCGTTATGCTGGCCGTGGCGATCGTGTTCGTGGCGCTGGCTGTCGTGGCCTTCCAGAGAAGGGACATTAACGTGTCCTGATGTCCCTTTTTTATTTTTACATGCTCAAGTAGCCGGTGAAAAAATGAAAGACAGCTCAAGCGTTACGGCCGAAGGGCGACTGATCTTCTATTTATTTTTTCCGCGGCTTACTATCCGGTGCTTTTTTCATGCTCCACGGGGAAAAGATGAACTTCGAGCTCATGATGAACGCCTGGTTCGTCGTGTTCAGGGCGCTGATCTCGTCCCCGGCGATCGGGGGGACGTACAGGAATTCGCGGTCATCCGTTATTAGCATGAACGCGCTGCGATGGTCCAGGACGCCCATCGCTTCCTTAAAGGGCGTGACCTTATTCGTATTTCCCATCTCGCCAGCGGAAAAGGCATCGATCATTTCCTTTGCCGACATGACGTAGATCGTCGCGTCGTCCTTCTCGAACGTTTTTTTCAGCCTGCCTTCGAGCGTCCCGTCGTCCGACATGACCATGAGGGTGACCTTAACGCCTTTGCCCGCCGCCCGCTCCAGATGGCGCACGTAGCGGTCCGATGCCATGCAATAAATGCTCTGCTCCGCATGGTCGATCATGTCATCGATCTTGTAGCCGACGGTCGCGTTGCCATATATCGACCAGAGGGCGCGGGCGGACTTCTCCTGCCGGTTCTCCTTTTCCAGCGCGTGCAGCCCCCGGAGCGCCTCCTCCGCCGCCTTCACGTACACGTCCGCCAGGAGCCGGACGGCGATCTCGGGCGGGATCGCCTGGTAGACCAGCGGCTTGCTATTCGTCTCCACGACCAGCCCGCGCTCTTCCAGCGTCCGCAGGCTCTCGTAGATGCTCGGCTTGCTGATATCCAGCATTTCGACCAGGTCCTTCGCCTCGGCGTACTTGTAAAGGACGAGCGCCGAATAGACCTTGGCCTCCGAATCGAAGAGGCCCAGCGTTTTGAGCGATGCCACGAGGGCGGGCGAGATATTTTTCATGCTTACTAACAGACTTATCATTGGTAGTTAAATAGTTAACGACCAAAGCGAAAGTTATATATTCGATTACTGTACTCATGTCTATTGTAGTTAACCGGTTAATTACTGTGTATCAGGTCGTGAAAATATGGATAAAAGCCAGTCAAGCACCAGCGCCTCGGGCATCGCCGCCCTGAGGGCATACGAGTCCAGGAAGCCCGAGGGCGAGCGTATCTGTAACGACACTTACGCCCGGCATTTTATCAGCACCTGGATGTACCACCTCGTCAATTTCTTCATGAGGCTCGGCTGGGATAAGATCAAGGGCCCCGACGTAGTGGGCTACCTGGTCGTCCGCTGCCGCTACATGGACGACTACCTGGAATCCTGTATCAAAGATGGGATAAAGCAGTTAGTCATTCTGGGCGCCGGCTACGATTCCCGGGCTTATCGCTTCGAACAGCTTAAAGGCCGGGTCAAGGTATTCGAGGTCGATTTGCCCGGAACACAGGAGATCAAGCGTAAAAAGCTGGTCAACGTCTTCGGTGGCATACCGGATGGTGTCGTCCTGGTGCCGGTAGACTTTAATACCCAGAAACTGGACGAGCGCCTGAAGGAAAGCGGCTATGACGGGAGCCTCAAGACGCTGTTCATCATGGAAGGCGTCGTATTCTATCTCACGCCGGAGGCAGTCGATGGCACACTGGCCTTCATTGTGGGCCACTCCGGGAATGGAAGCTCCGTCATCTTCGACTATACCGATAAGGCCGTCGTAGACGGTACCTATAAGCGCTCCGAGATATCGTCGATGAGGCGTTATAAGGCGTTCTCCGGCGAGGAGATCGTATACGGCATCGACAGCAGTACGATCAAAGAGTTCATGGAGGGCCGGGGGTTCGACCACGTCGTGAACGTCACCGGCGACGACCTACACCGCATGTACTTCAAGGGCGCCAACGAGAAAAGGCAAGTAGCCCCGATCTATTCCATCGTCCACGCAACGGTCAGGCCAAAGAACGGCTAATTCTTTTTTATTATCGTTTACCGTGTGACTGCAAAAACATTTATTACTATATACGTAATATACTAATTACGTAATAACTTGATATCATGGAGATGGCCGGTATGGGAAAAACAGGAGAATCGGGCGCTGTCAATGCGCTTCATGATGAGCATATCTACATGACCGTCAAAAGCCTGCTGACAATACTTAATAAAATGCGGTCCGACAGGCTGGAGACCTGGTCCGACAAGCTAAAGGGAATATCGAAGATGGAATTGCACATCCTCCTGCTCGTCCAGGCACAGCCGGACATCGTCCTGGGCGAGATTAAGGACAGGCTCGACGTGCCTAATAGTACTCTAACCGGCGTCATCGACCGCATGGAAAAGCAAGGCCTGGCCAGGCGCACGATCAGCCCCAGGGACCGCCGCTCATACGGGCTGGAACTCACGGAAAAAGGCAAGGAAGTGCGCAAGGAGCACGACCGTATACTGCTCATGCTCGCCTCGAATATGCTCGATCCTCTGGACGACCGGGAACGTACGACGTTCATAAGACTCCTATCGAAGATCGCTGACAACATGCATCCGGGAGGCGAATAACACGGCATCAGTAAAAGCTCTCCGCGTCGCCGCCATACAGATGACGTCCCGCCTCGGGATGGTCGAGGAAAATATCGGGCATGCGACCCGGATGATAGAGGATGCGGCAGGGCAGGGCGCAAAGATGGTCGTGCTGCCGGAGATGTGCATGACCGGGTATACGCTCACCAAGCAGGCCTGGGATATGGCCGAGCCCGCCGGAGGCCCCATAGAACAGTGGCTTACATCTACATCGAAGCGGCTGGGCATTTACCTGGGAGCAGGGCTGGTCGGGTGCGAAGGCGAGGACTTCTATAACACGTATTTACTGGCCGACCCGCAGGGTAAGGCCATCGGCAGGGTACGAAAGACACAGACAGAATATGACATTTTCAAAGCCGGCGATATGGCCTCCCACGTCATCGATACCGATATCGGACGCATCGGCGTGGGCATCTGCGCCGATAACCATGTCGTCTTTCTTCCGAAGCTCATGGAAGAAAAAGGCGTGGACATCCTGTTAATGCCGCATGCGTGGCCGACGCCATACCGTACATCGAAGCTCATATCAGAGCAGGATATCAAAGAGCAGAACGATAATGCCCACGAGTACGCCCTGCTGTTCTCAATGATACTCGGTATACCGGTAGTCTTCGTCAACCAGGCCGGTCCGATCGAAGGCGGGCGCTGGCCTGGCATACTGGGCAGGGTGCTGACGCCTGAGTACTTCCGTTACCCGGGCCTGTCGGCCATCGTCGACTCGGACAAGTCTATAAAAGCACAAACCGGACACGATGAGGGCATTATCGTGGCGGACGTTACGATGGACCCGGCACGCAAGCATAAGGCAGAAATACCTGATTACGGCGGCTGGCTCCACCCCGGGGCATTCCCCATGAGAAAGATCGTCATGCCCCTGGAGATCTATCGGGGAAAAATAAGCTATAAGCTGAGCGGCGAGCGAAAGCGGAAGGCACTAGCCTGCAACGGCTAGGGGCTTTAAACGATCTTTTCCAGTTTTTCATGGACTTCCGGATAAGCGACGTGAGGCCTTTTCGTGACGAAGGCGCTGTCCAGGTCCTCGCAAATGCCGATAGCGATCCGTATCGGTATTCCCAGCGCCATCCGGTCTTCGGGGAACCAGCAATTCCCTGTCGGGTCCATCGGGCCAATATAAGCCGAATCGCGGGGCGCTTTTTCCGCCAGCCCCGCCGGATAGGTCAAAATCGTGGCGCATGTCGGGCCCCAGGAGGCCCTTACAGCGTTAAACGTGTCCGTGCTCCTGAAGTGGACCATGCTGCTGAGGTTCCTGATCTGCTCGCCATTACCATAGCATATTATCGCCTTCACTCCCGGGTCGGCCTCGAGGTCTTCGCAACGCCGGATGACCGTATACGTGCCGGGCGGTGTTACGGCGCCAAGGGCTTCCTTCGACCTTTTAACGGCGTCGGGGCTGGCTTTCAGGTATTCGGCTTCGCCGTTGCGGAACTCTTTTGTGCCCGTCGAAACGAAAAAGTCGATGAGGGGTGCCATCCTACCGTATCCGGTCCAGCCGATGCCGCCCGCGCAGCACCCGGCCAGCGCGCCCTTGCCGAAGTACAGCGGCGGGGATTTTTCTGATAGCGAGGCCATGTAGATCGCCTTCGCGAGGCACCGGTCGACGGACGTGATCGGCTTCCCGCCATCGGGCACGCTCTCTGCACCATAGACGCATAACGGCTGCGTCTTCAATCTTCCTGCGGTCCGGATACGTTCCCCGATCTTTTTTATCGATATTGCGGTCATCATGGTCATCTCAATACTTTCAATATACCCTCGAAAGCCATATATGTGTAAGGTGGTATATTCTCACTTCCCGACAGGAGTGAGCCCGATGGCGGCGAGCGTCGTATCATCCAAACAAAAATGGAAGGAGTTCTTTACACGGTACTACAAGCCCGATATCCAGCAGCTTGCGGTATCCGACGCAAAGTCTAAGTCCCTTACCATCGAATTCCAGGAGATTGTTAAATTTGACGTGCGCCTGTCCGAGGAGCTTCTGAAGAATCCCGATAAAGTCATTAAGGACGCCGAGGACGCGATACCTCTTGTGGACCTGCCCGTCAAGCGGAAAGTGGCGGCCTTCGTAAGGGTCGTCAGGATACCCCGGAAGACCCAGATCCGCGAGCTAAGGAGCAGCCATATCAACTCGTTCGTATCCATCGAGGGCACTGTCCGTAAGATCACCGACGTCCGCCCCCGCATCATCGTCGCGGCGTTCGAATGTGCCCGGTGCGGCAACCAGATCTATCTGCCCCAGGAAGGCTCCGGCAAGTTCCTTGAGCCCTCCTATTGTAGCTGTAACGAGGAGAAAAAGGGCGTTTTCCGGCTGATGTTCAAGGAGTCGACCTTCGAGGACTACCAGCGCATCAAGATCCAGGAATCCCCGGAGGACCTCAGGGGAGGCGAGCAGCCCCAGACCCTTGATGTCAACGTGAACAACGACCTGTCCGGAGTGCTCACGCCGGGCGAGCGAGTCGTAGTGAACGGCATCCTGCGCTCGGTGCAAAAAATAAACAAGGATGGCAAGACCGTTTATTTTGAGATCTACGTCGATTGTAATTCGCTCGAGTTCGAGGAGCAGGAGTTCGACGAGCTTGAGATCACGCCCGAGGAAGAGGAAACCATTCTCAAGCTGGCGAAGGATAAGGACGTATTCAGGAAGATCATCGGCTCGATTGCGCCCTCTATCTACGGGTATGAGGAAGTTAAAGAGGCTGTAGCCTTACAATTGTTTTCTGGCGTTGTGAAAAATCTGCCCGATGGTACCCGCATCCGGGGCGATATTCACGTCCTGCTGGTCGGTGACCCGGGTATTGCGAAATCGCAGATACTGCGTTATGTTGTTAATCTTGCGCCTCGTGGCGTTTATGCATCCGGTAAGAGCGCATCCTCGGCAGGCCTGACCGCGGCGGCCGTCAAGGACGACTTCGACGGAAGCTGGACGCTGGAGGCCGGCGCGCTCGTCCTCGCCGACAAGGGCATCGCGGCCGTCGATGAGATGGACAAGATGAAATCCGAGGATAGGAGCTCTCTGCACGAGGCAATGGAGAGCCAGACCATCAGCGTCGCGAAGGCGGGCATACTTGCTACGCTCAAGTGCCGCTGCTCGCTGCTGGGCGCGGCGAACCCGAAGCTCGGGCGCTTCGATGCCTTCGAGAACATCGCCGAGCAGATCAACATGCCTCCCTCTCTTATCTCCCGTTTCGACTTGATCTTCATTTTGCAGGACAAGCCGGACGAAAAGCGGGACTCCAGGATCGCGGGGCATATCCTGAAATCGCACTACGCCGGAGAGCTCGGGGCACACCGTACGCATAATGCCTCTAGCTTTGTGACCGACGTCGCGGTTAAAGAGGCCCAGAGCCCGATCCTGCCCGAGATCGACGCCACTCTACTAAGGAAGTACATCGCTTACGCCAAGCGCAACGTATACCCGGTCATGACCGACGAGGCCCGGGAGCGCATCACGAAGTTCTACCTTGAATTGCGTAAGCCGGGCGAAGATAAGAACAGCCCCATCGCTGTTACGGCACGACAGCTGGAAGGCCTGGTGCGATTGTCGGAAGCGAGCGCCCGCATGCGCCTCAGCGACCGCGTTAACATCGAGGACGTAGAGAGGACCATCGCCATCACCATGTCGAGCCTCAAGCAGGTGGGCACGGACCCGCAGACCGGCAACCTGGACATCGACATACTCACGGTCGGCGTGGGCAAGTCCCAGCGCGAGCGCATCAAGGACCTGAAGAACATCATCATGGACCTTGCGAAAGAGTATGGCTCCGGAGGCGTGCCCCTCGATAAGATCGTGGAGAAGGCGGCCGAGCACGGCCTGACGAAGGATAAAGTAGAAAAAGAGATAAAGAAATTAAAGGAGATTGGCGAAATATTCGAGCCCAAGGTCGGCTTCTACAGCCATACCTGAGGCGTGTGAGCGTGGCATCGTGTACATGAAGGTCTATCATATCGGCGAGGAGGTCCTCGTGGCGGTCTCCGACGAGAGCTGTCTCGGTAAGGAGTTTACCGAAGGCGATATTCACCTGAAGGTCAATAAGGAGTTCTATGGCGAGGAGCGTGCGGATAAGGACGAGGTGGTCTCGGCCCTTTGTGACGCCACCATCGCAAACCTCGTCGGCGAGCAGAGCGTCGCCACCGCCGTCGAGAACGGCTTCGTCAACCCCTCGGATGTCATTTACATCCAGGGCGTGCCTCACGCTCAAATGGTGTGCATCTAAGCATTTGCTTAGTACGTAAGCTTTTGCTTATTTTTATAATATCCGTAATATATGCGGAATTCATTCATTCCACAGAACGATTTCTAATTTCATTACATACAGGATGGCGCAACAGGCCTACGATTAATCTACACAGTTTCAGGCCAGGGCAATAATAGTAAACATATTTATATTATGAACATTAATTATTTAAGTAATAAGCTAGGATATAAATAACAATGCACGAAATAGCGTTTTATGTGCATCGACACTTGGGCCGGTGATTGGATATGGAGATAGACTTACTCAATAAAAAAATTCTACAGCTTCTACAGAAGGACGGCAGGATCACATACAAGGACATCACGAAAGAGATGGACCGGGCCGAATCCACGGTGCGAGAGCGCATCGGCTTCATGGAAGACCAGAAGATCATCGAAGGCTATACGGCTATCATCAACAAGCCCCGGGTCGGCCTGAACCGGAGTGCCATCCTCTATGCGAGGGTCCCTATATCCAGCTTCGAGGAGATCGCGAACAATCTGAAAGCGGTGAACGGCGTCCTCCAGATCTACCGGACGAGCGGGGATAAGAACCTGGCGTTCTTCATGGCCGCCACCGATGACGAGGAGCTTAACCGTACTATAAAGAATAAAGTCACGCCCCTGGGCGTCACTGACATCGAAGTGTCCATCATCCTCGAGGCAGTGCGCGAGATCGCCGAAGTCAATATCCTCAGTGTCGAAGAGAAGAATGAGATGGACGAGAAGAAGCGCCAGCGCGAGGTCAGCCGCACACAGAAGGCCGTCAAGGGCGAGAAGAAGATCGGCACCGCGCTTGAGAATGCTTTAGAGAACTTCCGGGTCCAGGTTTAAAATTAGCTGTCCACGGGCTTGCCGTGGACTTCACTCTCTTTTTAATATCTTTAACTGGTGCCCGCATCGTCATTAAGCCGCAGGTTAATACGGTCCTCGAACTGCTTGAGGGCCTTGATCATATCTTCCTGGTTCAGCTTAGTACGGTCCTCGGTCAGAGCGTTAAGCACAGCCTCACGGACTATCAGACGTAAGTCGGACCCGGCATAGTTCTCGGTCCGGTCCGCCAGCGCGTCGATGTCGAAATCGCCGTCGATCGGGTCGAGCACCAGCTCGAAGATCTTCTTGCGCATGTCACGGTCGGGCAGCGGGAACATGACGATCTCGTCGAAACGCCTCCAAACGGCGTTGTCGAGCAGCTTCGGGTGGTTGGTCGCGCCGATGAGCAGGACGCCGTCGTTGACCAGGCTGATCTCGTCGATACACTTGAGCAGCGTGTTCACGGCACGCTTGATGGCGGCGTGCTCGTCCGAAGTACGGGTCTTGGCGACGAAGTCGAACTCGTCGATGAACAGGATACACGGGCTCAGCTTCTTGGCCAGCTCGAACACCTTATCGATGTTCTTGGACGTCTCGCCCAGGTACTGGGACGTGATCATCGAGAGCTTGACCTCGAGGAAGGGCAGCCTCAGGCGGGCGGACATGGCACGGGCCGTGGACGTCTTGCCGGTTCCCGGCGGGCCCACGAAAAGCAGCTTGCCGATCTCGCGCAGGCCGATCTTACGGAGGTAGTCGCGGTACTGGATGGCCTTGACGATCTTCTCGACCTCGGCCTCCTGTTCGCCCGTCAATACGATATCGTCGAGCTTCTGGCCCACTTCTTCCGGCGCCACGATGTGGACGAGCTTGAGCATGTCGATGGAGTCAGCGCCTTCGTCGGCGATGCTCTTGCTCAGGCCGTCGATCCATTCCCTGCCCGATTCCTTGGTCGGGTTACGGGAGCGTACTTCCTTATAGTCGACGTCGAAGTTGCCGTAATTCTGGTAGTAGAAGGCCAGGACGGGGTTGTTGTTGATCCGGTCTTTGACGTCCTTCTTGGCGAACCACTTGGTGCCCAGGTCGAGCACTGTGAGCGTGTAGATGGAGCCGAACTCGTCGAAGTTGACGAAGGGAAGCGAGGACATGATGTCCTTCGCGTTGTCCAGGCCGTAGATAGCCTTGATATCGGACTCGACGACCTTCATGGGACGGTTGACTTTTTTCTCCTTGGCGTCCCAGTAGTGCTTTCGGATCTGGGGCGGCAGGTCGTCCTCATCAAGGTTGTTCGAGTTGTTGTAGATCTCAGCGGTTAATAGTAATTCTAGAACGTCGAGCACGGCGTTCTCGTTTATGCTTGCCATGTGTACCTTCCGTGATTTAGGGGTCGTAAATTAGTATTATATATAGAACTTGTTGATAAAAGCTTCTTTTTAATATACTTTCCGGGGTCCCGGGGAGTTCAGTGTATCAGTATCAGCGATATGATCTGCATGAGTATATCGCCGTACACGATGGACAGTATGAATCCCAGCGTTATGGGGATGAGGAACGGTATCTTGGGCGTTATCCAGACTTTCGGCCCGATGATGCCCTCGTTCTTCCACTTTGTGATCCTGTCGTAGATCTCTTCGCTTATGTCCACCCCGCTGAAGGTGCGCTTAATTTCGGGCTTGCCTTCCGGGGTTTCCAGGTATTTGTGCATGAGGCGCACGTGCTTGCCCTTAAGGTTCTCAATGCTTGCCTTGTAGCCGGTTAAGGCCATCATGGGGCTTGCGGCCAGCTCGCCGAATGGCACAGTGACCAGGTTATAGATCAATATGGCTATTGGTACCACGAGGTTCAGCGCCAGGGCGTTGCCGAAGACGGCCAGCCCAAAGATGATTGAGCGGGACACGCTCGTCAGCGGCAGCGATAGGCCGGCTATGTCTATAATCGGATAATACGGGAACATCAGGGCGATGGCCATGAGCGCCTTCGCGTCGGCGCCGCCCAGCCCGCTCATCCCGAAGTACTGGAAGAAGTAGAACAGGAAGTACATCAGGACGAAGATGAAGATGATGTTCAAAGCCCACGAGAATACGAGATAATTGTTAAAGTTCAAGCTGTACAACTGATATAGGCCGAGTACCAGCCCTATGCCGCCCATGATATACCACAGGCGATTGGGGGCACGGCGTATTTTCCAGTCGGTCACGCAGGAATAGCCGAGAATGACCAGGCATATGGCGATACGAACGATGTCCAACCATTCCCAACCGTACATAGCATGGAGATGGTCAGTAAGCTATTTATTCTTTTTTACAGTTTAAAAATGGGAGATAAGGGTAATCATTCTCTCAGGGAGTCACTCCCTCACCATCTTAATGCACTTGGCGGGACACTCGTTCGCACAGATGCCGCAGCCTTTGCAATAGTCGTAGTCGATGTTATAGCCCTTGTCGACGCAGGACTCGGGGCAATACAGGATGCAGTTACCGCAGTCCTTACACTTTTCCCGGTCTACGACGGGCTTGAACGTCCTCCAGGTGCCGGTCTTGCCGGCGGCCCCGTGCTGGGGCTTCGACGCTGGTGTCAGCGGCATGTCTCCCTTCGCCTTCTTAACGCTCACGAGCTTAGCCTCCTGCTTCATACGATCACCTTTTCATAGGCCGCTTCCGCCGCCTTCACGTTGCGCTCGTCGCTGAACATGTCCCTGATAGCTTTTTCCGCGGACTCGAGCTTGACCACGCCGAGCTTCGCCATCGCGCCGACTATGGGCGTATTCAGGATCGGGTTACCCGACAGGACGAGGCCCAGCGACAGGGCGATATCCGTGACATTGACCCTGGCGATCCGGAATTTATTATACTTCGGGTCCTTGAGCTTCTCGCCGTTCTCCGTATTCACGACGAGCAGCCCTCCCTCCTTCAGCCCGACAGTGACGTCCACCAGGTCCATGATGGTATCATCGAGCACGATGACAATGTCCGGGTTATAGACCTGGCTCACGACCTTGATGTCGTGGTCCGAGATGCGCGTGAACGATGTGACCGGCGCTCCGCGGCGCTCGGCGCCATATAGCGGAAAAGCCGTGCCGTACTTGCCTTCAAGGAACGCGGCCTGTGCCAGCAGCTTCGACGCCGTGACGCCGCCCTGGCCGCCTCTCGAGTGGATGCGTATCTCCAGCATTAGTCCACCCCCAGCCAGAACTCGCCTTCGGGCTTAGCCTTTCTCACAAGGTCCGCTATCGTCTCGTAGCGGACGTCCTGGCCGCCGAGGCCTGCGATGATGTTGTAGACGGGCACATTGTGGTGGAACCGGATCTCCTGCGCCAGTATGCCGCCGGCGCCGAAGGAGCAGTCCCTGTCCAGCACAATGACCTTCTTGCCCTCAATGTTAAGCTTGGGGAACGGCCGGAACTGCCTGACCCTGATAGAGCCGGCCTTCATGCCCTCCTTTCTCAGCAGGTCGACGGCCACCTCGGCTTCCCGTGCCATGGTGCCCATGCCGACGATGACCGTATCCGCGTCCTCCGTCCGGTACTCATCCGTGGGCCCGTACTTGCGGCCGAAGCGCTCCGCGAACTCCTTCTCGATAGAGCGGCACTCGACGTTGGCCTCCTTCTGGGCGTCGTGCATGGCCCGCCTGAACTTGAAGTAGTCATTCTGGGCCGTCAGGTTGCCGTAGGACATCGGGTCGTTCGTGTCCAGCGCGTGCGGTATGTTGATGGGCGGTATGAAGTCGCCCGGCTGTGTGATCTCGAGGGGCTGAATGGCGTGGCTAAGGATGAATCCGTCCATGCAGACCATTGTAGGCAGGTTGACCTTTTCGGCCAGCCTGTATGACATGAGTACCGTATCGTAGACTTCCTGGACTGTCGCCGCGTAGAACTGCAGCCATCCCGTGTCGCGCTGTGATAGTGAGTCCGTGTGCTCGGCCCAGATGTTCCAGGCAGGGCCGACCGCCCTGTTGATGTTGGCCATCACGATGGGGAGTCGGGCTCCGGCAGCCCAGTGGATCATCTCGTGCATATACAGCAAACCGTGGCTCGACGTAGCGGTAAATGCCCGGGCTCCGGAGGCGGATGCACCAATACAGGCCGCAAGGGCAGAATGCTCGCTCTCGACACGAATGTAGGACGCCTTCATCTGCCTCGTCTCGACGAAGCTCGCGATGGTCTCCACGACCTCGGTCTGCGGGGTGATAGGATAAGCAGCGACCACTTCGACGTCCGACTCCTTGACCGCGAGCGCGGCCGCCTGGTTGCCTGTTGCCATCTTCTTCATTGCGAACCCTCCTTTGCCTTCTCAAGGGCATCCATGTTAGCCATGTCCCGGATACGACCCATGCCCTCGTTGACCTCCTTCTGGAGGCGCTCGATGTCGACGCCCTTGAACCGGCCCTGGGGCTTTACGTAGTCTTCCAGCGGTGCGGGCCTCTTCAAAGCTGCCTTCGTGGGGGCGTTCAAGGTAAGCTTACCGTCCTCGTACTCGTAGAGGAACCACATGCCGCACCTGACTGCCAGCTTTCCCAGCTCGACCGACTTCTCGGTCGCGTAGCGCCAGCCGGACGGGCACGGGCACTGGACGTGGATGAACTTCGTGCCCTCGATGCTCAGGGCTTTCTGGACTTTATTAAAGAGGTCCTTCGGGTAGGCCGACGACGCGCTGGCCATATACCGGGGCCGGTGGGCCATGATGATCAGGTCAATGTCCTTCTTGGAGTCCTTCCTGCCGGTCGGCGTGGTCGTGGTGATGGCGCCGTAGGGCGTAGAGCCGCTCTTCTGCATGCCCGTGTTAGAGTAGGCCTCATTATCATAACAAACGTAAAGGATGTTGGCGTTGCGCTCGATGGCGCCCGATAATGCCTGGATGCCGATGTCCACGGTGCCGCCGTCGCCCGCGAAGACGATGATGTTCTTGCCCTTGTTCCGCGCCGCCGAGGCGATCCCGTCGGCCGCTGCCGCCGCTGCGGCGAACGCGATGTTCAGCACGGGAACGCCGTAAGCTGACCTGGGATAGGTGCCCTGGCATACCGTCGAGCAGCATGCGGGGTTCACGATGATCGTATTCGGGCCGGCCGCCTTAAGAATATAGCGCAGTGCCAGCATTGCGCTGCACCCGGCACAGGCCGTGTTGCCTTTATAGAGGAATTCATCCTCCGGGATGTCGTCCAGCATCAAGTTCACCTTATTCGGAAAAACGTATGGTCTTGGTGTAGGATTATACTTTTTTCTTTTGTTATTTAATGTTATGGTATGTGCTACCATATGTCTTGCAATCGTATGATGGCCAGCACCGGGTTGGGGCATGTAGAATAAAAAATGCTTGCTATAGCTATAATAACGGTGCGGACGGGCATAATGCGCCGATTTTTAATGGCTTGGGGTCAATTGTTACCAAATATTTAAGTTAATTTTATATCAGCCCGGATGAGAATCGCGAAATGAGTATCAAGGGTGGTAGTAGCCAGTCCGTCATTATGCAGTCTTTGGACATAATATCGAATGCCCGTAAGGCCATTGAGGTGGAGCCCGATAACCCGGACGCTCATTTCCAGTACGCTAGGCTTCTGGAGCACGAGGGCCGGCTGGAGGACGCAGGCACTGAGTACCTGAAGGCCGGCGAGATGAAGACCGACTTTGCCGATGCATACGTGTGCTATGCGAACCTGCTGTGCCGTATCGGCCGGTACAACGATGCCGAAACACACTACAAGAAGGCGATATGTATCGCTCCCCGAAGCTATTTCGCACGTTTCAGCTACGCGGTCATGCTCGAGGTCATGAAACGCTTCGAGGAGGCCGAGGACGAATACATCGCCGCCGCATCGATCAGTACCGGAATATAAAGGCCGTCTCTATATGGGGCTTCCTGTTCCTTAGCACGCTTTGCAGATGGGCGTATTTCGGCAAAATCCGCGCGCATTCCGGTAAAATCCTTTTTAAACCTGCGGCCGAAGCCAACTTATTGTGTTTGATCATGCCTACGCTTATCATATATACTCAGCCGACGTGCGGCTATTGCCAGGAGCTGAAGGACTACCTGCGTGATAATAATATCCCGTTCGAGGAGAAGGATATCACTAAGGACAGGGCCGCGTGGGACGACCTCGTGAATAAGTATAAGGCCCGCGCTACGCCCCTGGTGGTTTTCGGCGAAAAGACGATGCTCGGTTTTAACCCGGACGAGCTCAAAAAAATGCTGAGTGCCGAGCAGGCTCCGGCCCGTTGAATTTTAAGGGTAGGGTGCCGGGTCTGAGGGCGAGCCGCCCGCATATTCTTTCAGGTAGCGTGCACAGAGGCCATAGGCCTCGAGCACCTTGTTTTTATCGATGCGAGGGACTCCGCAGCTTACGATGTGGATATTTTTGGTGTCCATCGTTACTTTGGTATCGTCCGAGTCCCTGTACGGGTATATCGCGATGATCTTTTTGGAGTCCGTAAGGATCACCTGGTTCGACTTGAGGGCGATGGTCTCTTTCATGCCGATGCCCCGGAATGTCTCGCCTTCGGCGGCGAATCGCATCGTGAGGCTTCCTTCTAATTTATCGGCATCGAAGGCCGCGATGGGCACGCCGCTCAGGGCGGATGCCAGGTTGTAAGCATCTACCGCCGTGTTGATCTTCGGGAGCTTTCCGCCCGAAAGTAGCCTGCGGACCAGCGCCTCCGATGCGGGCCGGGTCTTGGTCGGGTCGATGCCGACGCTCCAGAAGAAGTCCCGGTATGCCCGGAATACCGGGTCGTCCTTGACCTTTTCGAGCGTATACTGCGAGCCGATGGTCCGTGCAACGTCCACTTTCAAAGCCTCAAGGCCTAAGTTCTCTGCAGTGATGCTGACCGATGTGATATCCCCTTCGACCACACAGATGCCCGGGAACTTTTCCAGCACGGCAGCGCTAAATTCCATAAAAGCATACTCCATTGTGTCATTTTCCTTTAATATTACATAAACTATCGGTACTACGGAAAGGATAGGGCTAAAAGCAGAATAAAAGATCGATGACGAGGCATCAAAATCCCTCGAAGCCCCTATCGCTCAAGAATTTATTGACCTGTCGGCGCTCAGGATAGGCGGGCCAGCCTACGCCGCCGATCTTGAGGGCCGCCGTGGCGCTGCCTATCACGGCCGACTCGCGCAGTGTTCTGCCGCTTATGTACGCGCTTATGAACCCGGCCGCGAAGTTATCGCCGGCCCCGGTAGTATCTACCACGTCTACTTTAAAGGCCGGGACATACTCCGACGTGTTCCGGTCGGCGATCCAGCAGCCGCCTTCGCCGACCTTGACCACCGCCGTCTTAACGCCCATACCCACCAGCATCCCGGCAGCCTTTTCCGGCCCGGCGTCTCCGCCCAGTTTTAAAATGTTCCTGGCTTCGTCCATATTCGGCATGAACAGGTCCACTTTCGGCAATATTTCCCGGAGCGGGCCTACCGTCTCTTCTATGAATCCCCGGGGGTCCCAGCCGGTATCGAACGATACCTTGATACCGGCCGCATGAATCAGGTCAATGAGCTTAATGTAATCGTGTCGCAGGCTGTCCATTAAAAAGTACGAGGGAAGATGGACGATATCTGCGGATATTCTTGAGATATCGATATCGTCCAGGCAAAGTGTGGCGTTCTCGCCCTGGTATGTGATGAACGAGCGCTCGATGCCCTGCACCATGGCGAATGTCATGCCCGTTCTTTTATCGGTGAGCAGCACGTTCGCCGTATCTACGCCATTATCCTCCAGTTCAAGGAGCACATACCGGCCGAACACGTCGTCGCCGACCTTGCCGAATAGCTGCGTTCCCATCCCCAGCCTGGAGCAGGAGAGCGAGAAGTTCGCGGAGCAGCCGCCGCCGTGCATCTGGAGGTCCCGCGTGACGACCTGCTTACCCGTGGCCGGTATCCTGTCTATTCGCGCTATCAGGTCGACGTTGATGTCGCCGATGGTCGCGATCATCGCCGCCAAGCGTGATCACATCCGCTTATGCCGTTATGCCCCGTACTTTTCCTCCTTATCGAGCAGGTCCAGGGCGATGGGCATGACGTCCAGGCCTTTGAGCCGGTGGAGCCCGCCCTGGTACGCGATAAGCTCGTTAAAGCGGCTCACATCGTCAATTCTGACCCCCGGCCCGTGGATCACGATCGGCACCGGGTCGGCAGTATGGCGTTTAACGAGGACGGGCGTGCTATGGTCGGCGGTCACGATGACCAGCACTCTCTGCAGGTGCAGCAGGCTCTGGAAGGCCGGGTCCATCTCCTCAAAAAATTTCTTCTTTTTCGCGAAGTCGCCGTCATGCCCGGCCTCGTCCGCCCCTTTGATGTTCACCAGGACGAAGTCATGCGTCCCCAGCGCGGCGATAGCCTTCTCGACCTTGGCGCGCTCCGTCGCGCCCGACAGCCCGGCTCCCATTTCGCCGACGGTCAGGCATTCCATGCCGCAGAGCTTACCGACGCCGATGATCAGCCCGGCGGAGGCGATCACCGCCCCTTTCATATCATATTTACCGTAAAAGTCCGGCATTTCTGGCACGCCGCCGGCACCCCTTAACAGGATGGCGTTAGCCGGCAGAAGCCTCTGTTTTTTTCTATCCACGTTCAGGGGATGGTCTCCGAGGACGCCCATGGCCTGTTCTGATATACTGTTCACGACGCCTGCGGTATGCTTTGCTTCCGGAGTATCGGCCGTAGCGCGACACTCTTTGAGCCGAAGGCCATCCCTATGGGGGTCGGTATCGGTGATATCGGGCGATAGGCCTTTACCCCTCAATACGAGCGCTGCCCTGTGCCCCGTTGACCTTTTAAAAATTATATCCACGCCCGGCACCTTCACCTTCTCGGAGATTGCCGCTGCCAGTGCGTCCGTATCCTGTATCCTGCCGGCCCGCCTGTCCTTCACGGTGCCATCCTCCACCGTGGCGAAGTCGCATCTGAAAGCGACGTCGCCCTTTTTTACGTCGATCCCCACGCCGGCGGCCTCGAAAGGCCCCCTGCCCGTATAATACTTATATGGGTCATACCCGAGGAGGGCCAGGTGGGATACGTCCGACCCCGGGCGTACGCCGATGTCGACGGTGTCCATGATGCCGTTTATCCCGCCGTTGGCCAGCGCGTCGAGGCCGGGCTTATCGGCGCTGGCAAGAGGCGTCGTGCCGTTCACAGGCCTGTCGGAGCCCCCATCGAGGACAATGAGTAGTATCTTGTTAGCGATAGCTGGCATATCCGACATAAAACCAATTAACATATCCCCCGGATAAATAAATCTTAAAGTGTCTAAATATACGGAATTTTCTATAAGGTATGGATAAATTAAATGAAGTCCGGCTTAATTAGATTCTTTGTAGACCTTGCCATAATTACATTAACGTTACCTTTTCTTTTTCTAGTACACTGTATATCAATAGCTTTAAAACGTCCGTCGTAAGGAACCATATAAACGCATATCCCCATACAAATAAGGCAAGGCCCCATCCCATCGCCGGTAGCAAAATGCCATACACCGTGATTATCGTAGCGGTCAGCTGCGTGAGGATAACAGCGATCAAAAGGATCGGCGACGGCTTCACTGACCAGAACGGCCCCCTTGTCCTGGCCACGAATAAGAATAGATGCCCTGCCACCGAGAGCTTGAGATAAATGAACGACTGCAGAACATCATGGTTAAGGTGGAATATATTAAGCCCGATGTATAGCAGGCTGAATGAGGCCAGGACGCCGAAGAGCCCAAGCGCCGTGGACACGCCCAGCAGGGTCCGCATGTTCCATCGCTCAGGCTTTTTAGAGTATAAGACGTTATCATAGGAGATCGCCATGATGGGAAAATCGTTCAGGAGCGCGAGGAGCACGACCATGAGCGCCGTTATGGGATAAAAATTGAATATGATGATCGAGGCGGTGACGAAGAATACGAGGCGTATAGTCTCGCCCATCCGGTATATGGAATAGCTGATCATCCGCCGGAATATCTTACGGCTCTCCTTGATGGAGTCGATGATGACGGATATGCCGGGAAGGGTGAGGACGATGCTGGCGGCGGATTTGGCCGCGTCCGTCGCCCCCGCCACGGCGATGCCCGCGTCGGCCTTCTGTAGCGCAGGGACGTCGTTCACGCCGTCCCCGGTCATGCCGACGATATGGCCTCTTTTCTGCAGCAGGCCCACGATGCGATACTTGTGCTCGGGGAACACTTCCGCAAAGCCATCAGCCTTCTCGACGATGTCCGCCGCCTTTTCATCCGGGGTGTCGACGATGGCGGTCTGGGGCTGGATATTCGTCCCCATGCCGACCTCCCGGGCGATCTCTTTGGCGATGTCCACGTGGTCCCCCGTGATCATCTTTACGTCCAGGCCCATTGACCTGGCCGTATCAATGGTATCCTTTGAGTCCTCGCGGGGAGGGTCGTGCAGTGAGATAAGGCCGACGAAATCCCATTGCCCCTCGTCGCCCGACTTCGCGACGCCCAGCGTACGATATCCTTTTCTGGCAAACTCCTCCGTATGCTCTGCCGCCCAGGCTTTAGTATTGTCGCCGCATAAGGCGACGATCATCTGAGGGGCGCCCTTGGTCACTCTAAACGCTACTCCGCCCTTTGCCACTCTGGCTTCCGTTCGCTTCGAGACGGGGTCGAACGGCAGGAAATCCGAGACGGCATATAGCGATGTGGCCACGTCCAGCTCTTTACTTTCCCTCGTTTTTTTAATGATGGCCAGGTCGATAGGGTCCTTATCCTCCTCCCTCGAGGCCAGGGCTGCATATAGTATCGCGTTCTTTTCGTCGTGGCTGCCGAATGGGGCAACGCCGGCCACGCTGATCAGGTTTTGCGTGATAGTCCCCGTCTTATCGGCGCACAGGATGTCCATGCCCGCCATTTCCTCGATGGCTACGAGCTTGCTGACGATCGCCTCCTTTTTCGCCAGCGCCATGGCCCCCACGGCCATCGTGACGGACAGCACGGCGGGTAATGCGACGGGCACGCCGGCGATGGTCAGCACCAGCGCGAACTCCAGGATCGACAGGACATCATGGCCGCGTAATACTTCGACGATGCTCACGAGCAACACGAGAAGCAGCGTGACCATGATAAGGTAATCGCCGATCTTGACGACGGCCTTCTGGAAGTGGCTTGGCGCGCCGATCTTTTCCGCGAGCCTGGCGGTCTTGCCGAAATAGGTGTCCATCCCGGTGGCCACCACGAGCGCATCCATCTCGCCTTTTCGCACGATCGCCCCCGAATAGCCGACGTCGCCGGCGTGCTTTTCGACGGGCAATGACTCTCCCGTCAACACCGCCTGGTCGACCTCCATGTAGCGGCCTTCGATAAGCTTAACGTCGGCCGGTATGATGTCGCCGAGCCGTATCCTGATGACATCACCCGGGACGAGTTCCCGGGCATTGACCTCCAGCCATTTACCATCCCTTTTTACCCTGGCGGATGGCGAAAGCTTCCGCTTGAGGAGCTCGATGGCATTGCTTGCCTTGTTTTCCTGGAAAAATTTTACGAGCACGTTTATGAGAAGCAGCGTCACGATGATGGCGAAATCCTCCAGGCGCCCGATGACGAGGGATATGATGGCCGCCGCCTCGATCATCCACTGTATCGGCCCCCAAAAGTTCAATAAAAATTTAATGATAGGGTTCTTCTTTTTTTCGATGATCTGGTTCGGGCCATATGCCTGGAGCCGCCTTTCCGCCTCCATACCGGATAGGCCATTGCCACCGGTCGTAAATACCTTAAAGAGATCATCGGCCGATAGCTTTTTTACCTCTTTCAGATCTATGATCTGTTTATCCATTAAAGCCTCTCTTTCTTATGTTCATCGTCTCGACATGCCTTAGTATTCGATAAACACGTCCAGATCGCCATACTTTTTTACCACGTTGACCAGAGTGCCGCTTTCTTCTCTCCTGAATTCCATGTTCACGGATGCGCTGCCCACCCTGAGGTCTGTGATCTTTATATTGTTCAGCCATGGGGGGAGATGAGGTTTTACCAGCGTCAATCGTTTATTTAGTGCATCCGGGGTTAACCCCAGGGCAGCGATGAGCATGTAGGGGATCGTGCCGGCCGACCATGCCTGGGGGCTGCACGCCACGGGATATTTTACGGGTATGTTGTATTTGCCCCTCTCGAATCCGCTAAACAATTCCGGCAGCCGGTATAATGGAAAAACGCTGGCGGCATCGTACATACCGGTAAAAAGATCCGATAGCCTGTCATAGAAGCCATATTTATGAAGCCCCATGGCTATGATCGAGTTGTCATGCGGCCACACGGTACCGATGTGATAGCCCAGCGGGTTATACCGTAGCTCGTTCGAAGAGAGCGTGCGAATGCCCCACCCGCTATACATGTCCGGCTCAAACAGCCTGTCGGCGAGAAATTTGGCGTATTTTTCATCCACGATCCCTGACCAGAGGCAATGTCCGGGATTAGAGGAGATCACGTTGCAGACGCCGAGGTCGTCAAGCGCCATGGCAAAAAATTTCTTATCGTCCATCCAGAACCTATCGTTAAACGCTCTCTTTAGCCTCTCCGCATCTTTTCTTAGCTTTTCCCCATCACCTCCCCTGCCCATCCTGTCGTAAAGCATAGCCAAACGCTTTTTGGCCATATACACGTAGCCCTGGACCTCCGCGAGGGCGACCGGAGGCTTTGCCAGAGTGCCGTCCGAATGCATGACCGCGTCCCAGGAGTCCTTCCACCCCTGGTTGGAGAGGCCTCTCGCTGACCTCGGCAGATATGACGTAAATTCCGAGCCATCGCGCCGGGAATACCGATCGATCCAGGCGATGGCGGCGTCAATGTTGGGCATTATCTTCTCCAGTAATTTCAGGTTGCCCGTCCAGTCCACGTACTCGGCCAGTAATATCAAAAAAAGCGGGGTCGCGTCAACCGTTCCATAGTAAGGCGTCTGGGGTATTTTGTTGAGATTGGCTTTCTCGCCTAGCCTCAATTCATGGAGTATCTTGCCGGGCTCTTCATCGCGCCAATCATCGTATGCCCGGCCTTGATACCCGGCGAGTAATTTTATAGTGCCGGGCGCGGACCCGGAATGATACGGCATGATCTGAATGGCGGCGAGGATGCAATCCCTGCCGAACAGCGCGTCATACCAGGGTACACCCGCCGAATGGAATTTACTCCCATCCAGGCTCATGTATAGCATCCGGAGGTCCGAAAGCGATCTCAGTATGATCTTATTGAAAAGATTATTGTCGGTCAGGAAATCAAAATGCCTCCTGTATGGGACGTGATATGATTTTTCAATGCCCTCCAGCGTCTCCTTCGTGCCCAGCATCCGCGGCTCGACCGCCGGTTTACCCGGCGGCAGGTCCTGGGCAAAGATCGCCAGCATTATTTTTTGAACGCCCCTCGGGTCCAGGCGGACGGAAAAGGTGCATGAACCTTTTTCCACCTTCGAGGGAGGCGGATCGAACTCTATTTTTGTGGTGCGGAAATGCCCGTCTTTACCCATGTAGGGGATATACAGGGTATGATCGCCCGCATCGTATCTTATCGGCAATATTTTCCCGTCGACGCCCTCCGTCAATCCCCTTATCGTGAAAATATCGTTAAAGTCGGACTTAAAATTCAGCGTCAGGTCAAGCGCCACTTTGGCCATATTAAAATTTCTTATCGTAATTGTTTCAACGACGCATCCGGGTATTGCGATATCCCGTCCTATGCTGAGCGTTTCTTTGTTGATGTAATTACCGTTATTGTCCTCCATGTCCGGGTTCGTCAAAATGACGATCGAGTCGAAGCCGCTCTGGGCGCCGATTAATATCTCCGTCAGGTATTTGCCGTTGATCGTCAGGGTATAGCCGCTGAGGAACCTGCAGTCGTGATAATAAAGCCCATACCCGAAATTGTCTTTCATCGGTATGTCGCCATTCGGTAATGTTACGAGAGAAAGGTCATTCTCCCTGATGACGCGGGCATTGATTATGTTGATGGATCTGGTATGTCCTGCTCCCAATTTTTCCATATATATATTAAAATTATATAAATACATAAATAATTTAATTCAAATCTGGATATAATCATCCGTGTGTAGCTAGGTTTAACGCAGATACGTGCAAGGGCATACTGGATTATCATACGGCTGCTAAACTGCCGGATTTTACCATGGTCGGGGGATCTCATGAATGAAAATAAAAGCTATATACTCTGGTTTAACGAGATAGGGATGGAAGACGTGCCCCGGGTCGGCGGTAAGAACGCTTCCCTGGGAGAGATGTACCGGGAGCTATCGCCGGAGGGCATCAAGGTGCCCAACGGTTTTGCCGCGACCTCCGCGGCCTACTGGCATTTCGTCAATTCGGCGGGCATCCTGGAGGACCTTAAGGAAATCCTGGCGGGCCTGGATAAATCGAACGTGAAGGACCTGGTAGAGCGAAGCCTTAACGCCCAGCAGTTGATCCTGAACGCCAGGTTGCCGGACGACCTGTGGGAGGCTATAAAAGCCTCCTATGATAAGCTTTGTGAGCAATACGGCCCGGAAACTGACGTGGCTGTGCGAAGTTCAGCCACTGCTGAGGACCTGCCCACGACATCGTTCGCCGGCCAGATGGAGTCGTACTTGAACGTGCGAGGCTACGACCAGCTACAAGAAGCCTGCCTCAAGTGCTACGCCTCGCTCTTCACCGACCGGGCCATATCCTACCGCATCGATAACCATTTCGACCATTTCAAAGTCGCCCTTTCCATAGGGATCATGAAAATGGTGAGGTCGGATAAGGCGTGCAGCGGGGTCATATTCACCCTGGACACCGAGACGGGCTTCAGGAACGTGGTTTTAGTCACCGGCTCCTATGGCCTAGGAGAGAACATCGTCAAGGGGGCCGTAAATCCGGACGAGTTCTACGTGTTCAAGCCTACTTTGAAAACGGGCTACAAGCCCATCATTAAAAAGGATCTAGGCGATAAAAAGATCAAGATGATATACGCCGAGAAGGTGAAGGGCCAGACCGTGAACGTCGAAGTGCCCGAGGATGAGCGGAGGAGGTTCTGCCTCTCGGATGACGAAGTGCTGGCCCTCGCTAAGTATGCCATGGCCATCGAAGACCACTACTCCCAAAAAGCGGCAAAGGAGATGCCCATGGACATCGAGTGGGCGAAAGACGGGATCCTGAACGAGCTCTTCATCGTCCAGGCCCGGCCCGAGACCGTGGAGTCGCAGAAGCCCCGGGATATTCTGGAGACGTATCACCTGGAGAAGAAGGGGCCTGTACTGGTCACCGGAATGAGCG
The DNA here is from genome assembly GCF_000011005.1 of Methanocella paludicola SANAE. Classification (NCBI taxonomy): domain Archaea; kingdom Methanobacteriati; phylum Methanobacteriota; class Methanomicrobia; order Methanocellales; family Methanocellaceae; genus Methanocella; species Methanocella paludicola. The sequence goes on from NC_013665.1 coordinate 1,253,010, forward strand.
TGGGGGAGAAGATAGGCGCTGGCAGGGCACGCGTGATCAAGGACGTTTCTCAGCTTTCATCCCTCCAGAAGGGCGAAGTGCTCGTATCGCATACGACTACCCCCGACTGGGAGCCGGCCATGAAGATCGCCTCGGCCATCGTGACCAACACAGGAGGCCGGACAAGCCATGCGGCCATCGTCAGCCGCGAGTTTGGCATACCGGCCGTCGTGGGCACGGACGATGCCACGGAGAAGGTCCGTACAGGCCAGGAGGTGACCGTGTGCTGCGCAGAGTGCGAGAAAGGCTTCGTATACGAGGGTAAGCTGCCCTACCACGTGGAAAAGGTCAGCCTGAAGGGCCTGAAAAGGCCCAAAACCCAGATCCGGATAAACCTGGGCAACCCGGATGAGGCCTTTGCCGTCTCCGCGATCCCCAACGACGGCTGCGGGCTGGCCCGCCTGGAGTTCATCATCGGCAACTACATCAAGATACATCCGATGGCCCTGATACACCCTGAGAGGGTCAAGGACGAGGCTGTGATGAAGAAGATCGACGAGCTGACCTATGGCTACGATAATAAAAAGGATTATTTCGTGGATAAGCTCTCCCAGGGCATAGGGACCATCGCCGCCGCTTTCTACCCGAAGCCGGTCATCGTGCGCTTCAGCGACTTCAAGTCCAACGAGTACGCAAGTCTCATAGGAGGGGAGTACTTCGAGGTCCGCGAGAATAATCCCATGCTGGGCTTCCGGGGCGCGGCACGCTATTACAACGACCGCTACAAAGAAGGCTTCGCCCTGGAGTGCGCGGCCCTGAAAAGGGCGAGGGAGGTCATGGGGCTGACAAATATCATAGCCAAGATACCGTTCTGCCGCAGGATCGATGAGATGAAGAAGGTCCAGGAGGAGATGGCGAAGAACGGGCTCAAAAGGGGCGAGAACGGGCTGGAGGTCTTCATGATGTGCGAGATCCCGAGCAACGTAATACTGGTTGACGGGTTCTGCGAGTACGTGGACGGCATCTCCATCGGCTCCAACGACCTCACTCAGCTCGTGCTGGGCGTAGACCGTGACTCGGAAATACTCGCCTCCGAGTTCGACGAGCGTGACCCCGCCGTCATGGACGCGGTCTCGAGGGCTATCCGGGGCGCAAGGAGGAATAAAAAGCATAGCGCCCTCGACGGCGAGGCGCCGAGCGATTATCCCGAGTACGCCGAGTTCCTCGTGCGAGAGGGGATAAGCTCCATATCCCTGATCCCGGATGCGGTGATGGGCATCACCAGGAGAGTCCTTGACGTCGAGAAAAAGCTTGAGACGAAGGTGATACCTTGAAGATCGTCATATCCGAGCCGATATACCTCACCGATGAATACCGGCGCCGGCTGGAGGCCCTGGGCGATCTCCGGGCTTACGATAGCGTGCCCACCTCGGACGAGGACTTCGTGAGCCGAATAAAGGACGCGGAGATAGTAATAGCCGGGAGGTATGGCTTCTCGGGCGAATCGATCCGTCGGGCTCCCGGCCTTAAGATGATCGCCCTCTGGCAGACCGGCTACGATAACGTGGACCTGGCCGCAGCGACGGCGAGAGGCGTGGTGGTGTCCAACGTGCACAACTACGCCTTCGATACGGTCGCCGAGTTCGCCTTCGCCCTGGCCCTGAACCTGCTCAGGAAGGTCGATAAGGCCGACCTGAACCTGCGCAGGGGCCTGTTCGACTGGAGGCGCTACGTTGGAGAAGAGCTCATGGGCAAGACGCTGGGAGTTATCGGGCTGGGCAGCATCGGCCGGAGGGTGGTACAGATCGCCCACGGCTTCAACATGAGCGTGCTCTCGGTCACCGCCCATCCCGACCCGGAGAGGGCCCGCGCGCTGGGCGTGAAGTTCGTGAGCCTCGATACGCTGCTAGCCGAGTCGGACGTCGTCAGCCTGCACGTGCCCCTCACCCCCGAGACGGAGCACATGATAGGCGCGGCGCAGCTCGCCAGGATGAAGCCGACGGCCATCCTGATCAACACGGCCCGGGGAAAGATCGTGGACGAAAAGGCGCTCGTCGAGGCCCTCCGTGAAAAGAGGATCGCCGGGGCCGGGCTGGACGTCTTCGAGACGGAGCCCCTGCCCATGGATAGCCCCCTGCTTAAGCTTGATAACGTGGTGCTCACGCCCCATATAGCCTTCCTTTCTAAGGAGTCCATCGATGAGTGTACCAGGGTAACGATGGAGAACGTGGAGATGTTCGTCAAAGGCAGGCCCCAGAACGTGGTGAACCAGGCCGTGCTCGCCAAAAAGGCCGAGGAGGGCCTTGCCTGACATCGGGTGATCGAAATGACGATAAAAACAGTGAAAGATGTCGATGTTACCTCAAAAAAAGTTCTAGTCCGGGTAGATTTTAACGTGCCGATGGGCGAGAACGGGGATATCAGAGACGATACGCGCATTCGAGTGTGCCTGCCTACCATCCGGCACCTGGTCGATAAACGTGCCAGGGTCATCCTGTGCTCCCATCTGGACAGGCCAAAGGGAAAGATAGTCGAGTCGCTAAGGCTGGCGCCCGTAGCCAGGCGGTTGTCCGAGCTGCTCGGCAAGCCGGTGGAATCGCTGAGAGAGTGCACAGGCCCTGCCGTTGAAAAGGCCGTGTCTGCAATGCGCGATGGCGACATAGTGCTTTTGGAGAACCTGCGGTTCTACCCTGGCGAGGAGAAAAACGATCCGGGCTTTGCCCGTGCCCTGGCACGCCTGGCGGACATATACGTCAACGACGCGTTCAGCGCCAGCCATCGTGCCCACGCTTCGGTCGTGGGAATAACGGATTATCTCCCTTCCGTGGCCGGATTCCTGATGGAAAAGGAGCTCAACATACTGGGAAAGCTCCTCGAAAACCCTGCGAAGCCTTTTGCCGCGGTAATTGGCGGAGCGAAAGTAAGCGATAAGCTGGAAGTACTTGACAATATCGTAACCCGGGTGAGCATGTTTTTACTCGGCGGCGGCATGGCTGCGACGTTTTTAAAAAGCGAAGGCTACCGCACAGGAAAATCGCTCGTAGAGGACGATAAGCTTCAATATGTACGGGACCTGTCGGAAAAAGCCCGGTCCCTGGATGTCGGGCTGTTCCTGCCCATCGACGTGGTCATAAGTGAAACTCTCGATGGCAGCACTCCGGCCCGAACGGTGGCCGTGAGCGACATACCTGACGGGTGGGCCATCGCGGATATCGGCCCGCAGACGATCTCAAACTATATTCGGGAACTGAAGAAATGCAAAACCGTTTTTTGGAACGGCCCCATGGGCGTGTTCGAAGTGCCTGAATTTTCGAAGGGGACCAGGGAGATCGCCACGGCAATATCAAACCTCGATGCTGTCACGGTAGTTGGGGGCGGCTCTACGACCGAGGCCGTGAACTCGCTCGGGCTGGCGGACAAAATCACCCATATTTCGACCGGGGGCGGGGCCACACTGGAGTTCCTTTCGGGTAAGCCGCTTCCCGGCGTGACGGCGCTGGCGGAGGCTTCCGGGCGGATCCTGGCTCGCACAGGATAAGCCCGGCATCTCTATTTTTTAAATGGCTTTTTATGGCTTAAAAGGCAGTAATTAGTCTAATGTCAGAGCATAAAATCGCGGTATATATGATGAAGCTTTATGTGGCCGGTCGCAAAGCAATATTTGGGTAAAAAGTGAAGCGGATAGGCATTGTTACAAGCGGCGGCGACGCTCCGGGAATGAATGCGGCAATTCGGGCAGTGGTCAGGGCCGCCCATACGAAAGACCTCGAAATCGTGGGCTTCGAAAGGGGCTGGGAAGGCCTGATCAATAATAAATGCAGGCTACTGAGCCCGAGGTCAGTCAGCGGGATACTGCAGTTCGGGGGCACGATACTCCATACGTCGAGATGTCTGGAGTTCTGGACCAAAGACGGGCTTCAAAAGTCCGCGGAGACTCTCGCTTTCAACCGAATCGACGGGCTGGTCGTCATCGGCGGTGACGGCTCTTTCAACGGGGCGCAGGCGTTGAGCAAAGAAACGGATATCAGGATAGCCGGTGTCCCGGCCACCATCGATAACGACGTGTACGGGAACGACGAGACGATCGGCTTCGACACGGCCGTGAACACGGCGGTCGCCGAGATCGACAAGATCCGCGATACGGCGGCTTCCATGGATAGGGTCTTCGTCGTCGAGGTCATGGGACGGACGCGGGGGTTCATCGCGCTGGCGGTCGGCTTAGCCTCGGGAGCGGAAACGATCCTCGTCCCTGAGGTTAAGTTCACCATCGACGACGTCGTCGGGACTGTGAAGCAAAATGTGCAAAAGGGGAAAAAGTCCGGTATCATCGTGGCCGCAGAGGGGATCGGGGATACCCGCGAGCTTTCGCGGGACGTCGAAAAGCTTACCGGCATCGAATCCCGGCTTAGCGTTCTGGGCTATGCCCAGCGGGGAGGCAATCCAACGGCCCGCAGCCGATACCTGGCCGGTGCGTTCGGCGATAAGGCTGTAGAGCTGTTGCTGGAAGAGCGGATAAATAGCATTATCGTGCTGCAGAACGGCAAAGTCACGACAATAAGCCTAGAAGAGTCGGTCAGAAATAAAAAGCCCCTGGATTTAAGCCTTTTGGACCTCGCCCGTATGCTGGCGACATGAGTACGCTAAAAATGCCACTTTAAAAAATATGGGGCAATATCATTACATTGGAAGCTCGACGGAGACCTTGCCGGCTTTCGATGGCGGCGCGACCTTCCATGGCTTGAAATCCCCGATGCCGAGCGATCTGTCGGTCCTGTCCATCGACTTCTTTTTGTCCTTCTCCATGCCCATCATTGCCCGTATGCAGTCGATGTTCTCCGGGATGACGTCCGACTCCTGGTGGACCGCCTGGAACAGCTCGATACTGTCCCCGTCCGCGGACACCGAGTCCTCGTAGATGCAGTTCTCCATCATGTCGCCCTTCGGCCTTCCCAGGACCCTGCCCATCTCCATGATGTCCCCCGTGGACTTGATATTAAACCAGCCGGGGATAAGCCACAGGCGGCGCCACTTCTTCAGCGCATTGAGCACCTGGTCCCGTGTTGGCGTGCCATCCACGCTGAAGTGCACGGAGTGCGTGTGCATGAGCGTGGTCGGCACCTTCAGGGCCGCGGTCGATATCCTGATGTGCGGAAGCACCGTCTGGACGTCCGGGCCGTGGTGCGACGGCAATGTTATCGGGTCGGGCACGATCGCGTTGATCGGGCCGCGCTTGATATCATCCGGGTCGCCGCCCCTGCGCACGAGCGTCACCAGGGCGTTCTTGATGCCAAAAGCCGTGTCTATGGCATAGACGAGCCGGCAAAGCGCCGAAGTGTTACACGATACGACGCGGACGAAATCCTTGCCGATGGCCTCGTCATAATTGGCCGCCGCATTAAAGGAAGTACCAGTCATTTCATGCTTCTCGCCGCCCTGGAATATCGCGGGCTTGCCCATCTTATCGTAGATCTTTTTATTCTCTGCGCCGATCCCGCTCGGCGCGGCATCCACCACGATATCGGCCTTCTTTATCATATCCTTGCTTGAGCCGGCCATGGGTATGCCCGCGGCCTTGAATTTAGACTCCGCCTTCACGGGATCCACCGCATAGATATCATACCCCTTCCCCGCCGCCACAAAAGCCTCATAATCGGGCTTAGTCTTAGCGATCCCCACCAGCGCCATATCGTCCTGGAGCGCGACGGCGTCGGCGACGCGCTTACCGATAGTGCCATAACCATTGAGCGCTACCTTGACCTTATCAGCCATTAAAATCACCCTGCTAGAATAAATAAGAAAATAAAATAATAAAAATATGCCAATTTAGTGCCCTAATTTCCCGCTCATTTTAATAAATTCGGCCATGTTCGCCGGGATAAACTGGAATCTAAAATGGTTGGAGCAAAACGGTTATGCGTGTTCCTTAGCATGTTTTTTAAATTCGTGAATTGCTAACAACACCATACCTACAATAGTACATGCCCCAATTATTGCCAGTTTCGCCACATTACCGATGCCAGCGTTCAGTAAATTCAAGGCAACGAGGATCAATATGCCGATAATGGCCCCTATGATCGCTCCAAAAAATGCTCCCCCAAAGCTGCTCATAAATCCCTGGTAATCAAAATCGTCAGCCATGAGAATCCCCCATGTTCTATTGACTTGAATATTATTATAAGTTTAATACGATTATCGCATCATTTGCGAGTATGGCCTTCCTCTTTATTTTATCCATCCGGCCAGGAAGGTCTTACGCGGCCGCCGGCGCTCTCGGGCCCGTCAGCTTCAGCTTTATCGCCAGCAATACCATGATGAGGCCGAAGGCGATGCTGAATATGCCCACGACCTGGATGAGCGTGACGAGGCCTGCTATGGGATATATCAGCAATATGACTCCAACCATGCCCGCAAGTATGCCGCCGGCGATGAGAAGCCACTCGCCGTGTACCCTCTTATGCGTCTCCACTGCCACGATGACGTCCAGAACGCCCGTGAGCAGGAAGTAGAACGCGACGATGAGCGCGAACGTCAGCAGGGTCAGCCCCGGCCACAGGATGACCGCCGCGGCCGCCGCTATGCCGATGACGCCCTCTATTATCCTCAGCCACCACCGTCCGTCCCTGATCGAGACCGCCTCGAGTAAAAGTAAGACCCCGACCACGAATGCGAAGACTGCGAAGAGCATTATGAATGTCAAAAGGGTCAGGCCCGGAAAGAACAACAGGATGAGCCCGAAGCCCAGGGCTATCAGCCCGCGCAACAGGAAGTTCAGCCAGTGAGCGCTCCATAGTCCGATGCCAAGATTTTCACTACCAGATACACTTTCTGCCACAATAACACCACATAATAATATCGTAATAATTTTATAAATATATTTAACCTAAATGGGCGGGTTGAATGATCAGGAGGACGAAATGACAGGTCACATAGGACACCATGAAGGATGCGGATGCCCGATGTGCGCCGGTGCCATGGCGCACAGGAAGAAGCTAGTCGCCGCGATGGTCTTCTTCGGCGTTATGGCCGTATGTAGCGCAATGATCGCAGGGGCTATCCACTTGTTACTGCATGCCATAGCATGCCGGAAAGAGTGAGCGGCGAAGGTAGCTATGAGCTTTTAACCATTATATTTTTAAGGCTTCAAGATACGGTAAGATGCGCACCTTTACAAAGTCGTTCACCAGCAGGGCGAATATGAAATACCAGGCCCATGCGATCAGCACATAAGCCGCCGGTATCGGTATGAGGCCGGGGATCCCTGCTATCGCGATCGCCGACGTGACGAGCATGTTGCCGCCGATGGCCAGCAGAAGCGTTTTACTCGGCATCGACCTCCAGAAGTAGCTCCTCTCCCTCACCACGAAGATCGTGAACATGCCCCCGAAGATGAGCATGCAGAACGTGAGCGTGCGCAGCCCCGTCGCGTCGGTTAGCCTGAAGTAATTCATGGCGATATACAGCATACCGAACGATTCCATGACCATGAAGACGCCCAGTAAGATGGCGACCTTGACGAGCGCCCTCATATCCCAGGTCTCCGGCTTCAGGGAGGGGCGGGCGTTGTCCGTCGCGATGGATATGGTCACGAAATCGATGAGGAAGAGCAGCAGCACGATCTCGAAGGCTCCCACCACGTACACCCCGGTCACCAGGTAGGCCAGGACGACGAAGAGCACGATCTCAAATGTCTTGACGATCTTATTCAGGATCCAGGTGACTATCCGCTGGTGGATACTGCGCCCGGTCCTGACCAGGCTCACGATCTCCGGCAGTCCCTCCTTCGTGAGGACAACGCTGGCGGCGCCTTTGGCCACGTCCGTGGCGCTGCTCACGGCGATGCCGACCTCCGCCTGCTTCAGCGCCGGGGCGTCGTTCACGCCGTCGCCGGTCATCCCCACCACGTGTTTTTTTGACTGCAATGCCTTGACGATAAGGTACTTATCCTCGGGATAGACGCCGGCAAAGCCATCGCTGCCCTCGATGATCTCTTCAGCCTTATCCGGGTCGATGCTCTCCATTTTTTTCAGGTCTTCCATCCCTGTGACCTTTCCCCCCAGCTTGACCTCATTTGCTATCTCCCTCGCGATGGGCAGCGCATCGCCCGTGAGCATCTTCGTGGATATGCTCAGGCCCCTCAGCTCCTCTATAAGCTTCGCCGAATCCGGCCTGGGCGGGTCATAGAGCGCCGCCATCCCGATAAGCTCGAAGCACTGCTTCTCGCCTCCCTTTGCGACGACGATGGCCCTATAGCCCTTTTTCGCCAGCGAGCCTATTTTCTTTTCCAGGCCGGCCATCTCGCCCGGGTCGACGCCGCAGAGGGCGGCTATCGTGAGCACAGCCCCTTTTATCACCGTGAACTCCTTCCCATCCTTCTCAATGACCGCCTCAGTCCTCCGCGTGGAAGGGTCGAAGGGCGTGAATTTTTTCTGGACGTACCCGTTAAAATTAAGGCCCTTACGCCGTGCTTCCGAGATGAATGCGAGGTCTATGGGATCCTGGTTCGCCTCCTGCGAGGCTAGCGTCCCGTAGAACGCCACGTCGTCCGCCGAATATCCGCCCACGCCTTCCATCTCTGCCACGGAGAGCTTATTCATCGTGATCGTCCCCGTCTTATCGGCGCACAATATGTCCATCATGGCCGCGTCCTGGGACGCGCTGAGCCTCGTCACCAGCACGCCCCTTTTTGCCAGCTCCAGCGAGCCCAGCGCCATCGTCACCGTGAACATGGCAGGGAGCGCCACGGGTATCGACGAGACCAGCAGAACAAGCGCCAGGGGCAGTAATCCTAACAGGCTTACGCCCCTGAAGTACGAGACGATGAACGCGAGGGCGAGCAAAGCGATGACCATGGCTAACAGCCATTTCAGCAGGTTAGTGATGACCTCCTCCACGTACAGCTTTGGCCTTGCCGCCTGGACGAGCTGGGCCGTCCTCCCGAAGTACGTGCGGGTCCCCGTCGATACGATGAGACCCGTGGCCTCGCCCTTCCTCACCAGGGAGCCGGAATATAATAGATCGCCCGACTTTTTCTCCACCGGCAGCGATTCGCCTGTCAGGGCGGACTGGTCGACTTCCATATCCCCGTCGATGATCTTGACGTCGGCCGGCACGAAGTCGCCCGACCTGGCCCTGACGATGTCCCCCGGAACGAGTTCCCTCGCCGGCAATACCGACCAGGCGCCGCCTCTCAGCACCCTGGCCTTGACGCTCAGCTTTTTCTTTAGTGCCTCGACCGCCCTTTCGGCCTGCTGTTCCTGGAAAAATCCCAGGATGGCGTTTATGAGCAGGAGCGCCGCGATCACCGCCAGGTCCAGGAGCCTGCCCAGGACATACGAGATCAGGATAGTCAGTTCGAGCATCCAGGCCGTCAGGCCCCAGAACCTCTTTAAAAAGCTCATCAGCGGGCTCTTCTTTTTCTCGGGCACCTCATTGTACCCGTATTCGGTGAGCCTCTTTTTTACTTCATCGGGCGCAAGGCCCGTATCCGGATGGGCGCCGAGCTCTTGAATGGCCTTTTCCACCGGCAATTTCCTTATATCCTCTTCCGACGGTCTTCCTCCCATAATATCCCTCAACCAGTTCCCGGCCGCTCATGCTTTTCCCTGGCCTGAAGATAAATGCCCAGGCAGATGTAAAATACAAATATCACGAGAGTGAGCAGCGGGTCGAACAGGGGAAGCGGAATGCCGAAAGCCGTGGGGACCGTGGAGCCGATCACGTCGAGTAAGTTAAAAGAGGAATGCAGTACCATGGCGACGGGAAGGCCCAGGAGAAAGCCTTTGACGGCGAATCCTCCGGCGGGCCGGCGGGCTTTAAAGTAGCCTACGAACGCTCCCGTGGCCCCGGTGAAGCAGCCATGGCCCAGCGAATCAAGGAGCGAGCGATACAGCATGTCATACGCCCATTCCATGACGCCGCCCACGTGCACCGGGTTCGCGTTGACCGCGAAGTACAGCCAGTTCTCGATGAACGCAAAGCCCATGCCGATGGCGAAGCCATAGAGTATACCGTCGAGGAGGCCGCCGAAATCCCGCCGGCCCGAGAGGATCAGGACACCCGTCCCCTTCGATGTTTCCTCCGTGACGGGCGCCACCAGGACGGCGGCTATGGCGAACGCGACGCTCTTACCGACGACGGCGCCTATCAGCAGCGTGCACGCCGTATTGATCAGGAACGCGATGAGCGTGGCCATGATGCCCCAGGTGAACATGGATACCATGAGCCTGAACGTCTGGCGCCGGTAGTACTTGAACGCCCAGGCGGCCACGAGGTATACGACCGGCATGAATATCGCCGCGGCGCCGCCCAGCAGGAATATCAGCCATCCGATATCAGGGCTTATGTCGCTCAGCGTGAAGAACAATATGATAGCGACGAGCACGGCGCCGCACGCGAGCTCGAAAAGCCAGAATAAGGGGCTGGTGATCACGTCGGCCAGCAGCTCGGCAGGCCTGGAGATGAAAAATATTCGATGCCGGATGTGCTCGCGCTGCGTCACGGAAAATACCCTTCCCATGATCATGGCCAGGATCCCGAGAAGCAGGCCCGCCATCGGCACGCCGAATAACGAGAGCGTCGAAGCGAGACGGTTCTCGTAGGGGGCCCAGTTTTCGCCGACATGGATGATATTCCCCGAATAGGTACCATCGAACCCGGCCGCGATGCCTAACTGGTCCGTTTCGGCTGTCCTGCCATGGTATGAGAAATTAAGCGGGTACGATAAGGTCCGGTTTTCACCCGGCCCCACTTCCCCGAGCTTCCCCAGCACGTTCCACTTATTATGGCGATATAACGCGATGTACGCGGTCATTCGCGAGCCGGTAGGGTTGGTAACAGCTACCGTCAGGGTTTCATTGGCCTTGAAATCATAGAAAGTATAGTTTGCCGGAGAGATGAGGTGCACGTTGAGGGATCTTCCGGTATAAGCGCCGGCAGGTATGGCCGGTTCACCAGGCATTGATGGCTGTGCGGCCGCCGGCAATAGAGAGGTGAGCGCCAGTGCTAACAGGAGTGAAAACACCAACGGTAAGCGATTAGACATGTTCGATAATTACATTATATTACTAAAATAAAATAACGACTAATAAAAAAGTTAATCTGCCCACAACGGGCTTTTAAAGCTACATCCTATCGAAGATATCTCCAAGAATATCGAACGCCTGGTAAAGCTCGTTCTGCGCGAGCTCGATCTGCCTCAAGCCGTCTATATAGTAAGCATCGTCCCTGGTCTCAGAATATTTCCCGAAGGCTTCCCTGGCATTTACCTGGTATCGACAGACATCATATATATGCTGGTCATAGCCAGCCAGTTCCTGAGCATACCAGGCCTTCTCTTCCGCCGTAAGGCCCAGGGCTTTCTCGTTGATCATGTCCGAAACGTTCATCGCTATTTCGATCCGCGCGTCCATGTTCTTGCAGGCCATGAGCCCGGCATTCGCCTTTACTTCCGACCGGATCATTGCCAGGGCAGGCTCGGCCTTCGCGATGGCCTGTCCCAGGGACTTCATATCGTTCGCCGCCTGGATCTCCTGGTCCATACTATTTAGCCACTGGACATTACTATCGATCCCCCTGGCAATAGCAGCCTGTTCATTCGTACTCAGCCCTGACCCATTGACCATCAGCTTGAGCATGTCCATCTCACGGAGCAGCGTCGTTATCCTCAGCCGGGCGATCTTCTTCGACACGTCGGAATGGCCGCTTCCCCATGATTCGTTGAACCACTTCTGGCCATTCATGGAAGCGTTTTTACCGGTGAGCCCGTCGGCACCGGAAATGCTAAAAGAATAGTTATATTTCGGCCCGGAGCGATAAGTCGATGCCCATTTCTGCCACTCGCCGTAGGAGAGGCCTGAGAAGTTCATCCGCGATAAATTCCCGTAGCCTGCCTGGCCGTTATTTTCAGGGCCGCCGCTGCCGTACTGGTTACCGTTATCATTCGGCTGGCCCGGGGGAGCCTGCGTATTTTGAGCGTCTGGCTGGCTGCCTGGCTGTATATTGCTGCCGTATCCTGTGGTGGGCGTATGGTTGTTGCTGGCCAGCGCAGGGACTGCGGCATATACTAGCATGGTCGCTATTGCCAGTAATATGAAAGTTACCGTTAAGCCTCTCACGATCTATCACACCATCTGCCGCATAGCAGGCATCACGTATAGTTACAGGCATCGAATTTATAACCATTCTTATAATACTCCGAACTATCCATAAAAAAAGGTTTATTTGGGCCGTATGTCGCATGCATTATTTTCTTTCCCGAACCGATTTAAAGCTTTATTTAGCCTCCTATTAGTTTAGAAGCTTCAATTTTAGCTTATTCTTCCAAAGGCCGAATATACCGGAAATAGTATATATTCAATGGCCTTATTAAAAAATGGTATGCACCGGAAAAGGCCTGCACTTATTATTTTTTTCATCACGGCGCTGTTCATTACGATACTGCCGCTGTCCGCACTGGCGGACTCCACAATCCATGGCAGGGTCTACGACTGGTCCACTTTTAAGCCCATCGACGTGGCGGTCGTCGAAATAAACACGACTCCGGTGCAGAAGGTAGTGACGACGGACGGGAATTATTCCTTCAGTATGGCCGGAGGCGAATACGCCATCATCGCCGAGGCCCGGACCTCGACGGGCCCGCTGTCCGCCCGTGAGAACATAACGGTCCCCGGCAGTGGGGATTTCGTGATAGACCTTCTGCTCTTCCCGGCAGATGACCTGGCGATACTCAAAGATCTAAATGAGAGCCTGCCTGTGACCGCGGATGGGGGGACGACAGAAAACCAGGGCTGGTTATTACCGTTCATTGTCGTACTGGCCACCGCTATCCTGCTTGCTGCAGGCGGCATATACCTGCTTATGAAAAAAAGGCGTCCCATAAAACCAGAGCCACAGCAGGAGTCGGTGCCGGCTGCCCCTGACGCAACGCCTGCCCCGGTATCGATGGACGCGACCGGTCGCGTGCTCAGGCAGGATTGCAAAGACGTCCTGTCGGCCATCGCGAAGAACGGCGGCCGCATGACGCAGCTCGAGCTGAGGAAGGCGCTGCCCTACTCGGAGGTTAAGATCAGCCTGATCGCTTCGGAACTCGAGGATGCGGGGCTGCTCAGGAAGGTCAAAAAGGGCCGGGGAAACATACTTATCCTGACGCAAACGGGCCCGACTAAGGCGGATGAGTCAACGGCGGAAAATAAGGAAAAACAAGATTAATTATTACTTTTAATTCCAAATTTAATTTTTAAATAATAAACCGAACTATTTTATACCGTTTTTTAATCTACTAATTCCAAGTATGCTTATCTATTCTATAGGGAACATATGATTGTCGGCGAACATGCGGCCGATCAAGAGTCTATTAACAAGAAAATGGAAGTGGATATGATGAGAAAGATCACATCACTAACGGTCGCCTTTCTGATACTCGCGGCCATGGCCCCGGTATCGCTGGCGCAGCAGGACGATATTACTCCGTATAACGGGTGGGCGGGAGCGGACTCGCCTTTCTATGGCCTCAAGCTCTTCATAGAAAACATCGACGAGTCGCTCGCTGGCAACTCAACCATGAAGCTGGAAAAGCAGATGCTCCACGCGGAGGAGCGGCTATGTGAAGCTCAGGGAATGGCCCTGCGTAATAATACCCGTGCCATGGAGGCGGCCATTAACGGATATTCCCAGAAGCTGGGAGAGATTAATGCAACGATGAACCGGCCGGACGTGGACGAAGGCCAGTACGCTAACGTGGGCAAGTGGCTTAACCGGCATCAGAACCAGTTCGCCTACATGGTCAATGACACGACCTGCACGCCCGAGGCGAGGAACTGCTGGAACAACGCCTTCCAGTACAGTATGGGTTTCCAGAACGGCAGGCCATTTACAAATGATAACGGCAACATAATCTTCACGCCTCCGGGGCAGGCGAAGAATGGCGTGGACAGCACCTTCGTGCCGCCCGGCATACAGAACAAGGGCACATCGACTCCGGCCGGTAACGGCAACCAGCAGCAGGGGGCCGGGCAGCCTATCGAGCACAACTACAGCTACGATTACAGCTACAATAACAGCCTCGACTACGGCCTGAATTGCACTGGCAACTGCACGGACAACAATTACAGCAACAATTATAACGAGACGAACCTGTCGCCCGGGCCTCACCAGGGATCTAACGGCAAAAAATAGATAGCGAGGGGCATCCCTCGCCTTTTTTTATTAGATCCGGCTTCTGCTGTCGCCTGAACTTTTCTTATTCAAGAGATAAGCATTCGAGAAGTAAGAGACCATGGCTATGAAAAGGGCCGCTCCTATGGTAAGCCCTACGGCATCGCCCCAGTTTCCAAGTTTCACGCCTGAGGTGACGATATCTATGGGAGCGCTCAGCATGACCAGCGGCGCCGTGCCGGCAGCCGGCTTCCCAAAAGCCACGAGTGCCAGCACTATAAAATCCTCGAATGCGTGGAACGCAACGCTTGCCCACAGGGATTTTGTAGCATAGAACAGGTATCCCAGGATCAGGGCTATGGGGAAGATGCTAAGGAAATACAGCGGCTCGACGCTCCCCGTAATGAATTTCGGTAACACGTGGACGGCCACGAAGAATATCGATGCAATAGGAAGCGCCCACAGGATACCGTACTTTTTCGTCAGCATGTTCTGCACATAGCCACGGAATAGTATCTCCTCGCCGAATCCGATGGCGAGAGTACCTATGGCCATCAGGACGAAAGATAATGCGATCGCTGTAAGGCTAAATGAAGTGATGCCGAACGCCTCGAACGAGACGGCGCCGATGAGCAAAAGTATCCCAAATAGCGGGATGGTCAAGAACAAATTAAATCCCAGCCCGGAGAGAATCTGCTTCGGAGTTTCCCGTCGGATATCCAGCCCGAACTCCTTCCACGAGAATTTTATCTTATCGACCTTCGTAAGAAACAGCCAGGAGACGAAGATGAACGCCGCGTTCTGCAGCAGAAGGATGGCGAACGTTACCCAAATATTACCCAGGGCAGCGGCGATGGCGATGGCTGCCTGCTGCGAGTCCTGTATGGCCGCATGATAGTAAACATTGATACCGATGATCACGGCGGCGTTCGTGGCAAAAGCAGCTATCATTATGATAACAAATAAAATGACGAGCTTCAAACCTGTCATAAATTTTTCATTTTTTGCTATCGGTGAGGCCATAAGGAATATACCGGTAGGCCTATTGGGCGAAATAGTATTAAAATATGACTCCTGAGAAATGGGGTCGAGTTTTATTGTCCAGACAAAAATGGCCTGTGATTAATTATTAAACAATGTTAAATATAAAAATTGTAATATGTTTAACCATGATAATGAGAAGGATGAAAGCCGAGGGTTTAGCCCATAACACTTATTTTATCAGTTCCGGCGGCGAGGCCGTCGTCATAGACCCCCGCCGGGAGGCCGGCGATATCGAAAACTGCATGGACCTTGCCCGGGGCAGGTGCACAAAAATAAAGTATATACTGGAGACTCACCGGAACGAGGATTTCACCATAGGCTCGGTAGACCTGAAGAAGCGTACCGGCGCTAAGATCGGCCACAGCGCCAACACGCCGTTCACTTATGGTGATATAGCGCTCAAGGAAGGCGATAGCCTGCCATTCGGGGATATGATGCTTAATGTGCTTGAGACACCGGGCCATACCTGCGACAGCCTGACCTACGTGCTCCATGCAAGCGATGGCATCCCCCTGGCAGCTTTCACCGGCGACGCCCTTTTCATAGGCAGCACCGGCCGGATCGATCTGCCGGGCAAAGACGTGGAAGAAAAGAACGCAAGGGCGCTCTACCATTCGATCCATGATAAGATACTGCCCTCAGGTGACCATGTGCTCCTGTACCCTGCGCACGGCGCCGGCTCCGTATGCGGCGTGGGCATCAGCGACCGGGACGAAAGCACGCTAGGCTATGAGCGAATGACCAACGCCCAATTATCGATGGACGAGGATACATTCGTCAAAACGAAGCTGGAAGAAAAGTTCGTCAGGCCCACATACTTCCGGAAAATGGAGCAGTATAATCTCCACGGCCCGCCATTACTGGAAAGCCGCATGAAACCCGAAGCGCTTAGCCTCGCAGAATTTAAGGGAGCGGTGAGGGATAGGCCGATCGTAGACACCAGGACTCCTCCTGCCTTCGGGGGAGGCCATATCCCCGGATCATACAGCATCTGGCTGGAGGGTATGACCCTCTTCCCCGGATGGCTGCTCGATTATGACCGGGAGACGTTGCTGCTCACAGACCGGGATGAAGACGTTAAGACTGCCGATAAGTTTCTGGCCAGGCTGGGTTATGATAAGTGCTGCGGCTATCTCTGCGGGGGCTTCGATGTGTGGCAGAACGCCGGCATGCCCATCGAATATACGCACGACATATCGGTGGAAGAGCTTAACGGACGCCTGGCCGCGGGCGACATTACCCTCACCGATGTCCGTGAGCCCGCCGAATGGGAGCGGGGTATCGTGCCCGGAGCCGCCATGACGTTCGTGGGGCATCTGCCGCAGCGCCTCCCTGACCTGCCCAGAAATAAGCCCATTGCAACCATGTGCTCGGTAGGCCACCGGGGCAGCATTGGAGCGAGCATACTGGAAAGGGCCGGCTATACGAACGTCTATAACGTGCTCGGGGGCTTTAAGGCCTGGAAAAATAAGGGCTATGCGGTCACAACGCCGAAGGTGACGGCACCGAAGCCAGAGGAAGCTGTTACCTAACGTCTTTTTATGGCATTTAAAAGGACCGCAGTCGCGATCATACAAATGCCGAAAGCGATCGCCGTGACCAGTGGGTCCTTTTTAATGACCTTATCCACAGTCAGCTTACCGTAATCCGGACGGGCCAGACACTTATCTATGGACGGCCTGGCGAAGGCGAAGGCAAGCGAGCCCAGCAGCCCTCCCGCCATCGCTATGATGGCGTCCTTTTTTCCCTCCATCGACGCGATGATGCCCGTGCCAGGGCAGTATCCATTTAGTGCGAACCCGGTGCCGAAGACCAGGCCTCCGACGGCCATCATGAGCACCTGCAAGGGCTTTACCGTAAAATGCTCGATGCCCCTCCGGCTAAGCATATAAATCCCTATGGCGGCCGTGCCGATGGCGGTCATCATCATCTTCAGCAGGTCAAGGTCCGTAAAGCGAAGCATGCCAGTCAGCTTATCGTAGTCCGACGCGCCGGCGCGCTGGAGGACGGCGCCGAATAGAAAGCCTATGATAGCCGCCATCAAGCCTGTTATGTTTTTCATCTCCTATCACCGAAGACGAGTAGTGTGAGCGCACCGGCCACGAACGTGGCCAGGGAAAACAGCATGCTTCCGAGAGACATCTGCGCGTCGCCGCTCAGGATGTTACCGCTCGTGCATCCCTTACCTATGCGGGCGCCGAATAGCATTAAAAAGCCCCCTGCTAGCTGCCTTATTATACCGGCAATTGACCTGGTCCTGCCAGGGTTCCCGGCGCTCCTGCCGAACAGCCGCGACGAGACGAGCCCTCCCAGCGCCATCGCGACGACTAATATGAACTGATAGTCAACCTTAGCGTGCTCCTTTAAATACGGGTTCTTGTCGACCAGCGGCTTATCAATAGCCCTTACGCCTATGGCGCCAGCGGTCACGAATGACGTCGATACGCCCAGCGGCTTTTTGACCGCATATGATAAAATATTCAGTAAACCGATAGCCACTCCGGCGATAAACCAGTGAAGATAACGCCCCATCCAACGCCCTATTATAATACAATATCGATGGATTTATACAATGCTGAAAATCCTGTCAAAAAGGGCCATATCTTTGGTTTCAAAAACATGATCGGTCTGAACTCCTTCCACGAGAATTTAACCTTATCGGCCTTCGTCAGGAACAGCCAGGCATTTTTAGTGAACGTTAATATCCTTATACTCATACGATAATGAAAAGGTTAATTAATCATACGCTTAACATATAAATTATAATATTAGTATATAATTAATTGCGGTGTATACTATGAAGATCTTACCGGTATTAATGGTCGGGCTACTCATTGTCTCGGTCATGCTCATGGGTAGCGTTACGTCGGCCGAACGCGTAAAGGCCATCGTCGTCTTCAAGGATAAGGTCCAGGATAGCGATGTAAAAGCGTTAGTGGAACAGGGCGGCATCGTTGATAAAAAGCTCGATATCATTAATGGCGTGTCCGTCGAGCTTCCGAGACAGGTGTTCGATAAGATCGATCATGCGGCTAAACACGGAGCGGAGAGTAAGGTCAAGTTCATTGAGATCGACCAGGAGGTACATATCCTCAAAGTCGACCCGTCTAAAGTAAAGCCCACGGCTACTCCGACGGCTACACCGACTCCGGCTCTTCAGGTGACCCCCTGGGGTATACAGGCTGTCAATGCCGACGATGTATCGATCGATGGCTCGGGCGTTAAGGTGGCCGTAGTAGATACCGGCATAGATTATACGCACCCGGACCTGGCCGGTAAAGTTATCGGCGGCTGCAGTTTCGTCAGATATACCAAAAGCTACAAGGACGATAATGGTCATGGCACCCACGTTGCCGGCACCATAGCCGCGGTAAACAATAATATCGGTGTCGTAGGCGTCGCGCCCGGCGCATCGCTCCTTGCGGTGAAGGTACTGGATAGAAGCGGCTCAGGGTATTTGAGTAATGTGATCAGCGGCATACAGTGGTCCGTAACCAATGGCGCTCAGGTGATATCCATGAGCCTTGGATCAAGCTCCGATAGCCAGGCGCTCCACGATGCAGTGGATGCTGCAAATGCCGGCAGCGTCGTGGTTGTCGTAGCGGCGGGCAATGATGGTGGGGCCGTTAGTTATCCGGCGGCTTATGATTCCGTGATAGCCGTGAGCGCCGTGGATGAAAGCCTGACTAAGGCCTCCTGGAGCAATTTTGGAACGGAGGTGGACCTAGCTGCCCCCGGCGTAAACGTATACTCAACCTATAAAGGAAGCTATGCGTACTTGAGTGGAACGAGCATGGCCTGCCCGCATGTGAGCGGCGTAGTTGCGCTCGTACTTACGACCGCGCCGGGCAAATATGATAAGACTGGCGATGGCTGGGATCCAGGCGAGGTCAAGCAAAAGCTCTATGATACGGCCCGCGACCTCGGGAGTACCGGGAAGGATAATTATTATGGGTACGGGCTGGTTGATGCCTTAAAAGCCGTAAGCTAAGGGGATTAAAAAAATCCCCTTTGTTTTATCATCGGCAACTAACTTTTTTATAATAACATTTTTGATTAAAGCAAAATTAGCGTATCAGGGCATATCAACGGAGATGAAGTGGGGGTTCTATATGGATCGCAAGACGGCTGTTATTATAAAGTTAGTAAAAATTCTGAACTATCTGGTATTTCACGCGCTTAGAAATATCATCACGGTGTCAAATATCCACCTGGTGAACCTATGAAGATTGGAGTACTGATCATGCTAGCTATGGTAGCCCTATTTTTAACGGGCACTGCCACCGCGGCCACAGAACAAGTGCTGATCAGGCACTTTCAATTCCAGCCGGCCGAGATAACGATAAATAAAGGGGACACGGTCACGTGGATGCATCCGGGCCCGGTAAGCCATACCGTTAAATTCGCAGACTCCGAATCGCCGATCCTGAAGAATGGCGGTATGTACTCTAAAAAGTTCGACCAGGCGGGCACGTTCAACTATGAATGCGGGATCCACCCGTATATGAAAGGGACGGTCATCGTTAAGTAGGTGGTAATACGCCAAAGCGCACCGTAATTCTGGCTAACAGGGTGACAGCATCGAATACAAATGTGAAGAATAAATTGCGTTTCTTTAGCTAGCCACTTCGAAAGTCAAAAACAAAAAAGACCCTTATCTATTATGTGTTATTAACGATCTTATAAATTAACATACCACTATACCACGATACTATTCGATGTGAAAAAAGTTGATGGCCGGCTCAAATTAAGGCGTTGACCTCTAATTCCCTGATAATGCGGGCGACGGCGTCTTCGGCGTCTTCGGCGTCTTGCTGCCCGTGATGACCATCTTGCCGCTGCCGAATAACAGCACGGCGACCTTTGGCGGGTCCAGCCTGAGCACGAGGCCGGGGAACTGCTCGGGCTCATATTCGACGTTCTCGAGCCCGAAGGCAATGCAAACGGAGTTCAGGTTGAGCAGGCACCCCAGGTCAGCCGACGAGACAATGTTCTGCACGGTGGCCTGCGGCTTCGGCTTTACTTCGATACCGACGCTATTCATTTTACTGAACACCTCATCAAGGCCCTTGCCGACATCCGCGACAATGGAAAGAGCTGGGCATTAATAAGTCTACGCTCTGGTATATCCAGAAAAACCTCCGCGAGGGCAAGAAGGCCAAGCTATACGATAAGGTCAAGGCTAAAATTTCTTAATGTTACTCTTTGCTTGTTTTTACATTAGCCTGAAAATATAAATATGTACGATTCTTCATTATCATTATATGCGCCCTGAACCCGCCGCTTCAAACTTGCCGGATGTAGAGAGAGAGAGAGAGAGAGAGTGGCGTTTGCCATGAAAGGCTCCGGGGAGTTGAGGGCTTTTATCGATGGGTTTTTGGGAAGCGTTCCCGGGGCGTTCATCGTTCTCGATAAGGAGTGGCGTCTTGTCTACTTGAATAGCGATGCCCTGCGGTTATTCACTGGTAATAATGAATCGCTGATAGGACGGCCGCTCGAGGAAGTATATCCGAGACGGTTTAGCCACCTGATTTCTCCTCAGACGATACGGGGACTATTAGAGGGTAAAGAAAATACCGATGACAGGTACTCGAACGATTTTCGTAAATGGTTCAGGATATCGGCATATTCTACCGATTCTGGCATCTTCATCCGGCTTGAAGATATTACGCTGGAAAAGGCCGCGAACCGTTCGCGGATTATTAACCAGTTCTCGGTTGATCGTGCCGGGGATATGATTCTCTGGTTTAAGCCCAATGGCCATATAATTTATGCGAATGAGACTTCGAGCAAATCGCTAAAATTTGATCGGAGAGAACTGGCGAGCATGATGGTGACGGATATCGATCCGTCTTTCACGGACAATAAGTGGGCCGCATTCGTCGAAGACCTGAGAACGAGGGACTCGGTGGTCTACGAGTCGAGCCTCCGGGCCAGTAACAGGTCTTTCATCCAGGTGGAAGTGTCCTGGAATTACATGGTTTATTATGGTGAAGAATACCTGATCGCGTCCGCACGGGATATCACCGAGCGCAAGCGTGCTGAGAAGGCGTTACGCGAAAGTGAGGAGAAGTATAGGGTTCTTGTCGAGAACGTTAACGATATCGTCTGGCAAATAGACGAGAAATTTGTCTACACATACATTAGCCCGCAAATTTACGACGCCTGGGGCTATACTCCTGAGGAGGTCGTCGGTAAGACCCCGATGGATTTTATGCCCCCTGATGAGGCAGAGCAAGTATCTAAGTCCCTGGAAGATGTGGCCAGAAAAAGGGACAAGTTGTTTATGTATGAGAATCAGCACATCCGTAAAGATGGCCGAATCATGTATATGGAGGTGTCCGGCCAGCCGATCATCGATGAGAACGGCGTTTATAGGGGATACCGGGGCGTCGCCAGAGACATCACCGAGCGTAAGCATACCGAAGTGGCGCTGCAAAAGAGCGAGGCAAGCCTTGCCAGAGCCCAATTCCTCGCTCATATTGGGAACTGGAGTTGGGATTTAGGCACGAACGAGCTCGAATATTCGGATGAATGTTACCGTTTGCTCGGGTATAAGCCCGGTGAAATTAAGCCCGTTCCCTTCGACTTCTTCACTTCCCACATCCACCCTGATGATAAAGGATCCTTTTTTAATGCTATCCGTGAATCCATTCAGGACGTTAAGCCATTCAGCATCGACTTCCGTTTAGTCAAACCTGATGGTACTAT
Organism: Methanocella paludicola SANAE; assembly: GCF_000011005.1. NCBI lineage: Archaea > Methanobacteriati > Methanobacteriota > Methanomicrobia > Methanocellales > Methanocellaceae > Methanocella > Methanocella paludicola. The sequence continues at coordinate 1,274,895 of NC_013665.1, forward strand.
CGTCTATATGCACGACGATGGGGAGGTGCAATATGATGCCTGGGGTAAACCAGTCAGGATGTTCGGGACGGTGCAAGACATCACCGAGCACAAGCGGGCCGAAGAGGCGCTGCGGGAGAGCGAGGAAAAGTTCCGAAAATTTTTTGACATACCGTTGATAGGTGCGGCTATTACTTCGCCGGAGAAGCGATTTATTCTGGTCAACGATAAATTGTGTGAAATGTTCGGCTATTCCCGAGAGGAACTGTTAAAAACTAGCTGGGATAAAATTACCAGTCCGGAAGACATGCCCAGGAATTTGGACGCCTTTAAAAGGCTAATGTCTGGCGAGATAGATACCTATACTTTTGAAAAGCGGTTCATCCATAAAAATGGCAGCATCGTTTATGTGTTATTGTCTGTCGAATGTATTCGCCGTGAGGATGGGACGGTCGATTATTTGATATCCAACTATAACGATATCACCAAGCGCAAGCATGCTGAGATAGCTTTACAAGAGGCAAAAAATCAGGCGGAAATATACCTGGATTTAATGGGACATGATATTAATAACCTGAACCAGATCGCTCTCGGATATCTTGAACTGGCCAACGACCAGCTAAAGGATGATAAGGTCAGAGAGCTTATTTCAAAGCCCGTCGAGGTCATAACGAGCAGCTCCAACCTGATAGAGAATGTGAGAAAGCTCCAAAAATCAAGGACACACGGGCTTAGGATAGAAGCTATAGATTTGAACGATGTGCTGTCCAGGTTGAAAACACATTACTCTAAAGTGCCCGATAAAGAGGTCCATATTGAGCTTACTTCGAGTCCAAATGCTTTTATCATGGCTAACGGGCTTATTAACGACGTATTCTCCAATCTTATAATAAATGCGATCAAACACTCCAACAATGCTAAACCCGTAAATATCTGCATACGATTAGAACGTGTAACCGGGGTAAAGGAACTTATCAAGGTGGCTATCGAGGATAACGGCCCGGGCATCCCGGACGAAATTAAGAATAAACTGTTCACCCGCTTCCAGAGAGGCAATACCAAAGCGACCGGTAAAGGCCTTGGATTATATCTCGTGAAGACTCTGCTTGACGACTTCCACGGAAAAGTATGGGCAGAAGATCGTGTTCAAGGGGATTATACCCGGGGCAGCAGGTTCGTGGTCACGCTGCCGGCCGTAGAAAAGTGATTATTTTATCCTCGTCGTATTAGTGGTTGCAGGGTCCTGAAAATATAAATACGAGGTGTTCATTTCACTTTATTATAATATGTTATGAGCCCAAAATTCGCTTCCGCCACCCCATCGGATGTCAATAAGACGAGGGAACAACTTTTATCGGAATTGCACGAGCTTAGGGCTCAAGTAGATATTCTAAGGGAAGCCGGGGTTAAGAGTAAGGACATGGCTGAAGACCTGCGGGAAAGCGAGAAAAATCTATTATTAGCCCAGAGAATTTCCCATCTTGGATTTTGGGTTTGGGATATTGACAAGGACGTTCTGGAATGGTCGGATGAGGTTTATCGTATACTTGGATTGACGCCGCAAGAATTCCGGCCTAGTTATGAGTTGTTTTTAAGCTTTGTACATCCAGAAGACCGGGGACTGGTAAGTATTGCCGTTCAAGATGCCCTGGATGGAAAAAAGCCTTACGGCATCGACTGGCGTATTCTAAGAAGGGGTGGCTCAGCGGGCTACGCTCATAGCGAAGAAGTAGTATCATACTCGAATGGCAAGCCTGTTCGCATGATCGGAACTATTCTGGACATCACCGAACTCATGCGGGCCGAGGAAGCGTTGCGTAACAGTGAACGCCTGTATCGTGCCATTGGGGAGTCGATCGACTATGGCGTGTGGGTGTGCGCCCCCGATGGGCGTAACATCTATGCGAGCGAGTCGTTCCTGAAGCTGGTCGGGCTTATACAGCAGCAATGTTCTGACTTCGGGTGGGGCGATGTGCTCCATCCTGACGATGCTGAGCGCACCATCGAAGCGTGGAAGGAGTGCGTACGCGCCGAAGGGACATGGGATATAGAGCATCGCTATCGGGGGGTTGACGGTCAGTATCATCCTATCCTGGCGCGCGGCGTGCCGGTGCGCGATGAGCATGGTAAGATCATATGCTGGGCAGGTATCAACCTCGATATCAGCAGGCTCAAGCGGACAGAGGCGGAACTGAAGGAAGCCAAGGCGCAGGCCGAACTATACCTGGACCTAATGGGCCACGATATTAATAACATGAACCAGGTGGGCATTGGCAACCTCGAGCTCGCCCTCGAGACGTTAAAGGAAGATGGCAGGGTCAAGAAAGAAGACCTGGAGCTTCTGGAGAAGTCCCTGCATGCCATCACGGATAGCAGCCGGCTTATCGATAATGTGAGAAAGCTCCGGTCGACTATGTCCAAAGAACATCAGCTCCAGCCGATCGACCTGAAAGAAGTCCTCCTGGGCGTTAAAGAACAGTTCTCGAAGACCAACGGCCAAGATGTCACGATCAATTATACGCCCATCGAGGGCCACGTCATGGCGACCGACCTGGTCAGGGACGTATTCATCAACATCGTCGGGAATGCCATCAAGCACTCCGACGCTAATAAGCCCCTGGAGATAAACATAAGCCAGTTCCACATCTATGGCACCGACGAGAGTTACCACAAGGTCATCATCGAGGACAACGGCCCCGGCATACCGGACGAATTGAAAACTCGTATATTCAACCGGTTCGAGCGGGGCAACACGAAGGCAAAGGGGAAAGGCCTGGGACTCTTCCTGGTGAAGACGCTCGTACATGATTTCAACGGCAAGATATGGGTGGAGGACCGTGTCCCCGGCGACCATACGAAGGGCGCCAGGTTCATGGTCGTGCTTCCGGCGGTTGAAAAGGTTGACGAGAAGCCTTAAGGCTTATAAAAAACTCCTAATAATAACAACTATTCAATGGCCGGCAGCATGACCACGAACCTGGCGCCCTTCGTATGGTCTCCATTCACCCGGTCTTCCACATACACCCGGCCATTATAGCTTTCTACGAGTGACTTGACCAGGTACAATCCGAGGCCCATGCCCCGGGCTTTATTTGTACCCTTCAGCGTCCGGTTGAATATCCTGTCCTTCGACTCGTCCGGTATGCCCGGCCCGTCGTCCTCCACGATCACGCGGCAATACTGCCTGTCATTATCCTTTACTATATCCAGGCCAACGATGATGTCCGCTTTGTCCCCGGTATGCTTGACCGCATTGCTTACAAGGTTGGCGAAGACATCGTGTAACAGCTCATTTGCCCGGACAATACAACCCTCATGACCATTTACATTTAACATTACACGCTTATTGGGAATAGCTCCATACTCCCCCTGCACGTCCACAAGCATCCTGCTCACGTTTATTTTCTGGGTCTGGAACACGCCCTCACGGTGCTTTTGCAGCTTCCTCACATTCTGGATGAGCCGGGCACTCCTCTGGAGCACCTCCACCGGCTTATTTAGCAGCCTCGCCTGCTCCTCACCCGGTGGCATGTTACTGGCTAATTCCAGGTAACCCAAAGCCACCTGGTGCATATTGTTAATATCATGGCCCATCAGGTCGAGGTAGAGCTCGGCTTGAACCCTGGCCTTATTTAACTCTTCCTCGGCCATCTTGAGCGGGGTTATATCGTTGCCGATAGAAAATAGTCCGGCTACGTTACCCTCATCGTCGTAGATGGCCTTATTGGTCCAGGAGATCCAGACGAGCTCGCCGTTCTTGCGCCTGTTCTGGTGGACGTTCATCCGGTACGCTTCCGGATGCTGTAACAGGTCATCCAGCATCATGGCAAGGTTCCTGCCCGCAGAATCGGTCGCTGGAATGATCGTCCCTATCGCGTTCCTGCCCAGGATTTCCTCCCCGGTATAGCCGAAGAACCGCTGGGCGTACTCGTTGAAATACGTGATGTTGCCGTCCCGGTCCGCCCGCAGGATGATGCTGTTGGCATTCTCAACAAGCTCCCGATACCGTTCCTTACTCTCCCTCAGCGCCCCCTCAGCCTGCTTACGCTCGGTGATATCTTCTATGACAGCAATGATACGGGGCTCTTCATGGTCGCTATTACGCATCAATGAAACGTTCACGCGAGCCCAGATGGTCCTGCCACTCGCATGTACATAGCGTAGGTCACGCATGAATGACGAAGCCTCCCCTCTTACCAGGCGCTGGACTTCGGCAATATCCATAGCCTGATCATCCGGATGGACAATATCCTCACAGCCCATCGTCAATAATTTTTCACGACTATAGCCCGTGATCTCGCAGAACCGATCGTTGACCGCCTGGTACCCGCGATCGACATCGGCGATGAGTATACCGGTGGCCGCATTATCGAAGACCTTACGGAACCGTTCCTCGCTCTCCTGTAATACTTTCTCGGCCTGCTTGCGTTCGGTGATGTCCCGGTCGAACGTGATCAGATATTCCTCATCCCCATACCGTGTGTAACAGGACGTGACTTCCACGGGGAACACCCGTCCGTCACTGGCCACGTGCGTGGACTCGAACTTCGTATTGTGGTCCAGCATCCTCACTGGCCACAATTCCCAGATCTTCTCCGGCGAGTAGCCAGGGTCTATGTCCCATATATGCATGGATAATAGTTCTTCCCTCGAATATCCGAGGGACCTGCACGCCGCCTGGTTCACGTAGGCGAGGCGCCCATCCTTCGTAACCCAGATGGCGGAATCCCCGAAATTATCCAGGGCGAACTGGGTGAGCTTCAACGCCTCCTCGGCCCGCTTACGTTCGGTGATGTCCTTGAACACCGCCAGGATGGCCGACGCTCCTTTGTAGGTGAACCTCATCGCCCAGACGTCCACGTCCACAGCCCGGCCGTCGACACGGAGGTACTTCTCCTCGACAATAGGCACGGCGCTTTCGCTACCGATCATCGCATTGATACGGTCCTGCACAATTTCCCGGTAGTCGGGATGGATGATGTCCTCCAGTGCCTTTCCCACGACTTCGCCGGGATCCGGCGCCCCCAGGATCCGGGCCCCGGCCTCGTTGATGTAGGCGACCCTGTTACCGACGTTGACCCACATCCCGTACAATTTCTGCTCCAGTAGCTGGCGGGTCATCTCGTCATTTTTCCCTAAATCGGCTTCCAGCTGCTCTACTCTGGCCTTATATTTTTCGAGGTCTGCATTTCGGGCTTTTAGCCCGGCGATGAGCCGGTCCCTGTCACCGGAATCTGCGCTATGTGTACTGCCAGACTTCTTCCCGGGCTTGGATCTCGATGCCATGCTACCGCCTCGACAAAAAAATACTAGTAATCATAAGATTTAGAAACCTTATAATTATTCTGAATTAATTCTTCCACGATGTATTATAAATATTTTATAATCAACTAAAGGCTACTTGGCCAGGCCTAATTTTAGCATTAAACGATCTTAGCCCTCACCTTATCATATAACTTGACCTTCTTACCATGCAGTAAATTTTTCTGGATATGCCAGAGCGTTGACTTATTAATGCTGAGCCCCTGCCGCCGTTCCGGCGTCATGTCATAGCTCGGCATAATTCTGGTATACGATAAAGGCGACTACAGGCATCGCAGCCTTACCGATGGCGTCGGTATGGATCAGCCTTGCCCTAACACCATTCTTAAAAAGCGTGACAAAGCTTTTTTGCATGACGAACTCGAGGTAGTCGTCCCAGGCATCATACGTTTTTTGGACTTCCTGGCAAAAACGCCGGTATTCCAGGTAGGCGCACAGCAGCGTGTAGTTGATCTCCTCGTGCGTCTCCTGCAGGCTCTCAGCGCCGATGACGTTCACTACATCCTCGGAAAGGACCGTCAGGCACCCGTAGCGCTCATCCTCGACATCGTAGACCTCCCCGACCGCGAAGCACCTGTCGGCGCTGTTGATCTCGACGGCGAACATGGCACAGACGTCCTGTAAGAGGGCCGGGTCGTTGACAAGCCCGGCTATGCTGTCCTTCGCCTGCTCGTCAGTGATGGCGCCGCTCTTGTTTTCTGAGAAATAAGCTTCTAATGGATGGGACAATATGACCTCTTCCCCTAATTATCATGTCTTCCCATATACTTTTTACCGGCCACGAAAATGATTATATCCCACACACGGTATTTAATATTCAATGGCTTTCCGGATGCTCGACCTGAGGATAGGAGTGCTGGCAGTCTGGCTGATAGCGCTCGCTGGCGCCACAGTTACTATCGGCCCCGGGACGCTTATGCAGGATTATACGAAAGTGACCCCCGAGGGCATTCGTCAGATCATCGAGTCCTATGGTATCTTCTCCGTCGTGGCCTATGAATTCCTTCACGCGATACGGCCCTTCACATTTCTGCCTGTAACGCCATTCACCATCGCGGGCGGCTATATTTTCGGGCAGCTCTACGGCCTGGCCTTCGCCATGCTCGGCACCACGCTGGCCGCGACCATCACGTTCTTTTTGTCCCGCTATATTTTCCGGGACTACATAAAAAAGCGCCTGAGCACGCATTATGCCGGCTTCGACAGCCGTTTTGATAACGGCGGCATCTTTACCGTGGCATCCTTGAGGGTCGTCCCTATCGTACCGTTCGACGCCGTCGGATACGTGGCCGGTGTTTCCAGCATTCGCTTCAAGGACTACGTCATCGGCACCCTGATCGGCGAGTTCCCGGGCGCGCTGATACTGACCATGCTGGGCAATAATTTGAGGAATATCGACTCCATCTGGTTCGCCGTGAGCCTTGTGCTGGCCGCCCTGCTCTTTATACTCCCCGAAGCCTACCGGCGCCTTAATAAAAAGCCCGCGCCGGAAAAGAGCATTAATCCAGATAAGTGAATTTAAATCCTACTTCAGCCAATCCTATATTATTCCGGTGAATGCGATGGCGCTTCGATTCTACAACACGCTCGCCTCGAAGGTTGAGGATTTTGTCCCCCTTCATGACATGGAAGTTAAGATGTACGTCTGCGGGCCTACCGTTTATGATTATTGCCACATGGGCCATGCCCGGGCCTACGTCGTTTTCGATACCATTCGTCGTTACCTTCAGTATAAGGGATATAAGGTCACCTATGTGCAGAACTTTACGGACGTCGATGATAAGATATTGAAGCGTGCCGCGGAGCAGAACGTGCCCCCAAAGGAGCTTGCTGAAAAGTTCATTAACGCCTACTTTGAGGACATGGACCGGCTGAACATCCTTCGTGCGGACTATTACCCCAGGGTCAGCCAGAATCTCCCGGCCATTATCGATATGATCAAAGCCCTTGTGGATAAGGGCTATGCCTACGTGTCCGACGGCAGCGTCTACTTTAGCGTTGACAGTATGTCCGAGAAGGTCGGCGCCCTCTCGCACCAGTCTTATGATGCCCTAAAAGTCGGGGCTCGCGTTGAAGTCGATGAGCGCAAGCGTAACCCGATGGATTTCGCCCTGTGGAAGGCCTCGAAGCCCGGCGAGATCATCTCGTGGGAGAGTCCCTGGGGTCCCGGGAGGCCCGGGTGGCACATCGAGTGCTCGGCCATGTCCATGACTACGCTGGGGCCGAATATCGATATCCACGGCGGCGGCCTGGACCTCGTCTTCCCTCACCACGAGTCGGAGATCATGCAGACCGAGGCGTATACCGGTAAGCCGCCCTTCGCAAAGTACTGGATCCATAATGGCTTCTTACTTGTTAATAAGGAGAAGATGTCCAAATCGCTTGGTAACTTTTTCTTAGTAAGGGATGTGCTGAAGAAATTTTCGCCCGACACAGTGCGGTTCTTTATTTTGAACACCCACTACCAGAGCCCTCTCGATTTCAACGACCAGGCGCTGGAGGACGCCAGCCGGGGCCTGGAGCGCATCAAGAATGCCATTTCCGGGATTGAGGCGCGCATCAGGAGCCCTCTAGCCGGTGCCGCATCTATACCGGGTGTCCCCGAACGCCTGAGCGAAAGTAAAAAGCGATTCGAGGAGCGCATGGACGATAACCTCGATACTCGCGAGGCGCTCGCCGAGATCTTCGAGCTGACCCGGGACGTGAACCGGTGGCTCGCCGAGGGCGATATGCCCGCCGACCAATGGAAAGAAGTGCTGGACCTTTACGGCATCTACTCGGACGTGCTGGGCATCAAGTGGACCGGGTCTATGGAGGACCTGTTCGCTTCCGAATTATTGCAGCTTATCGTGGATATCCGGGATGCGGTGAGGAAGAAAAAAGATTACGAGACTTCTGACCTGATCCGGAAGAGGCTCAAAGAGCTTGGTATAACCATTGAGGACTCGAAAGAGGGAACCAAAATAAAGCGCATATGAAGTTATTTTTCATTTTATACAATTTTTTTGAATTACCTTAAAAGTTTACCCTGTTATATAAAAATCTTGTTATAGTATCAAATAGTTCCATATTTCGGTATATTACCAGAAGTGCTTTTCGCAAATCAGTTTGGTCGGTATCACGAACCTCTCCAAAGGAAATAAACCACTAATTTTTCTTTTTAGATTTTTCTCACGAAGCCTCTAAGCCTCGAACTCACCGTCAATGCCCGAACTCTCGAATACTCAGGGCAGTGCTCTAAGTCTCTAACGCGCTAACCCGAAAAGAAGTCTCTAAGTCTCTAAATCACGTTTGAAACGCTAAACGGTGGAGCACGAACACTCTAAGAGCCCGGTCGTTCCCCAGCATTTTGGGTGTTCGGGCCGTTGGCGATTTAGCCGAGCCTTAGAGAGTTAGTGCTATTTCGTTTAGCGTTTCGAACGTGTATTCGAGTTTTCGAGCCTTCTTTTCGGGTTTGAGGCTTCGGGCGTTCGTGCAATGCCCGGAGTATTAGGGAGTTCGTGCGTTGACGGTGAGTTCGAGGCTTAGAGGCTTAGTGAGAAAAATCTAAAAAGAAAAATTAGTGGTTTAATTCCTTTGGAGAGATTCGTGATACCGACCGAACAAATCAACGACATGTAATCAATATGACCTACAATCTATTTGACCTCATATTAAGAACCCATAGGATACTTTAATAAATCCATAAAAAGGTTTAATATTTATAAGTAACCGAACGGGTTCAGCACGCCCGTCGTCATACGCACATGAACGTGAGCATCCATGCTGCCGGTATTGGTGATCGTATACCGTACCCCGAGCGGAGTACCCAGCACGGCCGAACCGCTCGTGATATCGTGCCCCTGTCCAGAGCCCCCAATACCCTCATGTGCCTCATCCACCGGAATATCCGAAGTGAACTTCAGTGTGACCATGCCGGGAGGCATATTATACGTTTTACTACTACCAGGAGAAAGCGTGATGCTCTCATCGACAAGGGTCTTCTCGGCGATGACCTGGGAAAAGGTCATGCATAATAGAACAATAAGGATGATCGCAAGGACTGCATAGACTATATAGTTAGTCGATTTGGCCATGAGCGAAAGAACGATCTTAAATATTATAAATCTAGCTCCCGGGCCAGCGCTCAAGACAATAACGGTTTTATACTCTATACGCTAACAAATAAAGGATGGCCCAACAGAGGCGTATGACACGCCAGGTCCAGATAGGCCTCTCCCATAGCGAAAAGGCCAGAAAGCTCTCCTCAAGCGGCTTTTACGAGGAGGCTTTGAAGGAGCTGAACATAGCCCTGCGCGCGTTCGAAGCGGAGAACAAGAACGGCCTCTGGGACGACGCCGTCGCCGGCGTGCTCAACAACGCCGGATATGTCTATCTATTTACAGGAAACTACCAGGGCGCCGAGGATACGTTCCGCTCGGCCCTGGAGATCAAGGAGCGCCTTAACGATAAAAGGTCTCTCGCCGCCACTCTTGCCGGCATCGCGGACGCCTGCAGGGGCCAGTGCCGGTTCGACGATGCGGCCTCGAGGCTCCAGGATGCGCTGGACATCGCCGTTTCCATAAAAGATGATGCCATGGGCAGGGCGCTCATGGCCAGCATGGATGCCCTGGAGCGCACGCGGTGCGACATGCCCGACGCTAACTTCAAAAAGGTCGACTTCGACGAGCTTTATGCGCCCGCGGCCGGTACGGACCTGTCCGCCCGCCTTGCACACCTGAGTATCAAGGCCAAAGACCCGGGCGAGATAATAATAGCGGCGGACATAGGCTTCCCATACCTGATGCACGATATGGGCGGGAGCCACCCCTATCCGGCGATGGCATTCTTATTCCCGAAAGACACGGAAAGCGTACTCATAGATCAGGGCGTCACCGATGAAGAGGAACACCCGGTCGCTTCGACGGCCAGGAAGTTCAGCGGCATCCTGTACGGGCCCGGCTCCTATTGCAGGGCCGGACCGCAGCCCATGCCCGTATGCAAGCAATACCGGTACACGTTCGGAGAAGGGCACCTGCTGAGCTGGCACATCGGCGCCAACGGGTGGTATCACGTAGAAGCGACATTGAGCTTAAACTATGAGGCCGGGCTCAGGCTGTGCATCGCCATGCCATTCGGCAGCGTAAAATTACGGTCATCATCAATATCCATCGACAGGCCGTCTGACTGGAGTGCAATATCGCTCGTTGGCGGGAACTTCATGGAAGGCCGGAGACTTGAGACGGCAAGACTGCCATACGATCTGCACCGGGCTATATATCAAGGGCCCGCAAAGGCCCGGATCAAGTCAGAGGCGGGGACGACAATGAGATATGGCGTGCTAAGCCTCGAAATGATAAAATAAGGATGCAGTACGCGTTTTTTATCGGCAGGACACAATAAATCCGTATTTTGCGTACCTATTATAAAATATGCTACAGGCCTTTATGGAAATAGACGGGATATCATGCCTGAAGACAAGGACCGCAAAGCTAAAAAGAAGGTCATGCCCGACATCACGCCCCCCCGGGAAGAGCTCGGGACGTCTGATGAGGTAGTGATGAGCGGGCGCGTCTACTATGCGGAGGATAAGTCGATGTGGGCCCATGGATATGGCAGGCAGTACCTGGCCTCCCCCGAAGATAAGGTGGACCTACAGCACGGCACGGTCACCTGGATCGACGCCGCCACGTCCGATAAGAACGTGAACGAGGAGCTCGACCGGAAGCTGGACGCGATATTGCGGGAGCGGCAGCATAAGAGGAAGCCTCCCGAATATGACCTTTAGCAGGTGTCTTAATGACGGAGAAAAAGAAGAAAGAGGATGAGAAGAAGAGGAAGAAGAAAAAGCTTCCCGAAAAGGGCGAGGGCAAGGTCTACAACGTCGAGCCTGTGGAAGAGCCGGTCAAAGGGCCGACGGGTAAGGACATATATCGGGTTTGAGGTGATATCTTTTGGCAGAACGGGAACACAGCCGGGGTCATGAGGGCTCGAAGGCGCGCCGGGAAGAGCTGGCCATGCGGAAGCGGAAGAGCCCGCTCCAGAGCGGTAACCAGCAGGAAGAGGAGCCGGTGCAGGGGCCGGAAGGGCAGAAGACCTTCCGCGTATAGCTCAAATATATTTTTGCACAAGGTTTATGGGTTTTCATCGCCCTACACAGATTTAATTTTACGACATCATATTTGATGGACGTTTATGTGATGGAGGCATCGTGCTTGAGGATCACCGCATATACCGTGGATGACGTCCCCATGATCCAGAAAGGGGATGACCTGGCGGCCGTCGTGGCCGAAAGGACGAAACTGGAGGATGACGATGTGGTCGTATTCGCCTCGACCATCGTGTCAAAGGCCGAGGGGCGCCGGTATCTTCTGAACAATATTACTCCGACGGCGAGGGCCGAAGAGCTTGCCGCCCTGAACGCCGAGGACCCGCACTTCATCCAGTATGTGCTCGATAATAGCACGAAGGTGCTTTGGAAGCACCCTCTGCTGGTTGAGACGGTACTTGGTAATGTGTGTATTAACGCCGGCATCGATCGCTCTAATACTGAGACCGGCTATATCCTGCTTTTACCTGCTGACCCGAACGCGTCCGCCCGCAAAATCCGGGACCGCATCCTGGAGCTTACTGGCAAGAGGGTCGCCGTCATCATCACTGACATGAACGGCCGCTCTTTTAGAGAGGGTCAGATCGGGGTCGCCGTGGGCTGCGCCGGCATCGCCGCCATACACGACAAGCGGGGTGACGTGGACCTGTTCGGCCACGAGCTCAAGATCACTATCCAGGGCATCGTGGACGAGGTCGCCGCCTGTGCTAACATGATCATGGGCGAGTCGAACGAGGGCACTCCCATCGCCGTCATCCGGGGCTACGCGTACCTGAAGGATGACCTGGGCATCTCCGTCACGTACCGTAAGGATCGTGAGGATTTCGTTAAACAGGCGCTGCTGGATAAGCTGGCGCAAATGGAGAAGGCGCCCGCTACTAAGGCCAAAGTGAAAAAAGCTAAGGCCTACTGATTTTTTCTTTCTCGAGTTATTTCGGATTGACATTTTTATTTCCATTCTCGTTATGCCGCCGTTGAGTGTCCTTAACCACAGGGGCAGAGAGAGCGCAGAGTTCACAGAGTTTTCTTATAGATGGAGGCTCAGAGGGCACAGGGGACGGGTTTATAACATTCCTGGGGCACGGAGTTGTTAGGGGCACTGGCGAGGATAAACCTGCTAAATTGTTTATTGGTCAACCGTGCCTCGATTAACTCTGTGCCCCAGGAAAACCAATAAACCGGGCTCCGTGTACTTCGTGACTCAAATTATAAAAGAAAAACTTTGTGAACTCCCGTGCGCTCTGCGCCCCTGTGGTTAAGGACACTCAACGACAGCATAACGTGGAAAGGCTAGAATTTTTATCAGCTAAAGCAATTGATCGCCTCGAAACGTACATGAACCTTTTACACGAGTGAGTGTTTACCAGAAGGCACAACTCATGGGCCCGAAAGGACCGTAGAGCCCCCAGAGTCCTCCAAAGCCACAGCTTCCGATGATCGGCGGCCAGAGAAGCGCGCATGCCGGCTCGATCAATGCCAGTACAGCTATTGCTACAAGGCTAAATACGAACAGTCTTTTCAAATCCATATGATCCCCCTATGATTGCACTTACACCTTTTACCGATAAAAAATAAATTCGCTCATTTAGCGGCTCATTGTCTGAAGAAATCGTCCAGCTTATCGGGCTGGATGCCGTGCTCGATCTTTTTTCGTTCCTTCCTTATTTCGGGGCTGATGTACGAGTATTTCTCCGGTAGCCTGCCTTTTGCATACCTCTTATTTCGCCTATTCTCTACGTTCTGGGAATCGTAAAACGTATCCCAGATCTCGCTGTCGGTATCGGGGATATCGCCCAGCAGGCGCTCCGCTTCCTCTTTTGTGACATTGGCGATCTCAGCACGATACCCGAGGGCGCGGGCATTAAGTATGTAATACTCGGCGTGGCACCTGACCACGATGATGCGGTCCCCGTTCCTGCGCATCGCCCACTCCATGAACAGGTCCTTTATGTCATGCTTCGGGTTAACCTCGACATATAACATATCCCCGGTCGCTCGAAAGCGGCAATATGCCTTGAGCCGCTCCAGCTCGCCGCAGGTTTCCCGCTGGAGACGAAAGTACTTCTTTGCGGTCGCATCTTTGTGGGCCAGGATGGCCATGAAGTTGGGGTAATATCGGGCGATGAGGCGCACGAGCTCGTCGGGTATGCACTGGTCATTGCGAAGCGCATAGGTCAAGTATGAGCCCAGCGATAGACCCCGCTGCATCGGGCTACAGGAAGGGAACCTTACCCATAGCTCGGCCTTTGCATGGAAGGGCACGTCCTTGACGACCTCGTCCACGTTCAGCACGATCTCCCCGTGGTACATGGCCAGCTTTTGCTTTAGCTCCCGGGCGTTCGCGCCGCACACCATCGTCGCGTCAGGGTTCTTCTTGAGCGCCACCGCTGCCCTCAAAACGCCATCCAGGTCTTTTTTGTAGCCGATTATCAAGCGAACACCTCCAGCCTCGACTGCACCTTGTTCTTCACCTTGATGAACGGCCGTGCCCTCTTCAGTACCACGCCGATGTTGGAAAGCTCCGCATAATCGTCGATGGGGCGGCTCCGGATGATACGGTGGGCGGTCGTGGGGCCGATGCCCGGGACTTTGATGAGATCCTCGAAAGGTGCCAGGTTTATGTCTACCGGGAAGAAGTCCTTGTTACAGTGGGCCAGCATCAGCTTGGGGTCGCCGTCGGGCAGGAACCCCTCGTCGTCCAGCACGATGTCAAGGTCTTTTGCCTTGAGGCCGTAGTCCTTTAGTAAATATGATATCTGGTATAGCCTGATCTCGCGCCACGCAGGCGATGGCCGGTTCGACGAGAGCGGCGTGCCGGGTACGGGGTCGAAGCTCATGAAATAGGGCCGCCTCAGGCCGTAGTCAGCCTTAAAGCGGTCGATGGTGTGGATTATTTCTTTGTCGGGCTCATTTGAGGCCCCCACCACGAACTGGGTATCGTTAGCGCCTACGATGCCCTCGCCATAGCGGACCTCCTTACGCCGTTTAAGCACGAACTCGTGGGTCCACTTCATTCGATCTAATATATCGTGCTTGTAGTCGAAGTTGGGGCATATCTCGTCGTACCGGGACTCACAGGTCGTCTCGGCGTTCACGCCGAACTTGTTAGCGTAAAGCGACACTTCACGGAGCATATCTCTCGGGACGCCCGGCATCAAGCGAGTATGGATGTAGCCCTTAAAGCCCTGGCCACGAAGGAGCTTGAGCACATCTAGCTGCTTCTGCGTGGTCTTCTCGGGGTCGCCCACGATGCCCGACGATAAGAACAATCCCTCGATGGCGTTCCTCCGGTAGAGGTCCCAGGTAATTCGCACGATCTCTTCAGGCGCCAGCGACGTTCGAGTGACTTCGCGGCCACAACGGTTCGGGCAGTAAAGGCACTCGCCGGAGCACCGGTTCGTCATTAATGTTTTGTATAGCTGGATGCACCGCCCATCCGGAGTAAACGTATGGCACACGATGGTCTGGTTACAGCTATCGTACTTCGTGCCCTCGGATAAGATCTTGATGCGGTCGGTCAGCGAGAAATACTTCTCTCCCATCAAGCATCCGTAGGCAATGGGAATATTTAAGCCCGAAGAAAGAGTGTCCCGAAAGTAAAACCGGTCGGTAGTAAGGCCTATCGACCTCCCGATAACATATAATTATATAGGTTGTGCTGGAATCTTTGCCCGATATTTATCGGGTGAAGGATGGAAAATGAAGCTCGTTATCGACCACGTCAGCAAGTCCTATAAGGGCAATGTGTGGGGGTTAAAAGATTTCAGTCTGGAGCTGGGGCCCGGGATCCTGGGTCTGCTGGGGCCGAACGGGGCCGGTAAATCCACGTTAATGCGTATCCTGGCCACTATCACGAGGGCGACGGAAGGTACCATCACCTGGGACGGCGTCGATATCGCGAAGTCGCCGGACAGCATCCGGTCAGTTCTCGGGTATCTGCCCCAGGATTTCGGCGTTTACCCAAACCTGAACGCGGTCGAGTTCCTGGAGTATATGGCGGCCATCAAGGGCGTCGACGGTAAGGCTGTAAAGCGCCGGATCGACGAGCTGCTGGAGGTCGTCAACCTCGCCGATGCCAGGAGCCGCCCGCTAGGAGGATATTCGGGTGGCATGAAGCAGCGCATCGGCATTGCACAGGCGCTCCTGAACGACCCCGGGCTGCTGATCGTGGACGAGCCTACTGTCGGGCTGGATCCCGAGGAGCGAGTACGGTTCCGGAACCTGCTCTCGGACCTTTCCGGCGACCGAATCGTCATCCTGTCGACGCACATCGTTTCCGACGTAGAGGCAATCGCGAGCGACATCGCGCTCATCAATAAAGGTGAGCTTCTCATGCATGCAACCCCCGAGGACCTGTTGCGGTCGGTCGAAGATAAGGTGTGGGAATGGGTCGTGCCAGGTACGGCGCTCCCGGACGTCAAGAGGCAATTCCTGGTCAGCGGGACCATACGAAAAAGCGATGGCGTGCAAGTAAGGGTGGTATCGGACGCGCAGCCTGTTCCCAAAGCCGGGGCTGTTTCTCCCACCCTGGAAGACGCCTACCTTCGCCTGATCTCGAGCCACCGGGGCGGCAGCGCATGAGTGCAGCACGGGCCTTTTATTATACCATAAAGGCCGACTTCTTAGAGCGGGTAAGGAGCTATAGCTTCCTGGTAGTGCTCCTGCTGACGATGCTGGCCGCCTACGTTTTCGTCCCCGGCCCGGATGCCGGCTACATGACGCTCAAGCTATCGTCCACTGACGGCTTTTACCGGGGCATCTATAATTCTGCCTGGGTCGGGGCTATGGTCTCGCTGCCGACGACACTATTTCTGGCACTGTTCGGCTATTTCGTCGTCAAGAACGCCGTCGGGAGGGATCGTCGGACCGGCGTCGGGCAGATCATAGCTACTACTCCCATTAGTAAGCCTGTCTATATGCTTGGAAAAGCGACGAGTAACTTTGCCGTACTTGCCGTGATCGTGGGCGTAATGATGGCTGGTGCCCTGGCCATGCAGCTTCTCCCGGGCGAGACGTCCGCCATTGACCTCTGGGCATTGTGGTCGCCATTCATATTCCTTTCTTTGCCGGCAATGGCCGTCATTGCATCCGTGGCGGTCCTGTTCGAATCCATATGGCTGCTGCGGGGCGGCTTCGGCAACGTCGTCTACTTTATCCTTTATATCCTCGTCCTCGTCGTACTGTTAACGTCCGCGAGCGGTATCAAGTGGGGTGACGATCTCGCTTTCGCGAAAGATATGCTCGGCACCAGCGTCGGCATTTCGAGCATCGAGGCGACTGCGAAAATAATATATCCGGCCTTCGAGCCGGGGCACTGGAGTATGGGCTTTGCGCCGATCGACCACCCTCCGCATACTTTTATGTGGAATGGCATCCCGTGGACGCCGCTTATATTGCTGGGAAGGCTCTTCTGGGTTCTCGTCGCCTGCGGAATAGCAGTTATGGCGTCGCTGTTTTTCGACCGCTTTGATTCGGCAGGTAACGTAAATGCTAAAACCGGTAAGCAAACATCAAGACCGGAGCCTTTAGCGATAGAGAAGCCGGCGGTCGATGCCAGACTGACTCCCCTGTCGTCCGATAAAAAAAGCCTTAATGTCCTTGCATTATTCATGGCCGAGCTCAAGCTCGCATTCAAAGGCCAGAAATGGTGGTGGTATGCCGGGGCGGCGATCGTGATACTCGCCGGACTGGTTTCATCCGGCAGCGAGGAAAGACATTTTGCGATGCTCGCCGCGATGGTCTGGCCGGTGCTTATATGGTCATCCATGGGCACGAGAGAGCGGACGTTCAATATGGCGCAGATCGTTTTCTCGGCGCCAGGCCCGATAAAAAATCAGCTGCCGGTCATGTGGCTTTCCGGCGTCTGCGTCGGCATCGTCATATGCAGTGGTGTCTTTGTCAGCATGGCGCTCTCGGGAAGTTTCGGCGAGATGGCGACGCTTTTTACCGAGATGCTGCTGATACCGGCGATGGCCCTGGCGATGGGCATCTGGAGCGGCTCGAGTAAGCTCTTCGAGGCGCTGTACATGATCCTCTGGTACGTCGGCCCTGTTAATGGTCTGCCTTTCCTGGACCTCACCGGTACCATCGTAAGCTCCATGCATATCGGGCTACCGGCGGCTTACCTGGCGGTCACTGTCGTATTTATGGCGTTGATGGTAATGGGCCGGTATAGGCAGACATTCGCTTAGTTTTTCCTAAATCAGGATGCCGAAGAGCGCGAGGATGATGACGCAAATTGCGCCCGGCACGCCGCATACCGCACTGATGAGGAGCGTCGGGAAATCATATGGTATGCCCATGATGAACACATAGTTTGCCAGGAGTAAAATGAAGAGCCCTCCCAGCGCGTTCAATATTAAAGCTACTGCATACTTGACCGTGAGCTTCAGGAGTTTGTAAATGATGAAGATTATTATGATGGCAGCGATAAGAGACGCTGCTATAATGACCCATTCCATCCCGACCATATATTGAGTATATCATCGCCCGGTGGATTTATCTTTTTGTGTCTCAGTACTTCTGTTATTTATGTTTAGATATTTTGCCGTGTTTCCTGTGTAGCTGGTCCTTCCGGTCGGTAACACGAAACCACGAAAGACTTTTTATATCCCACGTAAAGCCCAAAATCACCAAGCTCATGCCTGGTGTTTAAAACACAAAACAACCTCTCGAAGGCGCCAAAACACTAATGATCTAAAGCGCGAGAACGGCATGCTCTTATCCAGTAAATTATGCTTTCTCTCGAGTTTTAAACTTTTTGAGCAGTTCGTGCTTTCGGGAGGTTGTTTCGTGTTTTAAACGCTAAAGCATGTTCCTTCGTGCTTTCGAGCCTTACGTGGGATATAAAAAAATTAGTGGTTTCGTGTTACCGACCGGAAGGCTGTACGTGCGTCGCTTTGAATAGACATAGCAAACGAACTAATATCCCATTAATGGACTTAGAAGAATTGCGCCAGCGTGCCCTGTACGCCCTTACCTTTCAGTTCGTCCTCTGTGTGCCCGAAGTATCCGAGAATGCGCAGCGCCGTAGGTATGAGCTGCTTATCCACATAATACTCGGCGTCGAGCTCGTAGGTCTTATCCTTAGCGTACAGCTTCCCATCCTTGAACTTACTGAACATGTCCACAGGGTAGGCCCGTTCGCTCAGTGTGCCGCCAGGACCCTTAACGATAACATAGCTGATCTTGCTCCCGACGGAGGCGGACATATCCATCTCCCGCGCCCTTTCGGCCGCCTTCACGTGCGCCTGGGCGCTCTCGTAGCTCTCCACGCCCTTCGTTAATGTCTTATGAATGACCAGCTTATCCAGAGGCACCATGCCCTCCTTCACCTCACTGATCGTATCCTTAACGAACTTCACCGCCTTCTCGGGGTTCTCCTCTTCTAGTATAATACGGATGACTTCGGACTGCAATTCCTTCGCGAGCTCGCACCAGTCGCCCCGGCGCACTTCGAGGCCCCTGACGACGATCTCGCCCTTACTCGTAAGCCCGGCATAGCGCTTCTTGGACTCGGTGAAGAAAATGGACCGGTAGATGTTGTCGACGTCCATATCCAGGGGCAACTCTTCTTTCACTTTCTTGATGAAGGCACTGGTAATATCCGGCAGCCTGCCCCCATCCTTGAGCGTGACGAAAAGCGAATCCGTATCACCATAAAGCACTTCGAGGCCCATGGCCTGTGCAATATCGTTAGCTTTTTTAATGAAATACCGCCCCCACGCAGAGGTCGCCTCGGCGCACTCGCGCCGGTACCACTTGGCCTGTGCCCAGCCGGTATAACCATAAAAGGCATTCGTAAGGATCTTGATGGTCTTCTGCCGGATGTCCAGCATCTTATAGTCCCTGTCCTTCTTATCCATCAGCGCCAGCTTCTTTTTCAGGGCGCTGCGGTGGCTCACCAGGGACCGAAGGATACGGGTGAAAAAGCCTTCCGGCTCTTTCCGGAAGCAATGGCCCACTTCGGGCGCCGGCGGGTAGCACTCCACATTACAATCCTTGCAGACCGTGTCCGGCGAGATATTATAGGTGATCATGATGGAGGGGTACATGGCCGAGAAGTCGAGCGAGGCGACGTTCTTGTGGATGCCCTTCACGGGCGGGAACACGAAGCCGCCCAGGTACGTTTCCACCTCGCCGCCCCTCGAAGGGATGAGTTCGCCGTACTCGTAAGCGATATACGCGAGGTACGATTCGACCTGCCGCCCGCGCCCCATCTTGGAGACGTTATCGGCGGGCTCGTGCACCATGCGGGCGAACTCGAACTGCAACGGAAGCAGCTCTTCAGAAAGGCCATAGGTGCTCGACACGTCGTCCTTCGCGTACTGGATGAGCTCGCCGCGCTTCTCCTCGTCGGCCCAGTACTGGTAGATATCGGCGGCGAAGAGGTTCACGCGCTCGTCCTTCTTCATCACGCCCAAAAAGTCGGCGACGTTCTCGAGCGTTTTTATCTTGACGCCGTCAACGTCCCGCTGTGCGACCTGGAACAGGTCGATATTTAGGCGCCCGATGAGCTTGGTCTTCCTCTGCAGGCCTCCCCGCCCGAACATGGGGGAAGTCCCGTCACGGCACACGCTGAGCTTGATCTTGTGCTTCTTCGCACGCTCGGAAATATAAGGCCAGTCGAAGCCATCCTGGTTATAGCCCACGATGATGTCCGGGTCATAGTCCTTGACGTACTGGATGAACTCTTTGATCAGGCTTTTATCGCTCTCGTCGGTGGCCGTGAGCACTTTCTCTTCATCATTTGTTTTAATGGAAATGATGACGATGGGGTCCTTCTTGGGGTCGGGCATCCCGCGGGGGTTCCACATCTCGCAGTCGAAGGCCATGATTTTCAGGGGCGGCTCATCCTCCCTGGCAACCGCTTTTGGGCTCCGGCACAACAGCCCGGACCCGGCATAGTCTATGGGCACGGGCTCGCCTTCAGCCTCAATGCCGCCCATGGGGATGAGCCTCTTATCGATGATGTAGCGCACGCCGAACAGGATATCCGCCTCCCGCACGTCCCCGAACTTCAGGGCAAGCTCCCTTAAATAAGGCACATCCCTCGGCAGCTGCGTAAAAATACGATAGCACTTGATGGGCACGCCGAAGTTCTTCCGGTCCACGATGTCGATCTTCACGGGCCTGATCAGCTCGCCGCCCACCTCTTCGGACATATTCTGAAGCTGGCTCATCGGGACATCGCCATAGGGGACGACATAAAAGTAGGGCTCGAAGGAATCGTCGAAAATAACGGCGCTCCGGCCCGTATCGTCAACGCACCACATGCGTATCAATGGCCTGTTATTGACAACTTCATAGTCGACGTCCAGTAGCCAGCCGCGGAACTTCATTATATTTATAATAAGGCCTCCGCGGCTTAAAAACTTCCTGCGGGCGGTGAAAGTGTTCTCGATAAGTAAGCGATAATGTTATATACAAAGCCGTATATGTACACAACAATACCTAAATGTACAACTATATACAATAACTATGGTGTATTAACATGAAGTCCAAGGATATTGTCATTGTAGGCATTCTACTGGGCATCGGCGCCATCGTCAGGTACGTGTCCCTCATAGCGCCCGGGCCCATTACCAGTAACCTGGTCATTGCTTTCTATAGTCTTGCGATCATACTTGTGGCGCCCAAGGTCAGCGAAGCGCTCGGCATCGGCATCGTGGCCGGCATCATCTGCGCTCTGATAAGCCACTCCCTATTCCCTCCGGCCAACCTCATCAGCGAGCCGGTAGGCGCCCTGGTGGCCGTTTTAAGCCTGAAGCTCATCGACCAGTTCACCGGCGCGAAGAAAGCCATCAAGGTCAAGGCGGACGGTGGCAGTATGAAGAAGGATAACCCGCTGGGCTTTGTCATTACGGCCATCGGCCTGCTGGGCATGCTCGCCTTCTGCGGCATCATGTTCCTTAGCGAGGTAAAACCGCTCATCAAGGGCACGCTTCTAGCGACCCAGACGAACCAGATCATCTTTGGCGCCATCGCCGTGCTCGTGCTGCTCGTCGGGCTCTACCTCATCCCGAGGACGCTCGAGAAGTACAGGGCGGCCGTCGTATCCCTGCTGGCCACGCTGGCGAGCGGCACCACGTTCATCGTCGTAGCGGCCATCATAATATTCGCCATGCCGGGCATCCTGTTCAAGACGGCACCCGCCATGGACGTGTTCATCCTGTCGTCAATGCCCATCGTCATCGGCTGCGCAATAATCAACATGGTGCTCGCCCAGATACTGTACTTCCCTGCGAAGCAGGCCATGCGATAAGCATTATTCTCCTTTTCTTTTTTTATTTGAGCTATATTTTATTCAATGGACAAGTATGTACGTAAATGTACTAAGAAATACTTTAATATATCAGCAAGGGCTTTATAACATTAGATCAACGACTTAGTGCCAGGGATATGCAATGATCACGTTTAAAAATTTCACATACCAGTACCCTAAAGCTTCCGAGCCGACGCTGCACGACATTTCCCTCGATATTCAAAAAGGGGAGTTCATCCTTATAACCGGCCGTAGCGGGGCAGGAAAGACGACCCTGAGCAGGGCCATGTTCGGCGCGCTGCACCACGACATCGGCGGCGAGTTCCAGGGCACTCTTACGTTGAAGGACGAGGACATATCCCAGTATAGCATCGGCACGATCGGCGCCTTTATGGGCGTGGTCTTCGACGACCCGGACTCGCAGCTCTTCATGCCCCAGGTCGAGGACGAGATCAAGTTCAGCCTGCAGGCCCGCAACATGCCCTCGGGCCAGGCGGATGTCGAAAAAGCGCTAAAGCGCGTGGGGATCGCCCATCTCTTAAAGCGTTCCACCCATGAGCTATCGGGCGGAGAGAAGCAAAAGCTCGCCATCGCAGCAGCCCTGGCAGTAAACCCGGAAGTATTCTTATTCGACGAGCCCACGTCCCAGCTCGACCCCCGGAGCACGCTCGAAATATACACTATCCTCAAGGAGCTAAAGGCCGAGGGCAAGACGATCATTCTCATCGAGCAGAAGATCGAGGACATCATCGACATCGTGGACCGCATCGCGGTCATCGACCATGGCCGCCTCATCGCCTGCGGCACGCCCCGGGAGGCGCTGCTAAGCCGTGCGCTCTTCAACGTCATGCCATACCCGTGCGTATCTCGCCTCGCTATGGAATTCGGCTCGGAAAAGATGCTTTTAAGCGTGGACGAGGGGCGGCAGTTCCTGGAGGCACGCGGCATACGCCTTAAGCCCGGCTCCGGCAATGGCAGGAGCATCGATGGCGGCGCGCAGCCAGTACTACAGGTGAACGGCCTGAGGTTCGGCTACAATGGTAACGACGTGCTCAAGGGGATATCATTCACCGTGATGCCGGGCGAAGTAGTGGCCATCCTGGGCCGCAACGGTTCCGGCAAGACCACCACGCTCAAGAACATCATCGGGCTCCTCAAGCCCCGAGAGCACGGGATGGTCCTGCTCAACGGCCGGGACGTCAAGGACATGAAGGTCGAGGAGGCGGCCCATTATGCCGGATTCCTGTTCCAGAACCCCGACACGATGCTCTTTGCTGAGACGGTCATGGAGGAAGTCATATTTAGCCCGGCCAACCTCGGCTTCGCCGACGCTCCCGAGCGTGCGGTAAAGGCGCTAGAAGAGGTGGGGCTGCTCGATAAAAAGGACGAGTATCCACGTTATCTTGGCAACGGTGAAAAGCTCAGGCTCTGCGTGGCATCCATCCTTGCCATGGGCCCCCGGCTTATCATCCTGGACGAGCCCACCACGGGCCTGGACGACAATGAATGCGACCGGCTCATGGAGGTCGTGCTAAAACTAAAAGCCGACGGGGTCGCCGTCATCATGGTCTCCCACGACATGAACCTGGTGGCACGGTATGCGAACAAGGTCATCGTCATAGCGGGCGGCCAAATATTCCGGCAGGGCAGCCCGGCCGAAGTGCTAAAGGACGCTGCGGCCATGGGCGAGGCATCTTTGAAGTCGCCGCCCATCGTAGAACTGTCCGGAGAGCGCGGCCGTGTCTGCCTCACCGTCGAGGAGTTCATGGGGGCCGTCATATGAGCGAAATATTCCAGTTCGTCGACAGGGACACTTTCGTTCACCACCTGAACCCTCTGACCAAGATCATCTTCGGCGTCGCGATCATCATCGCCGGAATCCTGTGCGGCGACCCGCTGACACTGCTGGTACTGCTTGCCCTGCCGATCGCCGGGCTGCTCATCGGCGGAATGGCCCGCGAGATCGTGCAACAGGTCAGGATGCTGACAGTAGTATTCGCCTTTCTGGTCGTGCTTTCGGTATTGACGGTCCGGAGCGGCGCCGAATACGTGCTCGGCGGCATGACGCTGTTCACGTATGACGGCCTGGTGCTGGGCATCATCATATCGCTCAGGCTGGCGGCCATGTTCTTCGCGTTCATGCTCCTCGTGAACTCGACCCGGCCTTCGGACCTGGTCAACACGCTGGTCAGCCGGCTTCATTTCCCCATGGACTACGCCCTCATGCTCATGATCACGCTGCGCTTTATCCCGACGCTCCAGATCGAGGCACGCAAGATAAGAGAAGCCCAGGCAGTAAGAGGATTTAACGCATCCGGCGTCAAGAACATCTCGAAGAGCATCGGCCCCACGATCACGCCCCTGCTCTCGAACTCCATCGGCCGGGCGGGCAGCCTGGGGCACATCATCGAGCTCAGGGGCTACCACTCGGGCTCAAAGATCAAGTTCACGGAGATACCACTGCACGCCGTGGACTTCTTATCCATCGGGCTCATGGTCGTCGGGGTCATGGGATATGCCGTATACGCATTAAAGCTCTTATAAGTCATTTTTTATGGTTATTTGCGGGATATCATAATTAATATAATTGCCATAATAAAATATTTATATTGTGGACTTATGTCGCCCGTCGATATCGGCACGAACGACCGCAAATACGCGAGATGGACCCGGGAGTCGCTGGAGGGCGAGCTGGAATCCCTGCACCGGCAGCTTAAAAAACAGCAGGAAGACCTGAAGCGGTGCAGCGGCATCGAGCACTCGCTGAGGGAAAGCGAGGAAAAATATCGTTTCTTAGTTGAAAACTCCGGAGACGTCATCTGGAAGATCGACGTGCAGGGCAGGTGGATGTTCGTCAGCAGCAACGTCGAAAAGGTTACCGGGTACCGGCCGGACGAGATCGTCGGCAAGTCTATCTGGGATTTTGTGGCGCCCGAGTACCATGATGTCATCCGAAATATGCTCCGAAAGCGTAGCCTGGGGGAAAATATTGCGCCGTACGAAGTGGACATCATCGCAAAAGACGGCCATCATATGCCATTTGAAGTGTTGACGACGCCGATAAGGGACAATACGGGCAGGATCGTGGGGATCCAGGGTATATCGCGGGATATCTCGTACCGTAAGCAGGCTGAAGAGCGGCTGATAAAGTACTATAATGAGCTGGAGACACGGGTGGAAAAGCGGACCGCCGAGCTCGATAAGGCCTTGAGCACGCTGAGGGCGATCCTCGAGACTGTGCCCATCGGCATCATCGTTGCCGATCACGATACGGAAATGATCACTTATTCGTCAAAAGGAGTATCGGACATATATGGGTCCAGCGCTTCAGGCAGGCTTTGCGATGCACAAAACTGGCCCTATAAACTTTTGCGGCCCGACGGCTCCAGCCTGCCGCCGGACGAGCTGCCTCTTGTCCGTTCGCTGAGGCTCGGAGAGCGGGTCAGGAACATGGAAATACTGGTCCGCAGGGCGGACGGCAGCGAGGTAAGCATCCTGGCCAGCAGCGCCCCGGTACTGGACCCTGGTGGCCAAATAATGGCCGCCGTGGCAAGCATAAGCGACGTGAGCTGCCTGAAGCGCGTGGAAGCTGAGCTCCGGGACGAGAAAGAGCAGGCCGAGCTCTACCTCGACCTGATGGGCCATGACATTAATAACATGAACCACATCGCAATGGGCTACCTGGAAATGGTGATCGACGAGATAAGACATTCAGGTAAGCTGGATAGTGGCAAACTTAACCTGTTGCTGAAGCCTCTGGAGATGATGAATAACAGCTCCCTGCTGATCGACAATGTTCGAAAGATCCAGCGTATCCGGGAAAACGAGCTGAAGCATGAGACCATTGACCTTTACCCGATGCTGTCCGAGATACGGTCCGAGTACTCGCAGATACCGAACCGGGACATTCATATTTGCCTGTCCGGGATCAGTCCGGCCCCCGTCATAGCTAATCCACTTCTCAAGGACGTTTTTACGAACCTCGTCGGAAATGCTATCAAACACTCGACAGGCCCCCTGAGGATCGATATCCGGATAGGCGAAACAATGCAAAATGGAAAGAAGTATTACCAGGTCGCCATTGAAGACAATGGGCCAGGGATATCCCCGCAGGATAAAAAAATACTGCTCTCCAGAAAGAAGCTGGGCGCCAAAGGGCTGGGCCTGTACCTGGTCAGGACGTTCGTGAAAAAGTTTAACGGGCGCTTCTGGCTGGAAGACCGGGTGCCGGGCGATCATACGCAGGGAGCCCGGTTCGTGGTCATGCTTCCGGCATCCTCAGAAGCCGCGCGTTAATGGCGACGATGACCGTGCTGGCGCTCATGAGCAGTGCGCCGACCGCCGGTGACAGGAGGATGCCATATGCGTACAGGGCTCCCGCCGCCAGCGGGATGGCAAAGGCGTTATAACCCGTCGCCCAGAGCAGGTTCTCGACCATCTTGGTATACGTTCTCCTCGAAAGAACGATAATGTCCACGACTTCCCGGGGGTCGTTACCGACCAGTACGATGTCGGCGCTTTCGATGGCGACGTCGGTGCCTGCGCCGATGGCGATGCCCACATCGGCCTGTACCAGGGCCGGGGCATCGTTGATGCCATCGCCCACCATCGCGACGCGGTACTTTTCCTGGACCTCCTTTATCTTATTCACCTTTTCGTGCGGGAGCACTTCGGCGAAATATTCGTCCAGCCCGAGCTCATCGGCTACGTGTTTCGCCACGGACCTATTATCGCCCGTGAGCATCATGCACTTGATGCCCATCTGCTTTAGCCTGGCTACGGCTTCCCGGGATTCTTTCCGTATCACGTCGGCCAGGGCTATGGCACCCATGGGCTTTTCGTCTTCGAGCAGGTACACGACCGTTTTCCCTTGTTCCCTGATGTCGCCCATTTTCTCATTGCTCGCTTCTATGTTCTTTTCCTTAAGGTATCCGGGGCTGACCACCATGTATGTCTTACCATCGATCGTTCCTTCTACGCCTTTTCCGGGGATTGCCCGAAACCCAGCAGCTGGCTTAAGTATAATACCTATTTCCTTCGCGCTTTTCACAATGCCGGCCGCTATCAGGTGCTCCGAGCCGGACTCGAGCGATGCCGCCATGCCGAGTATGCCGTTTTCATCCATGGGGCCTAGTGGGACGATGTCTGTGACGCCGAACCTACCCTCTGTAAGCGTGCCGGTCTTATCGAACACCACGGCCTGCAGGCTCCGGGCGTTCTCGAACGCGCTCCTGTCCCGAATGAGCAGGCCGGACTTTGCCGCCAGCGCTGTCGAAACTGCCACGACCAGCGGCACGGCCAGGCCTAGGGCGTGGGGGCAGGTAATTACCATGACCGTCGCCATACGCTCGATGGCGAAGGCCAGTGTCTGGCCGAAGAGAAGCCACGCGATGAGCGTGATGCCGCCCGCGGCCAGCGCGATGATGACCAGCACAAGCGCCGCCCTGTCGGCCAGATCCTGGGTGCGGGACTTGCTCTCCTGGGCCTGTCGCACGAGCTCGACGACCTGGCTCAGGTACGTGTCCCTGCCCGTCTTTTCGACCCGGACGGTCACGGAGCCTTCGCCGTTGATGGAGCCCCCGATCACCTTATCGCCCGGCCTCTTCGCCACCGGCCGAGATTCGCCGGTCAGCATCGCCTGGTTGACGCTCGTCTCGCCGTCGATGACGATGCCGTCGACGGGCACCTTCTCCCCGGGCTTGACCAGCACTTTATCCCCCGGCTTCAGCTCCTCGACCTTCACGTCCATGACGTGGCCGTCGTGCACCATGTGGGCTTCCGAGGGCATGATCTTCACGAGCTCTTCCAGGGCCCTCGATGCGCCCATGACCGACCGCATCTCCAGCCAGTGGCCGAGCAGCATGATGTCGATCAGCGTCGCCAGCTCCCAGAAGAAGACCATGCCGGGAAGGCCGAACACGACCGCGGCGCTGTAGAAGTAAGCTACACTTATGGCGACGGCGATCAGGGTCATCATGCCGGGCCTGCGCTCTTTTAGCTCATCGACGATGCCCTTAAGGAACGGGTAGCCACCATAAAAGTAAACGATAGTCGAGAGCAGGAAGACGAGAAAATCGGCGCCCGGGAAAGTAAAGCTGACGCCGAAGAAGCCCTGTACCGTGGAAGATAACAGGATGATGGGGACGGTCAGGACGAGGCAGACGAAGAACCTCTTTTTATAGTCCTCGATCATCTGCATGTGGCCCGCATGGGCGGGCCCGGGAGCATGCCCTTTATGCTCCATTTTATGCCCTGCCATGTCTCTTTCCTTCATGCCGTGCTCCATGTCCATGATTTATTATTCATTGGCAGCATAAATAAAATAATATGCGCTTTCCCGACGATATCGAGGATCTCGTTCTGGCGTTCGTCGAGCCTAGGCAGAAGTGGGAGCTGCGCTGGATGACCCGTGAGCGCTCGCGGTAAGGAGATATTACAGATATTATCCCCGTGTAAAAGAAGCGGGCGATGACCATCTAATTCACCCGGCGCTTAAGATATGTGAAACACTCCGAAATATTTTATTGTTGCCTTAGATATGTCACAAATGGGCGACATAAATGCAGAAAAACATAATGCGATTTGCATCCTTACTGATCGTTACTTTTATAATGGCAACACTAGCAGGCCCGGTATCCGTAGCACAGGACGATAGGGGATACTGGGCTCCCGTGGAACAGGCCATGGGAAAGAAAGGTGAAGTCAGCCCGGACGGCGTCGTTACATTCGTGATCCCCCGCGATCTTAGCGTAACGCTCGACGGCATACGCCTTGCCCCAGGCTCCGATATGTCGCACGAATTCTCTTTTATGAGGACGAGCGAGGGGACAATGATGGTCGGGGAGATCATGCTCAAAGAGGACGAAGTGGCGGGCGTGACGCAAAAACTCCTGGCAGCCGGGATCACTGAGACGGCGCTGCATAATCATCTGCTACGGGAAAGGCCCCATATCATGTGGCTGCACGTCCACGCGAATGGCGATCCCGTACCGGTGGCAAAAGCATTGAATAATATCATCACGCCGCTGGATGGCGGTCCCGCCACTGTCAGCCAGCATGTGCCGCTCTCTCAGCTCGATACGGCCCGGCTGGACGCGATCATAGGCCTCCAGGGTAAGGCCGAGGACGGCGTATATGCGTATAGCGTACCGAGGGCGGATAAGATAAACATGGGCGGCGTTGAGCTGCCCCCCGACATGGACATATCGACAAGGATCTCGTTCCAGCCCACAGGCCAGGGAAAAGCTGCGGTCATCGGCGAATTCGTCCTGGAAAAGAGCGAGGTGAGCCCTGTACTTGCGAGGCTGGCAGATAATGGCGTCGAGGTAACGGCGCTGCACAGCCACATGATTAACGAGCAGCCCCGGCTGTTCTATATGCATTGCTGGGCCGTCGGGGACCCGGCCGTTATAGCGGGCGCAATGCGCAAGGCTCTCGATAAGACCAATAGTTCAGTATAGGCGGATCAGCCGGCATTATATGGCCTTAAGCTATTCGTATTATCCAGCGCCTGCCGTAGCGCTTTTGCCAGGGCGGCCTCATCGCCCGTAGCCCAGAAGTGCATCATGAACAGGCGCGGTTCCTCGGTCAGCATGTGCGTATGCAGGGCGGTGACCACGATGCCGTTCTCGCTCAATGTTTTCATCACGGTCTTCACTTCATCAGGCCTCAGGATAAAGTCCCCTGTTATGGCTGCTTTCCCACCCCCCAGGGGCTGAAACTTTATGGTCGTTGACACGTCCATTGTCGAGGGTATTTCCATCCCGTCCATGGTGATCCGTTCAGCTCTGGGCACTTCATAGACATAGACGCCGTTTTCGGCACGGCCCCTGTAGCCCATTGCCTCATCGAGCCGCTTTAGCTGGCCGGATGATCCCGGGGCAGGCATAACTTCCTCGTGAGTGACATTAACCTGTTCGAGCGCCGCACGCACGCTTGCTGCCATAACGGCCGCATTCCCTCTCCCGCTGATATGCATATCGTAGACCTGGGGGGATTCGCCGACCAGCGTATTATGGATCGCCGTTATATCGATGCCCTCTTCAACGAACCTTCGCTGCACAGGCCCCAGATCCCCGGCCGGCACCACGATATCGCCCATCATCATGGCCTCGTCTCCCATGCGCACGAACGATACCCAGGAGTCAGCGGCCATGGCCGGCCGCAAGAGCACGTCTCCGACCTTTACATCCGGCACGCCCGGCGGCAGCTCGGTCTTATAGACGCCTCCGGCCAGCATCGTCCCTTTAATACCCACAGCCTCGTCTACCTTATTCCAGTACGAGGCATCGCTTTCAGCAGCTCCAGGGCTGCATTCGATTGCTGCCAGGAGAATGATAGCCAGCACGCCGGCCAGGATAAGAATAGCCTCACGTCCCATATTGTCCTCGATACTCAATGCTTCCGGAACGTGATGGTCATAATCCACATTTTGGCCATAAATAAAGGCATATTTTATTAAAAAATCGACATATCGTTTTGATTTAAAATGCCAATGCCAGATGATGGAGTATAAATGCAGGTTTTAAAACAGGATAAGTACCAGAGCCGCATCTGCGCCGGATCGTGTAAAGCCTGCGCCGACGAGTGCAGAAAGATGATGAGATAAAATTTCAAAGGGGGTTATGTATGATGGTGAAAAGATACATAGCAATTTCGATATTGCTGGGATTGATGTTAGCAATACTGACGCCGGGGATTGTGGCCGCTCAGACATCGCCTGGATACAAGGGCCAGTATTGCCCGTGCCCGGGTGGAAAATGCCCGTGCGTCTCTGCCGCACCTGGCGGCCAATGCCCGTGTCCTTCGGGAATGCCTGGCGGTAAGTGCCCGTGCCCGACAGGCATGGCCGCACGTTGAGATCATTACTTCTTTTTTCGAGTATGGTAAGGATTAAAGGATTTAAACGATAAGTGCTATAAAAGAAAAGATATTAATATTCTACGGCCTCCGTGCACTCGTTTCGATAGAAAAGGCATGATAATGATCGATGTTCAATCCATACTCAAGCAGCTCACGATAGAGGAAAAAGCCGCCCTCTGTATAGGTAGTGGCCCCTGGACGACCTTTAATATCGGCCGTCCGGAAGTTCCCGCGATCACCCTTGCCGACGGCCCGCACGGCCTCAGGAGGAGCAGGGATATCGATGCGAGCTTTTGTCAGAGCCTGCCCGCCACCTGCTTCCCCACGGCTTCATGCCTGGCTTCGACGTGGGACCGAAACCTCCTGTATACCATGGGCAAGGCACTTGCCGAAGAGGCCATTGCCCAGGATGTAGATCTTCTGCTCGGGCCTGGCGTGAACATGAAGCGCTCCCCGCTCGGCGGCCGTAACTTCGAGTACTTCTCGGAAGACCCATACCTGGCCGGTGAAATGGCGATCGGCATGGCCAACGGTATTCAGGAAAAGGGCGTGGGCGCGACCATAAAACACTTTGCGGCCAATAGCCAGGAGTTCAAGCGATATTTGCTAAATTCAGAGATCGACGAGCGCACATTACGTGAGATCTATTTACCCGCCTTCGAGATGGCGATAAAAAAAGCGAAGCCATGGGCGGTCATGAGCGCCTACAACAAGGTCAATGGGGTCGCATGCGCTGAAAATACCGAATTGCTTTCTATCCTGAGAGACGAATGGGGATTTGACGGTCTGGTCATGTCGGACTGGGCCGCGGTCCATAACCTGGTAAAGGCGATCGGCGCGGGATTGGACCTGGAAATGCACGGCCCCCAGCTGGTGGATATGCACGCCCTCGTCGATGCGGTCCGTTCGGGAGCCCTGGACGAAAAAGTCCTGGACCGTTCCGTATCCCGTATTCTTTCCACGATCCATAAAGCGTCAAAAACACCTAAAGGCGGATCATTCGATATCGAGAGCCATCACGACCTCGCGGGCAGGATCGCCGGCGAAGGCATGGTACTGCTAAAGAACAACGGCGTATTGCCATTAAAAGATCACGGCAGGATCGCTGTCATCGGGTTATCCGCTATACACCCTTATTTCCAGGGCGGAGGGGCTTCACGCGTTAACCCGACAAAAGTCGCGATACCACTGGATGAGCTACGGCGGCAGGCTCCCGGCACTCGGTTCATGTATGCTGATGGCTATACGAACGATGGGGAGTTCCGGCAAGACATGATCGACGAGGCCACAGGAATAGCTCAATCCGCCGAAGCGGCCATCCTTTTTATCGCCCTACCTCCTTTAACCGAATCCGAAGGTTACGACCGTGCGGATATCGACCTGCCACGCCAGCAGGTCGCCCTGATCAGATCGGTCACGGCCGTTCAGCCGAACACGGTCATCGTATTAAATAACGGGGCACCGGTCGCGATGGGCGAATGGATCGGGGACACGGCGGCCGTGCTCGAAGCCTGGATGATGGGACAGGCAGGCGGTAAAGCCATTGCGGACATACTCTATGGACACGTCAACCCCTCTGGAAAACTGGCAGAAACTTTTCCATTGAAATTATCCGACACGCCGGCGTATCTCAACTGGCCGAGCAAGGCCAACATCGATACCAGCACCGTACGTTATGGCGAGGGGCTTTTCATCGGCTATCGCTATTATGATGCCACGGATACGCCCGTGCTATTCCCCTTCGGCCACGGGTTGAGCTATACAACTTTTTCCTATAGTAACCCACGGACGACGGCAAGCCGGTTTAAAGACGCCGATGGGACCACTGTAACGGTAGATGTGACGAATACGGGTAAAGTCGCAGGAAAGGAGATAGTCCAGGTCTATGTCCATGACCAGAAATCCTCCCTGATCCGCCCGCCGAAAGAATTAAAAGGATTCGTGAAAGTGGAGCTCCACCCGGGCGAAACAAAGACCGTATCCATCCCGCTCGATTACCGTAGCTTTGCCTACTATCATCCCTCGTATAAACGGTGGGTGACGGAGGACGGCGATTTTGATATCCTTATCGGGGCATCCTCCGCCGATATCCGCCAGCATATCACCGTGCATCTGCAATCCGGCTCGAAATTGCGCAATCACTTAAATCACAATTCGACCGTACGCGAATGGCTCGAAGACTCCCGGGCCAGGGTCATCCTCGAGCCGATAATCCTGGGGATCATCGGGCGGATGTGCACCATGGCGGGAAGCGCAGATAGCAAGAATGGAGCCATGAATATGACGGGCGATATAATGGATGCGCCGCTCTTCGTCGTATTCAATTATTTCGAACGATCGATACCGATGCTGCCGGAAAAAATGATGCACTATTTGATCGGCAAGGTCAATGAATAAGCCAGCTTGAAAAAAGCCGTTCGATGGGCGGTAAAAATAATTTACTCCGTACGCCAAGTAAAACGTGGGAGCATTTTGAAGACCATCGGCATCGTGACCAGCGGCGGGGACGCGCCGGGCATGAACGCGGCCATACGGGCGGTCACCCGCATCGCCGCCTACAACGGCATGAGCGTCATAGGCTTTGAGCGGGGCTGGGAAGGGCTGATCTCCGGCCTCGTAAGGCCGTTAAACGCGAGGTCAGTAAGCGGCATCATCAACATGGGCGGCACGATACTGCATACGACTCGCTGCCCCCATATCCAGACATCCGAAGGCCGGGCAAAGGCGGCAGCATGTCTTGCGAAGCACAAGGTCGACGGGCTCGTGGTCATAGGCGGCGACGGCTCCTTCCGGGCGGCAAGAGCGCTGGGCGAAAAGATCGATACGCTCATGGTCGGCGTTCCGGCCACGATCGATAATGACGTCTACGGGACCGACGAGACCATCGGCTTTGATACCGCCGTCGACACGGCGATCGGCATGGTCGATAAGATACGGGATACCGCCATCTCTCACGAAAGGATGTTCATCGTCGAGGTCATGGGCAGAAAGCGGGGTTTCCTGGCGTCCATGGTAGGCCTCACAGTGGGAGCGGAGATCATACTGGTGCCGGAAGTGCCCTTCAAAGAGCAGCGCCTGTTCGATATCATCCGGGCGAACGAGTCCATGGGTAAAAGATCGGCCATTATCATAGCGGCCGAGGGCATCGGGGACACGCGGAAGCTGGCCCTGGACATCGAGGAGAATACGGGGCTCGAGACGCGGCTTAGCGTCCTGGGCTATGCCCAGCGGGGAGGCAGCCCCACGGCAAGGAGCCGCTATCTGGCCAGCGAGTTCGGCAGCAAGGCCGTTGAGCTGTTATCGGATGATAAAGGAGGCCTCATCACCACCCTCAGGGAGGGCAGAGTGATGAGCTTCAGCCTCGAGGAGTCCGTCCGGACCGAGAAGCCGCTGGACCCCGCCATACTCAAGCTCGCTGAGATACTGGCCACATAGGGCTTAACGGGCTATATAAAGCGCTCAGTCATGAAATTCTTGATGGGCAGTCTCGAAAAAGCTATTTACCATTAAAACGTTTATTAGTTTCGTTAATTAAAACGGCCTATTAGAAAAAACGATGGGAGGAGGCCGAACAGTTATTTGTGCCATAATGGCTCAAATAAACTCATAGAAGGTATATTTATGACCGCAAGAGTTGGAATCGTTAAGTTAGGAAACCTTGGAACCTCAAGGTACATAGACCTCATTCTCGATGAGAGGGCAGACAGAGACATATACGTCAGGACCGTTGGCACCGGCGCAAAGCTGGGCGAGGCCGAGGCGGACGAGGCAGTCGCAAAGATCCTGGAGTTCAAGCCCCAGTTATGCATCGTCATCAGCCCGAACGGCGCATTACCCGGCCCGACCAAGGCCAGGGAAGCCATCAAGGCCGCCGGCGTACCGACCATCGCTATCTCGGACGTCCCCATGATGAAGGTCAAGGACGACCTCAAGGCGAAGGGCCTGGGCTACTTCATCGTCAAGTGCGACTCGATGATCGGCGCCCGCAGGCAGTTCCTGGACCCCACCGAAATGGTGCTGTTCAACGCCGACATGACCAAGGTGCTCGCCGAGACCGGCGTAGTCAGGCTCATCCAGACCGAGCTCGACAAGTGCATCGACATGATCAACGCCGGCCAGCCCGTAACCGTACCGCAGATCGTCATTGACGCCGCCAAGGCAGTCCCGATGGCCGGCTACACGAACCCGTACGCCCAGGCAAAGGCGTTCGCCGCGTTCGCCGCCGCCGAGAAAGTCGGCGACCTCGACCTGCTCGGCTGCTTCATGCAGAAGGAAATGGAACAGTACATCATCACCGTCGCCAGCGCTCACGAGCTGCTCCGGACCGCCGCACTGCTGTGCGACCAGGCCAGGGAGCTCGAGAAGGGCGGTAACTCGATCAAGAGGACCCCCCACGCAGCAGACGGCAAGGTCCTGTCCAAGACCACGCTGGTCTCCAAGCCTGAGTAAAGTTGATCCATGCGTGAGTGATCCTCACGCACTCTCTTTTTATTTTTAATTAGTGTTTTCAGTAATCCCGTGTTTACGTTTTGATCGCTCGATTAATAGCTTAACGATAAATATTTACTTACTAATTATTATATTATTAAGCACATGAGGAGCATGATCATGGCCAGTAAGACCAGTAAAAATAACCCAAGAAAGAAAGCCGGTGATGACGGGGTAATTAAGCTGCCCGCGATGACGAAGAAAGAAACGGACGCGCTATTAAAAAGCTGCCAGGTCTGTCGTATGGCGCTCAACGACCGCGTATGTCCGTACCTTATTTGCCTGGACTACGTCTATACAGGGGGAAAAATGTACTTCCATTTCGCCGACTACGGGCGAAAGATGGACCTGATACGGAAGGACCCCCATGTAAGCGTTGAGCTGGACTCATATAATAAGAGCGTGACAGAATACCAGAACGCCACGTTCATGGGCAGGCTGTCGCCGGTGACGGATGCGTCGGAGAAGAAGCGCGCATCGGCTGCCCTTGTAAAAGCCATCCGGCCACGGACCGGGGCGAAGAAGGTCGCGGCGAGGCATGGCTACGATAAGCTCGACGAGAGCCTGTTCGCGTCGGGCGATTCGATGCTCATGCGCCTGGACGTCGAAGAGTACGTCGCCCTCAAGTCGCCGGGCAGTTAGATCTTAAAATAAGCAAATCCTTTTTTATTATCCCGGTCATATTCCAGTATACTCTATGCCCCAGCGAATATCGGACGTCAAGATACGCAGCATCCTGCAGTCGCCATACCTCGCATATCCTGCAGGCATACTGGCGCTCATTCTGTTATATACGTGTATTTTCATGCTGATGCCCGGGGAGTTCAACGCCCATGACAATGATATACTGACCGCCATCTACTGGGTCGTGGTCACCATGACGACGACCGGCTTCGGGGACATCTACCCCATAACCACGCTGGGGAAAATATTCACGATGCTCGTCATCCTCTCGGGCATCGCGATATTCTTCGCTGTCATTCTTCCGATCGTGGTCACGCCGGCCATCGACAAATGGTTCAAGTCGCCCAAAGGTAAGCCGCCGGAGCGCCTGAAAGGGCACGTAGTGGTCTGCGGCTACAACGCCCTCGTGGACTCGCTTATACGTGAGCTTGCCGATACGGGGCGGCAGTTCGTGGTCGTCGACGAGTCAGCGGAAAGTGTCCGTGCCTTACAGCTACGGGGCTACTATGCTTTGCGGGGGGATACGACGGACGAGGCCGTTCTTAAGGCAGCGCACGTCGAGACCGCGTCCATGCTCATCGCCAACGAGGGCGAGCAGAAGGACGCCGCAGTAGTGCTGACCGCTTCACAGCTCTCGGATTGTAAGATCATCGCGCTCGTGGAGCGGCTAGAGCTGGCAGCGTTCTTAAAGCTGGCAGGCGCCGACATCGTGATATCCCCCAAGCAGATACTGGGCATCAATATGGGTATGACGGCCATCTCGTCCATTAATTTTGAAGTAACGAACGTCGTCGACCTCGGCGAGGACATGAAAATATGCAAGCTTCCCGTATACCCGGATAATCCCATGATCGGTAAGAAGCTGAAGGACCTGGGGATACGCGATAAAACGGGCGCCACCATTGTCGGGGCTTTTAAGGATGGCCGGTTCATCGTCGACCCGCCGGATGACATGGAAGTAGACGAGTCCACGGTGCTCATGGCCGTCGGCAATGACCGCCAGCTCCACAATATGAGCTCTCTGGGGCACATAGAAGGCATGCCGTGTGGCAGTAAGCGCATCATCGCCGGCTTCGGGGACGTTGGCAAGGAGGTCGCCCGCCAGTTCGATAAGAAGGGCATCTCCTATACCATCATCGACCTCAAGCCATACGAGGGCAAGGACCAGGTCATCGGCGACTCCACGGACCAGGAGACGCTTAAAAAGGCGGGCATCGAGCAAGCGTCCACGCTCGTCGTGACGCTGAACGACGATAACAAGAATATGCTGACCTCCCTGCTGGCCAGGGGACTGAACCCTCACGTAAGCATTATCTCCAGGGCCAATATGGACCGTAACGTCGGTAAGATATATCGTGCGGGCGCCGATATCGTGACCTCGCTTTCGACCACCGGCGGAAGGACGCTGGCGACGGTCGTTGAAAAAGGCGTCCTCGAGGATGCCATCATGCTCTCGGAGAACGTCCTCCTGTATAAGTTCAACGTGAAGGGCTCGGCCGTTGAAGGCAAGGCGATACAGGATACGGCCATGAGGACGCGGACGGGCTGCTCTATCGTGGGCGTCATCGATGACGGCAAATTTACGCCTAACCCGGGGCTATCTTTCGTATTACGTCCCGACTCGATCATACTGGCTGTCGGCACCTTAAAACAGCTAGAGGCCTGCATGGCAGCTTATGGCATCACGAGGGTCGTTGAATAAGGGCGTATGAATAAACCTTTTATATATCGGGGTCTTTTAAGCTTTCAAATAACCGGGTGAGCATCGATATGGCAATGGATAAGAACAGCGGCGTCGTCAGCCTGCTCGATATGGTGGAGACGGGTATTTACCTCCTGGTCGCGCTTTTCCTCGGCATCATGGCTCTCATGACGTTCTTCATCGTGGCGCTCGACCTGTCGCAGTTCGTATCGGGCGCGAGCCTGGATATCATAGACATGGCGTTGAACAGCCTTCTTGTCACGCTCATCATCGCCGCCCTGATCCAGACCGTGATCGTGTATATCAAGGTCCGCACGCTTGACCTGCGGCTCATACTGAGCGTGGGTCTGACGGCCATGATCCGGCGCGTGCTGGTCTTCGGTGTCGAGAAGACCATCACCTGGGAGCAGATGGCAGTCACGGCGCTGCTCATCCTCGTCATCATCCTCGGCATCTGGCTGGTCGGGGATAAAAAAGCCCAGGCATAAAACCTTTAATATTTATCCGGGCCTTATTGTCATTACATGGCAACTTCCGCCCCAACGGGCTACGACAGCTTTATCGCCGGCTTCCTCGATAAGGTCGAATCGGCCGTATATCTCTTAGTCTCCATATTCCTGGTCATAATGGCCATCATGACGCTCTTCATCGTCGGCAAGGACCTGGCCCGCTTCTTATTCGAGCCGTTCAGCCTGGAGACGCTCGTGCTCGCGCTCAACGACCTGCTCGTGACGCTTATCATCGCCGAGCTGATCCAGACCGTGGTCGTGTATTTCAAAAGCCATCAGCTCGAGCTGAAGCTTATCCTGGCGGCGGGCCTGACGGCCATGATCCGGCGCGTGCTGGTCTTCGGCGTGGAGCCGAACATCACCTGGGAAGAGATGGCCATCACGGCGCTTCTGATCCTCATCATCACGGTCGCCATATATCTGGTGGGTGAGAAAAAGGTCAAGTTCGAGCGGGAGTGAGCCTCTGAAAGTCGCCTTCAAGCTGGCGTATGTCGGCACGGATTTTTCGGGCTCCCAGTCGCAGCCTGGCCGCCGTACTGTGGAGGGTGAGCTTCGCAAGGGCCTCGTCGAAAAGGGCATTATCGGTGAGAAGACTAAAGTCGAATTTTCGGGCCGCACCGACGCTGGCGTCCATGCGCTGGGCCAGGTCATAGCTTTCGTGCCCAAGAACGATAAGCTAACGGAGCCCCGGATCATAAACTCTGTCCTGCCTGCTGATATGTGGGTATACGCTAAAGCGGTAGTGCCCGATGATTTCGACCCTCGACGCCACGCCGTCAGCCGCACTTACCGGTACCTACTCTATGCCCCTGATGTTATCGAGCGCCGCATCGTCACCTACTCGCAGCTCTTCCCCGGCACGCACGACTTTACGAACTTTTCCAGCGTCGAGCCCAACAAGAACCCTGTGCGTACGGTTAAGAGCATCTCGGTCACGAAGCGAGGCGATATGTACGTTATCGACATCGAGGCCGACTCATTCTTGTGGAACATGGTGCGCAAGATCGTGACCGGCCTCAGGCTCGTGGGCTCTAACAAACGGCCGGCGCAGTGGATCGAGCAGATGCTGAAGCCGGACGAGTACCGGGAAGGCATCCCTCCCGCCCTCGCTGCCGGGCTCTATCTCATGAAGGTCGAGTATCCGGGAGTCGAATTTCTCGAAGAAGAATATTCAAAGGGTCGGGCATATCAGCGCATGCTGCATTCCTTTGAGTGGCAGTATACGATGGCTGAAGTATACGGGGAATTTAAGGATGCGATGAAGTAGCGGATGGAAATTGCATAACTATTTATAACATGTACCCGTTATCGACGTCGCAGACCAATTTCTGCATGAGTATTTAAAATGAGTTACAGTGGATTCAATGACCGGAGAAACTCCGGCCCAAGAGAGATGCACAAGGCCGTTTGCGCCGACTGCAAGAAAGAATGTGAAGTACCCTTCCAGCCCACCGAGGGCCGCCCGGTATATTGCCAGGACTGCCTTCCCAAGCACAGGAAGCCCAGGTTCTAAAACTTTTTACTAAGTTTTAAAAGTTCACAAAACGTGATTTTTCAAATAATACAAAGGGGTAACTCTTTGTATATCATATTTTATTTTAGCGCTTTTAATCCTTTTCATTCAGCTCTTCAGCTTTAGGCGGCGTCACCAAAACTTTATCGACCCGCATCCCGTCCATGTCGACCACTTCATACGTGTAGCCTTCCATGGTGAACTTGTTCCCGGCGGCCGGTATGCGATGCAGGTGGGCCATCACGAAGCCGCCCAGCGTCTGGAATGTGCCAGTATCCTCGTCGGGCAGGCTCTTGATGTCCAGGATATTTTTAAACTCGTCTACCGGCATCATCCCGTCCACCAGCCAGGAGCCATCGTCCCTCTGCGTGGCCCGGGGACTGTCAATTGTCGGTACGTCGCCGACCACAGACTCCATGATATCGTGGATGGTCACCAGGCCCTGAAGGCCGCCATACTCATCGATGATCACGGCCATATGCTTGCCGGACTTCTTAAAAAGCTCCAGCGCCTTCAGCGCCGGCATGCTCTCCGGCATGAACAGCGGCTCCTTCATTGTCGCCTTCAGGTCGAGCTTATTCTGCTCCAGGTACCGGGCCAGCAGGTCCTTCACGTAAACGATGCCGAGCACGTTATCGAGCTCGCTGTCGCAGACCGGGTAGCTCGAGTGGCCGCTTTCCGCGATCTTTTTAACGATATCGTTGACCGTATCGTCCAGGTAGAGCACGGTCAGGTCGGTCCTCGGCACCATCATGGAGCTGACCCGCCTGTCGCTCAGGCGAAAGATGCTGTCGACCATGTCGCTCTCGGCTTCCTCGAAGACGCCGGCCTTGGCGCCCTGGTCGATGAGGACCTTGATCTCCTCCTCGGTCACGGGCGGCTCGGTCGATGGTTTTACGCTTAATGCCCAGAGGATCAGGTCCGTCGACAGGCTCAGCAGGCGCACGACGGGCATGGCAAGCTTCGATAGAAGCCGCATCGGGGACGCGATGAGCCGGGCAATACGCTCCGCATAATTCAGGCCTATCCGCTTGGGGACGAGCTCGCCTATTACGATCGTCAGATAAGTGATAGGTAAGACGACGATGAGGATGCTGATGACGTCGCTATAAGGGGCAAGAGCGGGGTAACTCGCTATATAGGGGGTTATCTCTTTGGCGATAGTCGCGCCGCCGAATGCCCCCGCAAGTATACCCACTAGCGTTATGCCCACCTGTATCGTCGACAGGAAGTCGCCGGGCGAGTTGGCCAGCTCGAGCGCCGACTTCGCGCTCGCGTCGCCCTCTTCGGCATACTGCTGAAGCCGTGCCTTGCGGCCGGAGATAATGGCGATCTCGGCCATTGCGAAGAGCCCGTTAAACAAGATCAATAATAAGATGATCAGGATCTCGATCCAAATGTTAGACATTGACTGTACTACCTTGAGGGAATTCACTCGTGCGATGAACTATACTCATACGTTGATACATATCTTATAAATCTTTTGTAATATAAGTTTAAAGTAGTTCCCGGGGTCTGGCTGTTAGCCTGGCAGGCAATCGCTTTGAAAATTTTTATATTTTTGATTCTTCCGCGGTTTTGGGATGAATGTTTTTTTTATTCTTTTCTAGTTATGCCGTCGTTGAGTGGTCCAACCACAGGGGCACGGAGCGCACGGGAGTTACACAGAGTTTTCTTATAAAGGGAGACTCAGAGAGCTCAGAGGCCGGTTTATTAGTTAGCCTGGGACACAGAGTTTATTGAGGCTCGGTTGACCAATAAACAATAATGCGGTTTATCCTCGGCAGTGCCTCTTTCAACTCCGTGCCCCGGGAATGTTATAAACCCGTACTCCGTGGCCTCTGGGCCTCCATTTATAAGAAAACTCCGTGAAACTCAGCGCTCTCCGTGCCCCTGTGGTTGGACCACTCAACGACGGCATAACATAAAAACGAGCGAAGGCATCCGCCAAAGCAATATATCATCCCAAAAACGCACAAGAACCATATTTTAATGTTTAACTATAATGTGAGATATGCCTTGCTCCCGGGCCTTTGAGAATCATGGCTTAAAGGCCTTTGCCAGCATTTTTTCCAGGCCTTTCGTGTTTGACGGAGAGGTCATGTCCATGGTCAGGGGCGTAACGGATATCATGCCTTTCTTCATGATGGTATGCAGGTCAGTTCCCTCTGCCGCGTCCTCGACGATCGTCCCGTCTATCCAGTAATACGAGCGTCCTCTTGGGTCTTTCCGGCGGTGTACCCTGGTGTCGTACATCTTTCGTGCGAGTTTCGTAACGACTACGGGCGTTTTCGGCCCGGCATGCGCCGGCACGTTGACGTTCAACACGTCCACCCCTGCCGGTAGTTTCCCCTCAAGCACGCACTGCGCAAGCTTACCGACGACGTTGATGGCTGCGCTGTAGTCCCTTTTAAAGTTCGTATCGACGAACTTGTCGCCCTCGTCCTCAACACGCATTGATACCGCAATTGCCGGGACTCCCTGCCCTGCCGCCTCGAGGGCGGCGCCGATGGTGCCCGAAGTCGTCGCGGCCTCGGTGCTCAGGTTCTCGCCGATGTTGAAGCCAGAAATGGCGAGGTCGGGCTTTTTCTTCATGGCCACGAACATGCCGATAATGACCGCGTCCGTGGGCGTGCCACTCACAGTGTATGCGGTCGTGCCGTTGATCTTTAGCCTTGTCAGCCTCAATGG
Organism: Methanocella paludicola SANAE; assembly: GCF_000011005.1. Taxonomy (NCBI): domain Archaea; kingdom Methanobacteriati; phylum Methanobacteriota; class Methanomicrobia; order Methanocellales; family Methanocellaceae; genus Methanocella; species Methanocella paludicola. The sequence goes on from NC_013665.1 coordinate 1,316,997, forward strand.
GTTAAAAAGTGTCATGGAACGCCCGACCGCGCTCTGCTGGGTCGCCGGGGCCACGATGGTGACTTCACCCAGGCCCTTTACGGACTCATAGGCGGCCAGCAGGCCTGACGAGCTGATGCCGTCGTCGTTCGTGATGAGAATGCGGTGCGTCATCCAGCACAATATAGTAGCCCGAAGCAATATAATCTTTTATCCGCGCCCACTGGAAATCTTTGCATGCATTAGTTGAGTGATTATATTAGTTGCGCTTACCTGTTTATCGTCTTACATTGTACTGCCCTGTTTTTTAAGGCACTGAGCGTACAGAGGCACTATTTTCACCACAATGGCACGGAGCACGCTGAGTTTCACAAAGACTTTTTTAAATGTAAGTCACTAAGGCCGCAGAGATGGCTTTTTGGGTTATTAGGGCACGAAGGGGACAATGACACGATGGCAAAAAGTGTTCGCATGTTCATTTCATTGTGCCATTGTATCCTTTGTGCCCTATCGCCAATGAACCGGGCTTTGTGGCCTCTGTCCCTCACATTTAAAAAAAGTCTTAGTGAGCCTTTGTGAACTCCGTGCCATTGTGGTGAGAATAGTGCCTCCGTCAGCTTAGTGACTTAAAAGCGGGGTTATAAATGGCCCTTCGTTTTACATATGTTGTAATCGGAGTCCTACAAAAAGTCATTGCTTAGCGGGCACATCGCACGCCGCAGGCACATTCACTTCCTGGTTCTTGCTCCAGCCGACGATGAGCGAAGTAATGACGCCGACGACGCATAATGCAGCGGCCATATACATCACGACGCTAATGGAGCTCGCGAGCGCTTCCTTTCCCTGCAGGCTCGCCGAAACCACCCCGGTGAACCCGGCCGCCTCAAGGAGAATGTACAACAGTATGCTCGCCAGGGACACGCCGATGGAGTTCCCGAAGTTCCTCACGGTGGCCAGCACGCTTGAGGCAGTACTGCTCTTCTGCGGAGGCAGCGCGGACATGATCTCCGTATTATTGGGGCTGGTGAACAGGCCGGTGCCTAAGCCGAATAAGCCCAGGCATATCAGCAACAATACGGGGCTGGATAAGTTCACCACGTAGCCCAGGAGGAACAGAGCGAGGGCCATGACCAGCATGCCGAACGAGCTATGATATGTAGACTGTAGCTTATCGTACGTGTAGCCGCTCAGGGGCGCGACGATCCCGGTAAGCAGGGGCACGGCAAGGAGCATCGTGCCGACCTGCTGAGGCGAATAGCCCCACACATACTGGAGCAGGAAGGGTATGCAGAGTATGAACATCGAGAATGCCGTAAAATTGATGAGCGTGCTCAGGCTCGCGAAGGTGAATTTCCGGACCTTGAAAAGGCGCAGATCAATGATGGGGTTCCTATGGCCCAGCTCGGTGGAGACGAACCATGCGAGCGATACTAAAAATATGCCGGCGTATATGAGCATCGCCGTGTCGGGCTCGACGCTGTCCGCAAGGTCGCCCAGCATGAGCATGAGCGAGACCATGGTCAGCATCAGCGCCACCGCTCCCGTCCAGTCCATTCCAGTGATGCGGCAGCTCTTCTCCGTCAGCTTCAGGTATTTCGAGGCGGCGGCCAGGAGCACGATGCCTACGGGCACGTTGATGAAAAATATGTACTGCCAGCCCACGGTGCCCGTGATGAAGCCTCCGAGGATGGGCCCGGCGATGCTGCCGATGGCCACGATGGTGCCGATCATCCCCAGCGTACGGCCCCGCTCCTTCCGGGGGAACGCCTGCACGAGAATGGCAGTATTGATCGAGAAGACGATAGACGCCCCCAGGCCCTGGACGATCCTGAACAGGATAAGCTGGTTCAGGTCAGTCGACAGGCCGCAGGCCAGGGAACTTATGGTGAAGATGCCGATGCCGGCAAAGAACAGCCGCACTTTGCCCGTGTATTCGGACAGCCGGCCGAAGATGAGCAGTAGCGCCGTGTTAACGACGAGATACGCCGTCACCACCCACTGGGACTGCGATAGCTCGACGCCGAACGCCTGCGTGATGGTCGGCAGCGCGACGTTGACCACGTTGGTGTCCAGCACACCCATGAAGACGCCTGAGAGGACGATGGCCAGTATGATGTACCTGTTCTTATACTCGGGTAATTCCTGGACTGCTGCGGCCTGTTTTTCCGCCATTTGCATATCACCGGTGAGAATTAAAGATTAGATGATGCCCTCTTATATAAGGGTAATCGAGCCTGATGTCAGGGCCATGGTATGGCAAATATTTAGTATTAGTAGTAAGCTAATATTGTAGAGGCTTAATTGACATACAGTAGGAGGTTCTGGATGAAGTATAAATTATTATTACTGGCTATTTTAGCTATCGTATTAGTTATGAGCGGCTGCGTTACGAACCTGCAGGAAAGCAAGAATGGGACGCCGCTATTCACGGCCATGAAATCAAATAATACTACGCTGATGATCATGCTTATCGACATGAACGGCGCCGGGAGCGTGACGGGCCTGCACGTGGACAGTCCGGCCATCGGCTCGCCGGACGTCGTCGCCAGCGGCACCTCAGTGCCCGCCGGCAAGGAGATCAAGATCACCGACCCGGCACTGGCCGGCAAAATAAATATCTCGATCTCGTCGACGGTTGACGGCAAGAAAATGACCGTCCTGAATGGGTCGTTCTAACGCCCATTCCCTCTTTATTCTTTTTCTAAAACCGAAACAATATTATATCTACGGCCACTTATTCAAGAGCGTCATGAAGATACTACTGGCCGAGTATTCGGTTTGCGCCGGCCTGCCGACGCTGGCAAACGAAGGCCGTGCCATGCTTGATACTCTAAGGCGCTCGTTCGGGGCCGCCGGCTGCACAGTGCTCGTGCCCCGGGACTTCGAGGCGGATCTTTTAGACTTATCGCATAAGTGTGATTGTTTCCTTGTTATTGCGCCCGATGCCATGCTCGATAAGTATACGGCGGGGCTGGAAAAGAACTGTATTAACCTGGGCTGCTCTTCCCGCGTTGTCCGGCTATGCGCTGACAAGCAGGAGACCACGGAGACACTTTTATATAACGGAATACCGGTCCCACGGCTGGTTCACGAAAAAGGCGTAAAATGCGTCGTAAAGCCTCGCTACGGCTGCGATGCCGAAGGCATTTTCATATCGCCGGGCCCCGTCGATCGAGAGGGCTTGATCTCTACCGAGTACATCGAGGGAGAGCACCTCAGCGTCTCGCTCATCGGAGGACAAACCATGCTGCCGCTCACGCTCAATAAGCAGCACATCAGGGTCGTCGAAAGCGGCGGCATGGCATTCATCGAGTATGACGGCAATGAAGTGCCCTACGAGCATCCGGCGAAAAAAGAGATACTGGCCGTGGCCGCGAAGGCGGGGCAGATGCTCGGCTGCAGAGGCCTCTTCGGCATCGACATCGTCTATGGTGATAAGCCCTATGTGGTCGACGTCAACCCGCGGCCGACGACCGCCGTCCTCGCCCTCGATAAGGTGCTGGATGCTAACATCGCCGACCTCATACTCAAAGCCCGCTTCGGCACGCTGCCCGACAGCGTGGGCATCAAGGGGCATTACTCGTTCACCAAATCCGACCTGGGGAGAACATCATGATCCTGGGCATCGACATCGGGGGAGCTAACACGAAGGCGGCGTCCGCCGATGGGCTCTTCACCTATTCCAAGTATCTTCCCCTCTGGAAGGGCTGCGATATTGCCGGCACGCTCCTGGAAATTAAGCAAAAGGCCGGGCAGATCGACGCCGCCGGTGTCACCATCACGGGCGAGCTGGCCGACTGCTATGCCTCAAAAAAGGAAGGCATCGGGCATATCGCCGCCGAAGTGAAGAAGGTCTTTCCGGAAGCCGTCTTCTATGGCAGCGATGGTAATTTCCATGCCGACGCCGGCGATCACCGCCTCCTGTCGGCGGCCAACTGGTCGGCATCCGCACGATATGTCGGGGGCATCCACAAAAATATTCTTTTCATCGACATCGGCAGCACGACGACCGACATCATTCCCATAGTGGACGGCGTTCCCCGTGCGGGCCTGACGGACTTCCAGCGCCTATCCCGGGGCGAGCTGATCTATGCGGGCGCCCTGCGGACGAATGTGGCGGCCATACTGCGGAAAGTAACATTGCGAGGCGTGGCCGTGCGGACCGCGTCGGAGCTTTTCGCAATAACGGCGGACGTGAACCTTTTACTGGGCACCATCACTGAAGGCGACTATGCGTGCGATACGCCGGACGGCGCACCGAAGACGCAGGAAGCATCGGCGCTACGGCTCGCCCGCGTCGTGTGCTGCGACCTGGAGGAGCTGGCGCCCGAAGAAGTATCGGAGGTCGCAAAGCAGGCGTACCGAGAACAGATCGACGACCTGAAAGAGGGCATCGGGGAAGTATCCGGGTGCCACGGCATCCGGCGCGCCGCAGTATGCGGCCTGGGCGATTTCATCGCGATGAACGCCCTCGATGAGATGGGCCTTCCTTACACCGTAATAGAAAAAGGGGTATCCCGCATATTCCCTGCATATGCCGTGGCAAAGCTGCTCGAAAGGAGTCCATAGGATGACGAAGAAAGACATCACGTTCGTGCTCACACTCATCGCCCTGGCGGCGATATTATCGATGGCCGGCTGCACCGCTCCGGCCACTAGAGATATGACGACTCTCTCGGGGAAAGACGTTTTCGACCCATCGAAGTTCAGCATGGCGACATATCTGATGGCTACGAGCGATAACCAGAGTACGGGCCTCTTCACTGTGCTCGCCTATCCGGGCGAGGAAGACGGCGACCGGCTCTCTTCCGTGCTGGTGTCCGGCAATACTTCGAGCCGTATGGACGTCTGGCTTAACCGGGGCCACGAAGGTATCAACAACGCTACGATGACCCTGGTCGACGGCAGCGGCATGCAGACGGTCGCGATGCCAAAGGCGCTCAACATGACCACCATGGACGATACCTGGAACAGCCCCGGCTCCACGTATGCCTATTATGGCACGGACTCGGTCACCGTGCCGGCAGGCACTTACGAGAACTGCACGATATACTACGGCACGAAACACGTACAATATATGGAAGTATCGTTGGACGTCGAGGTCATGTACTATATGCACGAGTCGTCGCCCGTGCCCGTGTTCTATATGGTCAAGACGGAGGACGGGTCCGTCGCATATGCCCTACGAAGCGCCTACGGCCCCGGCGACATCGATAGCACTCCCGAAAGGGCGGTCCAGAGCTACTTCGACCGCATCGGGTCGGGCGAATATACCCGGGCTGCAAGGCTGCTCGCCAAAGCCGACGGCACCAGCCTCAAGCCAATGGACAGCGCTTCTATCGCCGGCATGGCGAAAAACATGTCCGCGACCTATGGCACAGCCGGAGAAAAGATGGTCGTGCAATATGTGCTTATCGATAATATGATCTCCGCAGGCATCATAGGGGGCCACGATGCCATCACTGTACACTGGAGCAGCATCCATTACGACCGTTCGCCGGGCGAAGTGTACTACATCGAAGGCATGTTCAACATGGCCGACGATAGCGGATGGAAAATAATCGTATAATTTTTATACATATTTTATTTCGTTAATGACCAAATTTTTTATAAAAAACAAAAATTATATATACGTACTTCGAGGGCTTATACGCCAAGTTTATATACCCATAAGCTCGATATGAATATTATAACGCCAAATCATTATAGTATCATTATGCAAGGGCAACTATACAGAGTACGGGGAGTGTAAGTAGTGTCAGGAACCGGAAAAGACATCGATTTTGAGCAACACGAAGACGATAAAAAAACTTTTTATGGCCTGATGAAAAAGAAAGCGTCAGTTAAAGAATCCACGCCTTCCGAACAGGCCGAAAAGCTGGCTGCTGAAACGCCCGCCGGCGAGACAGGCGTGACAGGCTATTATGGCATAGACAGCGACATGGCGCCGCCGAAAGAAACGGATGCCGTCGATGCCGCTGACGAGCGGCTCAGCCGCATTTTCCAGAGCGAGCCCGCGAAATCCGCTGTCATAACAGAGCCGTCTGCGCCGGTTAAGCCCGTTGCCGAGCCGGAGCCGGCAGCCGGGATCGCTTCTGCCGAGGCCATACCCGCCGGCCCTGCCAGCCGGGCCGCGACCCCGAGCGGCCAGGAGACCGGCAATGTTATTTTCCCCGCCGGAAGCCTCGAGACCGAAGAAGACATCATGAAGGAGCTCACCAGCATCGTCAAGCCGGGCGAGGGTGTCGTAAAGTCCGACGAAGAGGAAAAGGTCGAGAAGGGCAAGGGTAAAAAGGATAAGAGTAAGCTTCGCCAGAAGATCGTATTCGAGCCATACGACCCTGAAAAACACGGCCCCATGACGTCATTCCCCGGAGTTACGGGATACGAGGAGGTCGAGCGTTACTGGGTGGACGAGCCCTACGCGTTCATCGTCATCCTCTATAACGAGAGCACGAATAACTACCTGTACTACGTATGCGAGCCTTCCCTGACCATGTTCGAGAAGGAGCTGCTCGTTGAAGTCTACGACCGGCTCCAGGACGTCCTCATGATGGAGAACCTGGACGCTACCACCGACAAGAAGGAGCTGCTCAGGGAAAAGGTCAACCAGACCATCAGCGATTACATCGGGAAGATCGATACCAAGTCATATTACAAGATAATGTACTACATCAACCGGGACTACCTCGAGTTCGGCAAGATCAACCCGCTGATGCACGACAACTTCATCGAGGATATCTCGAACAACGGCTTCGATACCCCCGTCTTCCTGTACCATAAGAATTACGAGAACATCATGACCAACATCGTGTACGGCGAGAGGCAGCTCGACTCGTACGTGATCCGGCTCGCCCAGCGGTGCGGCAAGCACATATCCATCGCCGAGCCCATGGTAGACGCGACCATGCCCGACGGCTCCCGTATCCAGCTTACGCTGGGCAAGGAGGTAACGACGAGGGGCAGCACGTTCACGATCCGTAAGTTCAAGGAGGTACCCATCACGCCCATCGACCTGATCGCGTGGAACACCTTCTCGAGCGAGATCATGTCATACCTCTGGCTGTGCATCGAGAACAACAAGTCGCTCATCTTCTCCGGCGGAACGGCTTCGGGCAAGACCTCGTCGCTGAACGCCGTATCGCTGTTCATCCCGCCAAAGGCGAAAGTCGTCTCCCTGGAAGATACCCGCGAGCTCAAGCTCCCGCACATGAACTGGATCCCCGGCCTGACCAGGGACTCGTTCACGGCCGACGGCAAGGGCGCCATCGAGATGTACACCCTGCTGAAGGCGGCACTGAGGCAAAGGCCCGAATACCTGCTCGTGGGTGAAGTGAGGGGCAAGGAAGCCCTGACCCTGTTCCAGGCGATGTCCACCGGCCACACGACCTTCTCGACCATGCACGCAGACTCGGTCGAATCTGCGATCCATCGTCTCGAGAACCCCCCGATCAGCGTCCCCAGAACCATGATCACAGCGCTAGATATCATCAGCATCCAGGCCCAGACTTACCTGAAAAATAAGCGTGTCAGGCGTAACATGAAGATCGTCGAGATCAACGACATCGACCCGAACACGAGGAACATCCGGACGAACGATATCTTTGTCTGGAACTCGTCCACGGACCGGTTCGAGCGCGTCGGCGAATCCCGCGTGCTCGGCGAAATCGCCCAGCGCAGGGCCTGGAGCAAGCGCGAGCTGTCCGCAGAGCTGATGCGCAGGCAGAAGGTGCTCGAATACATGCTGAACAACAACATACGCGAGTTCAAGCAGATCGCGGCCATCATCCACGCCTACGCAGTCAAGCCGGACCGTGTGCTGGAAACGCTCGGCATCAAGGAATAAGGCGGTCGGCATGGACGAGTTCAGCACCATCGCGCACGTCATATTCGGCGGAGAAGTGCGAAAGCACAAGGAAAAGTTCTACGGGCTCCAGAAAAGTCTCCGGCAGGCCCACATGGCACAGTCCTACGAGGTGTATGCTTCCGTGGCGTACCTCGTTTCGGCCATCGTCGGCTTCATAGGGGCCCTCATCGGCGTTGTCATTGCCTTCTTCATCCTTAACGTGCTCAACACCAAGGGCAACTTTACGAATATCCATATGCCGGAATCGCTATCCTGGATAGCGCCCTTCACCGATATCATCGTTATAATCCTGGGCATGTCCATCATGGCCGTGTTCTGCTATTACGTAACCTACACGGTCGTCATGCTCATACCGGCGATCAACGCCAGCGACCGTAAGTCGAAGATAAACAAGCAGATACCATATGCGGTCACGTTCATGTACGCGCTCTCAAAGGGCGGAATGGACATCATCGGCATCCTGCGGGCGCTGAACTCGGCGGAGAGCACGTACGGCGATATCTCCCGCGAGATAGGCATTATCATACGGGACATGGATTACTTCGGCAGCGACCTCCGTACGGCCATCATCAACTGTACTAACCAGACATCGTCGGACCTGCTCCAGGACCTCTTGACGAACCTGCTTTCAGTCATCGACTCGGGCGGCGACGTCACGCAGTACCTGTACGGTAAGACCGACCAGTACCAGCAGAGGCTCTTACAGGACCAAAAATCGTTCCTCGAGATACTGGGGCTGATCGCCGAGTCGTACGTTACGGCCCTGGTAGCGGCGCCCCTGTTCATCATCATCATGCAGTCTGTCATGACGATCATGAACGGTGGCAGCAACATATTGTTATACATCATCATCTACGCCATGGTCCCGATAGGCTCCGTCGCGTTCACCATCATGATCAGCATGATCACTCCCACGGAGGAAGAGGCGGTCAATAAGTTCGAGATCCCGAATACGAACGTATACGATTCGATCCCGATCGAGGACTCCGGCCGCTCGAAAGCCGAAGAGCAAAAGCTGATCGGCGCGATCAAAGCGGGCAAGAGCAGCCAGAAGCGTAAGGAGTTCATGCAAAACCCACTAAAGCCGATCATGGAAAAGCCGGAGCTTTCGCTGCTGATCAGCGTGCCGGTCGCGATCCTCTTTACGGGCCTCTATTTAGCATTAACCTTAGGTAGCCTGAGCAGCGCGATGACGAACGTGACGCTGATGCAGAACAGCGCAACGGCGAATATCTCAGACCCGCTGGTCTTATACGGCCCGATCATCGGCTATTTCGACGACATCCTCATCTTCATAATGCTGATCCTGATGATACCTCTCTCCGTCTTCTTCGAGAACAAGATCCGGCGGGAGCGCAAGATATCGGCGGAGATGCCCGACTTCCTCAAGAAGCTGGCGTCCACCAACGAGACGGGCATGACTCTGACGCAGTCCATCGCCCTGATCAGCAACGACAACTTCGGCACCATCAGCAGCGAAGTTAAAAAGATCAACCGGAACATCCAGTGGGGCATAGACGTGAACACGGCTCTCAAGATGTTCGGGAACTCGCTGAACACGGCTCTCTCCCAGAGGGTCATCACGCTGATCACCAAGGCCTCGGAGTCGAGCGGCGACATACGTGACGTCCTGAACGTCGCGGCCAACGACGCGAAGATGGGCGAGCGCATACGCAGAGAGCGTTCAGACGGCATGCTGATCTACGTGGCCATCATCTTCATAACGTTCTGCGTGTTCATCTACTGCGTCTACACGCTTTCGTCCAGCTTCATACCGGTCATGTACAGCGCAGGGAACAGCAATGCTGCAGCAGCTGGCTCTAGCGCAGCAACAGCGGGCGCGACTTATATACAAGCGTTCAACCCCGAGGATTACTACCGGCTGTTCTTCCATGCGGTCATACTCCAGGGCATGTTCGCCGGCTTACTCGCGGGAGTAATGGGCGAGGGAAGGTGGATGTCAGGCCTGAAGTACGCGATCATCATGATGATCATCGCATACGTCATGTTCGCGCTATTCATCTAGTCTTTATGTAAAAAGGTGAGTATCATAAACGAAATAATGGGGGCAAATAACATTAGTGAATCCTCTGATATAGCGGAGGCCGCCGTCCCAAAAATGCGGCTTCCCACAGGGGTCGACATTCTTGATCGTAACCTGAGCGGCGGCCTCCCCATCGGGGCCCTGGTCTATTTTTCCGCCAACCCGAAGTCGATGCCGGAGGTATTTCTCTTAGAGCTGGCGACGCCCAGAAAGACCTACTACATAACGACCAGCAAGGATCCCCGATACATCATGCGGGATATGAAGGAGCTTGACCTGGACGTGCCGGATGTCGAGTTCCTCGACCTGCATTCCGAGTATTACCAAAAGATACTGCCCCATGAGCCCGATAAGCATAAGGCGATAAAAAAGCTTATCGAGTTCCTGAATAACTGGCTGGCTACGCTTGAATCTAAAAAAGAGAATGATTTCACGATCATTTTCGACAGCTTTAGCTTTTTAGTCGAGCTGGGGGTCGATGCCGACGAGCTCAAGACCCTGCTGGACAGGATATATGACATTATCAACGACGGCAACGGCATCTGCTACCTCATGATGATCAAAGGCGTGCATCATGAGTCCGTCGAGAGCCGTATCCAGTACTGGTGCGACGTGATCTTCGACATCGACCTTGAGCGCAAAGGCGATAAGATCGTCAATAAGCTGACCCTGCCCAAGATCCGGGGCATGAGTCCCGTTACGGACTATATCAAGTTCAAGGTGACCGACCGTATCACCATCGATACGTCCCGGGATATCGTGTAACTTTTTCGGGCTATCGATGGGCTTTTTCTGCTTCTTTTTCTTCCCTGACGGTCAGGAACGCCGCGCAGATGCCTCCCAGTAGTGAGAGTGACGACAGCATCGAGGCCATATTGCCCGATATGCCTATTTGTGTCGACATGGGCACTAGCAGGATGCTTCCGGTGATCAAGGCCAGGCATGTGAACAATAATCCTCTGGCGTTCATGAAACGTTCAAAGCCCGGACAGGCCAATATATGTTGCCCGCTTTTTTCACGGTGTCGGCTCACATGAACGTCGTGTAGCCTCTCCAGAAGAGGATGGCCGCAAAGGCGAGCATCATCAGGGAGCATAAAAGCGAGAGTACTGACATCCATGACGGCCTGAATACTTTTTTGCCTGCAGCGCTTATCATACCGATGAGCGCGTACCAGCCGAGGCAGGCGATCGCTATGCCGGCGAACATGGCCAGCAGTGAGCCCGCATCGCTCCCGAGATGCACGGCCATGGTCCCGGCGAACACGCCTGTCCACCATACGATGGCGAACGGGCTGGTTATGCATATCAGGAATCCTGCTGCCATGGGCGAGGAGCCTTGCTCTTTATCATCACCCTTCACGCCGTTTTTCCTGAACAGCTTATAGATACCCCGCACGCCGAGAAACACCAGCAGGGCGCAGCCACAAAGCCACATGGCGATACGGCCGGTGCGGCTACCCAGCACCTGGCTCAGGCCGATAACGATGAGCGCGAAAAAAAGCGCATCCGCGGCCACGGCGCCTAAATCGACCTTTAGGGCCGAAAGTAAGCCTTCGGACACTCCTCGCTTGATCACTTCAAAAGTAATAGGGCCGGGCGGCATGGCATGGGTCAGCCCTATGACGAAGCCTGCGGCGAGGATGTCGAACACAGGGACTCGTAAATACCGATGCTATATAAAAATTTACCGGCATGATAATAAATCGGATGCCACATGATACCATACTGCACAAACCTTTATTTATTCAGGCCGCTATACCTAGCTAAACACGTTTTTCAAGGGCATGATATGTGCTCTTGATGTCCTACATTGGAGGAAGGTATAATTGAATAGTTTAAGCAAGATGTGCATTTTAGCGATCTTAGTGGTATTAGTGTCGGCATTCACCTTCGGGTGTACCAGCCCGACGACCTCGCCCGGCGCCAACGCTACCGCGACCCCGAAGCCCGTCGCCCAGTACACGCTCCTGACAGGCGGCACGACCGGCACCTATTACCCGATCGGCACGAGCATCGCGAGCATTGTGAACAACGCGTCTATCGGCATGAAGCTCACGACGGTCACGACCGGCGCATCGGTTGAGAACTGCAGGCGCATTGCGTCGAAGGAGGACAACTTCGCGACCGTCCAGAACGACGTAATGAAGGCAGCATACGATGGGACCAAGCTCTTCAACACGTCGAGTAAGAACCTGAGGGGCATCTGTGCCTTATACCCGGAAACCATCCAGGTCATCGTCCTGAAGGACTCCGGCATTAAGAGCATCAGCGACCTGAAGGGCAAACGGGTCATCGTCGGCGCGGCGGGCAGCGGCTCGGAGTTCAACGCGCTCGAGATCCTGGCGGCTTACGGCATCAATAAGAGCGACATCACCGTGGACAACAACGCCCTGGGCACGGCAACGGACCGGCTCAAGAACGGCCAGGCGGATGCGGCCTTCTGGAGTGGCGGAGCCCCCACGGCGGGCGTCACGAACCTCGCCACGTCCAAGGACGTCAGTATATTACCCATAACCGGCCCCGAGGCTGATAAGCTCATAAACCAGTCGCCGTACTACACGAAGACGACGCTCCCGAAGGACATGTACAAGGGCATGGACGCCCCGGTCGAGACGCTGAACGTCATCGCCTGGCTCATCACCTACGAGGACATGTCCTCGGATGACGTGTACAACCTGCTGTCGGTGATGTACAACAACACGGACACGCTCAAGAACAGTCACGCCATGGCCGGCTACATTACGCCGGAATATGCCTACACGGGCATGACAATTCCCATGCACCCTGGCGCCACGAAGTACTTCGACGAAAAGGGGATAAAAGCACCGTAATCCCCTTTTTATTTATTTTTATGAAAAACAATCCTGTTTTCTTTTTATTATTCCTGGCTCTCTTTGCGCTGGCCTTGCTGCTCATGTTGCCGATAGTGATGGTGGTTAATATCTCCGATATAAAAGGCAGTACGCTTATCGAGGAGCCGATAAATCCCGGAGACAGGATATCCGTCAACTACACGCATTCGGTAGAAAAGACATACGTTAACGAGACATACGTCGTCGATAATGGGGGCCGGCTGGCACTCTACTCAGCAGTCTTCGAATCCAGCGGCGCAGGCCTCCCCTCTGATGCTTCATACGAGATAGAGCAGGGCGAGAACGGCCAGTTCATCATCCGCAATTATGATCGCACCTATGACGAGGTGACGTACGGCACCGGAAATATTTCCCGCCACAGGGTCATTATTGATAACTCAGAATATTACATTTATGACAAATTAAAGGAAAACAACAAATTTACAATTAAAATTTCGAGAGATTCTCCCATAAATATCTTTATTTTACATATTTGATGTGAAATCGTGGCAATTATTCAAATCCCAAAAGATTTATATCGCATAGGTTACTTTTAAAATATTAACTTATACTATCCGATTGCCGAATCGGCAGTCGCATGCTATGCTATATCATATCAATTAACTGGACGTGGTGGGTTAAAATGGGTGAGGACAGCGGAGATATTAATGGCAATATAAAGCTAAAGCACGAAGAGCTCGACGAGCTGGAAGTTAAGTATTCTAATATCCGCAGTCTCACTGCCTGGGGCTTACTTGCCGTCTCTGCCGTCGCGATCACCTCCTCGTTCTATCACCTCTACGTTGCCTATGCGGGAATGCCCACTTACCAGTTCCATCTCACCATGCACCTCATGTTCATGATGGTGCTGGCGTTCTTTATCTATCCGATATCCTCGAAGGTCCTTAGCGGTAAGAAAGGGGCCGATAAGATACCGGTCTACGACCTGGCCATCGCAGCCGTTGCCATCTTTGTCTGCATGTACTGGATCGTGAACTATGTGACGCTCACCCAGTCGATCGGCGCTATGACGACCACGGACTATATCGTCGGCGGCATCGGCATACTGCTCGTGCTCGAGGGCACCCGGAGGACCGTCGGCCCGGCGCTGTCCGTCATCGCCGCGATCTTCATCGCTTACGCCTACTTCGGCAACTACATGCCCGGATTCCTGCAGCATAAGGGATTCGGCATCGAGCGGATCATATCGAACCTCTGGTACACCGATTCGGGCATCTTCGGCGTGCCCCTGATGGTCTCCGCCCAGTACGTCATCGTCTTCATCCTCTTCGGCGCCTTCCTCAAATATTCGGGCGCCGGCGAGTTCTTCATCAGCCTCGCCTATGCGCTGACCGGCTGGCGAAAGGGCGGCCCCGCCAAGACGGCCGTCCTCGCTTCGGGCTTCTTCGGCATGATATCGGGAAGCTCTATCGCGAACGCCGTGACCGTGGGCTCCTTTACCATACCCCTGATGAAGAAAGCCGGCTACAGGAAAGAGTTCGCTGGTGCAGTCGAGGCTTCCGCCTCCACGGGCGGCCAGATCATGCCCCCGGTCATGGGCGCTGCGGCCTTCCTGATGGTCGAATATACGCACATCCCTTATAACCATATCATTATCTCCGCGGCCATACCGGCCATCGCCTTCTTCTTCGGCCTGTGGGTCATGGCCCACCTCGAGGCGGGAAAATCCAACCTCCCGTCCGTGCCCCGGTCGCAGCTTCCGGACGCGTGGAAGCTCTTTAAAGAAAAAGGCTACATGTTCATCTCGGTCATCCTGCTGCTCTACCTGATCATCTTCGCCCAGCTCTCCGTAGAGCTGGCGGGCTTCTACAGCATCATCGCCATCGTCCTGATAAGCTGGGTCCGTAAGGATACGCGCATGGGCATCAAGCAATTACGCGCAGCCCTGGAGGAAGGCACGAAGGGCTCGGTAGGCGTCGCCCTCGCATGTGCCTGCGCGGGCATCATATCGGGCGTGGCCACCCTCACCGGCCTTGGCGCCACCATCGCTTCCGCGGTCGGCAGCCTTTCCATGTCAATGGGCGGCTACTTCGTGTGGCTCTTCGGCTCACTGCCGGTAGCTTCTCTATTCGTGGCCCTGGTGGTCACCATGATCGCATGCCTGATCCTGGGCATGGGCCTGCCGACCACCGCAACGTATGTCGTCCTTGTCGTGCTGGCCGTCCCGGCCATCATCAAGTTCAACCTGCCCACGGGCGCGGCAATACCCCTGATGGCGGTGCACATGTTCGTGCTTTATTACGGCGTGATCGCCGATATCACGCCGCCCGTCGCCCTCGCCGCCTACGCGGCCTCGGGTATCGCAAAATCAAATCAATTCTGGACGGGCGTGGAGGCCTTCAAGATCTCCCTGAATAAGCTGCTGGTGCCGTTCGCCTTCGTGTTCTCGCCGGCGATCCTGCTCCTGGGCATTAACTTCAGCGACCCCATGTCGATCGGGGGTGCGGCGTTCGACATCATCACGGTCTTCATCGGCATCATATGCCTGCAGATATCGCTCTGCGGCTATTTCATCACGAACTGTACCCGTATCGAGCGTATCATCCTGTTTGCCTCTGCACTGGCCCTGATATACCCGAACTTCTGGGGCGCTGTCTTCGGCATATCCTGCCTGGCCATCGTGTATTTCCTGAACACCACGAGGATCAAGTCCGGTAAGACGATCGAATTAACTCCGTTCATCGCCATCAGGCGATAGGCCCGGTACAGCATCTTTTTTATTTTTAAAACGCTGTTAGCCCAGCCAAGATTAATATAAAAACGTATTTTAATTTACCCTGATGGCAGAGGGCTACTTGAAGTGCTCGAGGTGCGGGCGGGCGATGGACGAGAACGCGAAATGCTCTATATGCGGCCAGCCGCTGTGCCTCTACGACATGCGCGAGCTTGAGGGATACGGTATGCTGTGCCCGCGCTGCTACGAGGACATCTCTTTCCTTTATCATTCGAAAAAGTGTGACATTATCCGGTGATCATCATGAACTTCGACGTCGTTGCCGTGAGCAGGGAGGCGCCAACGCTCGGGAGGGCCGCTTACGATAATACCATGGAGGCGCTGAACGTGCTGGAGCATGACGGCCGGCTCGATAAGGTACGGCTGAGCGGCACGATCATGGTCAAGCCGAACTTCACCCAGCCGCCGAACCCCTCGCTCAAATACGGCCCCAGGGAGTCCGACCTGAGCGTCCACAATCACGTCTGCACTGACCCGTTCTCTATTATGGCCGCCTGTGACTTCATTAAGTCGCACGGGGGCCGGCCGTTCATCGCCGAGGGCACTAAATGGCCGGGCGGAACGAAGGGCGTGTTCCTGCAGATGGGCTGCGAATCGTTGCTTGAAGGCAGCGAAGTGCCACTTTATGATACGATAACCACCGGGGCGGGCGACCGCGTGCATGTGTCGCCGTCGAAGGTATGGAATGAGGATTTTGCCTCCCTGGAAGTGAACGGGATATTCACCGAGATCGACGGCGTCGTGAACATCGCGAAGCTGAAGTCCCATAGTAACGCGGTGATCACGGGGGCTGTGAAGAACATGTACGGCGCCCTGGAGCCCTCTAAACGGCGCGCTGAAGGCCACTACTGTGCCGACCCGCTCTGGGCGAGCATCTCGAGGAAGAACATGGCAAAGGGATACAAGCTGTTGTGCGAGACATTCGTACAGGTGCACGACGCCATACTGACCTCTTTCGACCTCGACGAGATATGCGTGATCGAGGGCATCATATCGGGCGAGGGCGACGGCCCGCTCTACCGCCCCGCAATGCCCAGGCAGGAGTACGTCGTGCTTGCCTCGGTGAACAATCCGGCCACCATCGACGCCGCCGAAAGCTATTATGCCGGCTTTTCCCCGGAGTACCTGGCGAGCGAGGCAACGTATCGTTTGAGCGAACTGCGCTCCGTGCCCGACGAGGAATTCCTCGACTCCTACGCCGACCAGTACTTCCTGAGGCTGGCCCGCGAAGCGGGCATGGGCAGCACCCGTGACTTCGGCGTATATGCCATAACAGAAAAGGCTTCGGAGATCATACCGTGCGATATGCTGGGCCTCATTCGCCGGGGCGACGTGTTCGAGCTCCCGACTTTCGTTCGATATGCGGCCAATACGCCCATGTTCGAGCGCATACCGGACGGCGAGCTCGAGTTCAGGGTCGAAGCTGCCGCATGAGATAAAATAAGGCAACGGTTTAATATCTACACGCCATATATTATAATGGAGATAATTCGTATGAAGCTCACCTGGCATGGCCATTCAAATTTCGAGGTCGAAGACAGCCTCGATACGATCATCGATCCATTCTTTATGGGTAATTCAATGGCCGATGTCAAATGGGACGAGGTGAGCCCGGACGTCCTCGTCATTACGCACGGCCATGCCGACCACATGGGCGACGCCATAAGCATCGCGAAGGAGACCGAATGTGAGATCATCGGCGTCAACGAGCTGGCGAAGTACATGCAATCCCGGGGCATCGATGCGCTGGGTTCTAACATCGGCGGCACCATCGAGCTGGGCCCGGTGAAATACACCCTGGTCCAGGCTGTCCACTCGAACGGCATCGACGAGGCGGGATTCGGCTGGGATGCAGGAAGCCCTGCGGGCGTCGTCATCGAGGACACCAGTGTCGTCTACCATGCCGGAGATACGGCCTTATTCAGCGACATGGCCCTTATCGGCGAGCTTTATAAGCCTAAGGTGGCTTTGTTGCCCATCGGCGGGCGTTTCACTATGGATGCCAGGGCTGCTGTTATGGCGGTGAAGCTCATCAAGCCCGAGCTCGTCGTGCCCATGCACTATAATACGTTCGACGTGATCAAGGCCGACCCGTGGAAGTTCCAGAAGATGGTCGAGGACGAGACCGATGCCGAGGCCGTCGTGATGGAGCCCGGTGACTCAATAGACATATAAATTTTTTTTATTCTTCCGCAGTTTGGGTTGAAATTTTTTTTCTATCCCTTCGCTGTATGCCGTCTGGGCGTGTCCTCAACCACAGGGGCCAGTAGTTCCGTGCTTACTCCAGATTTGTTGCATGCTTATTGCCTTATCTAGAATAGTCTATTTTAAGTCACTAAGTGGATTGCTCCCGTTTTTGTGGACAGGTAGTTAAGGCACATCTGCTTAGAGGTGTGTGTTGATGGGTAAGATGGAGCGGCGGAGGTTTTCGCGGGAGTTTAAGCTTCAGGTGTTGCGGGAGCTTGAGAGTTGTAAGAGTGTGGCAGAGGTGTGTCGGGAACATGATCTCACACGGTTCCTTGTCGCGAGGTGGAAGCGGGAGCATGGGAAGGATCCTGACGCGTTTCAGGGTAAGGGTAAGTGTAAGGCTCGCGTGGATGAGAATCGGACGAGGGAGTTGGAGAGGCTGGTTGGCCAGTTGTATGCGGAGAATGATTTTTTAAAAAGAGCGTTGGCCAACATGAAGAAACGTGCGGAAGAAGATCGAGGGAGAGATCGTATATGAGCGTACTGGAATGTCGTGGTAGTCTTCCGGTATCGAGGGCTGTGGAATTGATGGGGGTCAGCAGGAGTGGGTATTACCGGTGGCTGCATGCCCGAAGCAGGGTGAAGCCATGTAGGCCTGATTTGTTGCTCAGGGAGGAGATCCAGCGTATCGCCCTCGATTACCCGAGGTATGGGTACAGGCGTGTGGGGGTGGAACTCGTCCGTCGAGGGCATCGGGCAGGCCTGAAAAGGGTGTACGAGCTGATGAAACAGGATAATCTGCTCTGCGTGAGAAGACGGTACAGGCATTGTACTACTGACTCTAACCATAGCATGCGGGTGTACGAGAATCTGGCCAAGGGCATGAGGATCTCCGGTATTAACCAGTTGTGGGTGGCCGATATCACGTACATCCAGTTATCCAGGGAATACGTGTACCTGGCCGTAGTGATAGACGTGTACAGCAGACGGTGCCTGGGCTGGATGCTCAGCCGTAACATTGACACTCGGCTGACGCTGGGAGCATTGCATAATGCACTGGAGACCAGGAGGACGGAGTTAGGCGGCCTGGTTCATCATAGCGATCAGGGAGTCCAGTACGCCTCTAAGGAGTACGTGGAATGCCTCCTTGAGCACGGTATCCGGGTTAGCATGAGCAGGCGTGGCAATCCGTATGATAACGCGTTCGCCGAGAGCTTCATGAAGACCCTGAAGTACGAGGAGGTATACCTGAACGAGTACGAGACGTTCAAGGATGCAATGGAGAACATCGAACGGTTCATCGACGAAGTGTACAACCAGAAACGATTACACTCGTCGATAGGATACAGATCGCCAATCGAATACGAGAAAACATTAAATATGAATGTTGTGGCTTAACTAATTGTCTACTTTTATGGAAGCACTCCAAAGCGTACAGAGGCACTATTTTTACCACAATGGCACTAAGCTCACTGAGTTTCACAAAGCTTTCTTTTAAATGTAAGTCACTAAGGCCACAGAGATGGCTTTTTGGGTCAAGAGGCACAAAGGGGACAATGACACGATGACAAAAAGTTCTCTTGTTCATTCCGTTGTGCCATTGTTTCCTTTGTGCCCTAAAGACAATGAACCGGTCTTTGTGACCTCTGTCCCTTACATTTAAAAAAATCTTAGTGAGCCTTCGTGAACTCTGTGCCATTGTGGTGAGAATAGTGCCTCCGTCAGCTTAGTGCCTTAAACAAAAGCAAACGCTAATAATACTAACACGAAACTACTGGCCCCTGTAATTGAGGACACGCCCAGACGGCATTATGGGAAAGAGGGAATTCGAATCAGCTAAAGGCATATGATAAAAATTTTACAAAAAGTTAATATTGGTGCCAGTGGCGGTGTCCGCCGCTGAGCAGGCCGGCCAGTATGCCGACGATAAACCCGATGGCGGCAAGCAGCGCAGCCATACGTATGCCGCTCAGGCCGGTCAGGCCTTGAAGTCCCGAGAGCAGGGCGGCATTGAACCTGGGGAATAGCTCTACGACCCATCCGACGATAAAGCCGAAGATAGCGCCGAAAACGGCTCCCAGGACGGTTCTGATCACTCTACCAAGTACCATGATATCACCTTATTCAGATCAATTTCTTTCGTAATCTTTCAAGCCTCTGTTCGATATGCCCAAGATTATCCGCAAGGGGCTTGATCTTCTCCAGGGGTAGGTCTTCCAGATATGAGATGTAGCTCTCGATCTCCCTGATGGCACCGTCAGCCGAATATGCCCTATCCATCCCCCGTCCGAACTCATCATACGTAGTATCGGCAGCCTCATAGCGGCCATCCTCTCGTTTCCTGATAAGGCCTTCCTCGACCATCTTCACGAGCAGAGGATAAATAGAGCCCGGCGAAGGCCGCCAGCTCCCGTAGCTCATGGACTCGATGGCGTCCATGATCTCGGCCCCGTTCTTAGGGCTGTCATTAAGCGTATACAGGATCCAGGTCCGCAGGCCGCCATAGCCGCCGTACCGGCCCAGCTTATCGAATTTTCTCCAGAAATTACGCATATCGGGCATGATCTCACCTTATCGTTTAAACGATATCGAATAATCGATATCGCCAATCCGATATAGCACTTGCTATTATATATAGCTTATGTGTCGGGTACAAAAAACTAGATAATATGGGCTAGCTGTCCAGGGCCGGAAGCATGACGACAAACCTGGCACCTTTCCGGTAATCGCCCTCGACGCGGTCCTCGACCCAGAATTTACCGCTATAATCGTCGATGAGCATTTTTATAAGGCAAAGGCCGAATCCCTTCCCGCGGGCGCGTGTACTGGTCAGGTTGAGCCTGTCGAACAACGTTTGCTTTAGCCCGTCCGGGATCCCGGGGCCATTGTCCTCGACCATAACTTTGTAGTATTTTTTATCGCCTATTACCGTCTCTTTAATGGTTATACTGATATCTAGAGCCCCCGACGAGTGCTTGATGGCATTGCCCACGATATTGATGAAAACGTCCTTCAGGAGCTCGTTCGCCATTACTTTGTGGCCGCCGGCCGGGACAAAATTAATCGTCACATCGCGGCCCGGTACAGATATGTAATAGGATTTAACCTCCTCGAGCAGAGAATCCAGGTCCACTATGGCCGGGTTATACAGCCCTTCCTTCTCCTTCTGCAGCTTCCGCACGTTATCGATGAGCTTCGAGCTATTCTTCAACGATTCGATGGGCTTCTCGATGAGTTCTATATTGCTCAAGTCTAGCTTTCCCTCGAGTTTCATGATGCCATGGGCCAGCTCTAAAAATCCCAGGGATATCTGGTTCATGTTGTTGATATCGTGGCCCATAAGATCGACGTAGAGCTCCGCCTGGGCTTTCGACTTTCTCAGATCCTCCTCGTACTTTTTGCGCAGTGTGATGTCGAGCGCCGTGAAAGTCACGCCCGCCTTCCAGTCCTTTGGGTCCAGCGGCGTCGAGCTTAAAATAATATGGATGATACTGCCATCCTTACGCTGCCACCGGGTCTCGACGCTGCCAGTGCCGCGCTCCCCGATCTGGCGGTACTTCTCCTGGCCTACGAAATCAAACTCCTCGTCCGACGGGTAAAATATGCGTGCGCTCTTGCCGATAAGCTCATCGCGGGAGTAGCCGGTCATATCGCATAGCCTGTCGTTCACATCCTGGATAACGCGATCTGCAACGAGCCCTATGCCCACCGGAGCTGCCCTGAAAATGCTATTCAGCCGGGCTTCCCTCGCCTGCAGCTTCTCTTCGGAGCGCTTTCGCTCCGTCACATCCCGCATCATCACCAGCATCTTATCCCCTATGTACGTACCAAAGAATTCCACGACCTTCACCGTGCCGTCCTTACAGGTCACGTTCGACTCCATCAAGCCTATCTCGTCGCTTTCTGACCGGCTGATAAGAGAATTCCACTGGGCCATGACCATCGACCGGTATGCAGGATCGGGATATGCGAGAGGCCACCAGTCTTCGATACTCGGCGCGTCCCTGAGGCTATATCCGAAAAAACGGGTGACTTTACTATTCATGTACTCGATGTTATCTTCGCTGTCAGAAACCACGGTAGGAAGAGGTAAATGCTCGATAAGCTGGAAGAACCGTTCCTCGCTCTTTCGCAGCTTTTCTGCCAGGGCGGCGTCCCGCCCGTCCGCAGTTTTATTATGGGAATGTACGGTCATGATGAAAGAAGTCTACAGTCACATAAAATATACTATATAAAATACTTTTGATAAAACTTAGTAATAAAAATTGTGCCTTAAAGGCCCGGTACATAATCGTCCGTGCCCTTATAAAAATTAAGGACGACATGGCTCTTGCTGTCTTTCAGCATCGGCCCCATCCTGACGCGCAGGTCGTTCGTATAGTACTCGTATTCCTTCACGTCGCAGAAGGCTAGCAGCAGCATGACGTCCCACTCCCCCGTGATGGAGACGTCCATAAGAACGCTCGGATCTGTCTTTATGGAACGAATAAACTCCGCCGCCTTTTCCTGGTCCGAGACGTCCAGCTTCAGGAACAGGATAAAATACGAGTGCAGCCCCAGCTTTTCGAGGTCTACGGCCGCCTTATACCTTTTAATGACTCCTTCCTTCTCAAGCTTCTTGATGCGTGACGCGACCGTCTGGCGGGTGACACCGCACTCCCCGGCCAGCCGGGCCATCGGTATATTCGAGTCCTTTACCAGCTCCGCCACGATCCTGCGGTCGATTTCATCGATCATGTGATTTTACGGGAAGTTAACTATGCTACGGGCCATATAACGACACATTAACTTCGCGTTAAGCCTCCGTATATAGCTATAGCACGGCACGTACATAAGTCTTTTCCACCATGTTAAAACAAATAATAAATAATATAACATTAAGAAAGATTAAAATACTAATTTATCGTTATACGTAAACAAAACAACCAGTTCATTTAACATCACGTTCATGGTGATATTTGTGAAGGATTACGTCGTTAAGGATATAAAGATGGCAAAACAGGGCGCCGAGCGCATCGAATGGGCCCGCCGCCACATGCCGGTACTGAACTACATCAAGGAAGAGTTCCAGAAGACGAAGCCCCTGAAGGGCGTCAACGTCATCGCATGTTTGCACGTCACGGTAGAGACGGCGAACCTCATCTCGACCCTGCAGGCCGGCGGCGCGAACGTGGCGCTGACCGCTTCCAACCCGCTCTCGACGCAGGACGACGTGGCCGCGGCCCTCGCGAAGGGCGGCGTCAAGGTCTATGCGATAAGAGGCGAGAACGAGAAACAGTACTACGAAAATATCGAGTCCGCCCTCAAGATCAAGCCGAATGTTACCTTAGACGACGGCGCCGACGTGATCGCGACCGTACACTCGAAGCACCCGGAATACCTGAAGGGCATCTACGGGGGCTGTGAGGAGACGACCACCGGCGTTATCCGGCTCAGGGCCATGGCCGCCGATGGCGCGCTCAAGTACCCGGTCATCGCGGTCAACGACGCCGAGACCAAGATGATGTTCGACAACCGGTACGGCACCGGGCAAAGCACCCTCCACGGGATCATAAACGCCACGAACATCCTTCTTGCCGGCAAGAACGTCGTGGTCGTCGGCTACGGCTGGTGCGGCCGCGGAGTGGCAATGCGTGCAAAGGGCATGGGCTCGAACGTGATCGTCGTCGAGGTCAGCCCACGCAAGGCCCTCGAGGCCGCCATGGACGGCTTCCGCGTCATGGACATGAAGCAGGCCGCGAAAGAGGGTGATCTCTTCATCACGGTCACTGGCGACGTCTCCGTCATAAGGAAAGAGCACTTCAAGCTCATGAAGGACCAGGCCATCGTCTGCAACTCGGGACATTTCAATGTCGAGATCGACCTGGAGGACCTGGGTAAGATGGCAAAGAAAGTTAACGAGGTCAAGACCGACGTCATGGAGTACGTCCTGGACGACGGCCGCAGGATCTATGTGCTGGCAGAAGGCCGTTTAGTCAATCTGGCCTGCGCGTTCGGCCACCCGCCCGAGGTCATGGACATGAGCTTCGCGAACCAGGCGCTCTCGGTCAAACACATCGTCGAGAACCACAAGAAGCTCAAGAATGAGGTCTACAAGGTCCCCGAAGCCATCGACAACCGTGTGGCGAAGATGAAGCTGGAGACCATGGGCATCAGCATCGAGAAGCTCACGAAGGAGCAGGAGAAATACCTGAGCTCCTGGAGCATGGGCACATAAGGAGGCCTAAGCGTGGTCGACGTGGTCATATCGGGCACCGTAGCCCTGGACAGCATTAGAACTCCCTTCGGCGAGGTTAAAGAGGTCCTGGGCGGCTCTGCCGTTTACTCCTCCGTCGCCGCCCGCGGGTTTGCTAAAACGGGCGTTTGCAGCGTAGTCGGCAAGGACTTCCCGAAGAAGTACCTGACGTTCCTGAACACGATGGGCGTCGATACCTCCGGAGTCGAGGTCAAGAAGGGCGACACCTTCCGGTGGTCCGGGTTCTACGAGTACGACATGAACCAGGCCCACACGCTGGACACGAAGCTGAACGTGCTGGCCGCGTTCGACCCGAAACTGCCGGACGCTTACCGGCAGTCTAAATATTTATTTTTAGCTAACACGGACCCCGAAGTCCAGATGAAGGTCTACAAGCAGATGAAGAAGCCGCGCTTCGTCATGATGGACACGATGAACTTCTGGATCGAGAATAAGAAGGAAGCCCTTACGAAGATGATCGAAAAGGTCGACGCCGTCGTCCTGAATGATGCCGAGGCCAGGCAGTACTGGGAGACGCCGAACCTGGTGCATGCGGGGCGCGCCTTCCTCGACCTGGGCCCGAAGGCCGTCATCATCAAGAAGGGCGAGCACGGAGCGCTCATGTTCACGGACGGCGCATGCTTTAGCGCCCCTGCGTACCCGCTGGAAAAGCTTGTCGACCCGACGGGTGCGGGCGACTCCTTCGCCGGCGGCTTTATAGGCTGGCTTGCCAGGACCGAGGACATCTCTCCGAGGAACATGCGAAAAGCGGTCATTTTCGGGAGCGCTATCGCCTCCTATAACGCGGAGGACTTCAGCCTCAACAAGCTTAAAAAGATTACCCGCGATGATATTTTCAATAGGTATATGATATTCCAGGACATAGTTTCCTTCTGATGGCAGAGTACAGGGAAGAGGTCGAAAAGTACCTGTCGGAGGTCTTCGCGAAGCCGGTACGGCTGGTGAGGATCCTGCCGATGGGCGCCGAGCCGGGGGAAAAGGAGCTAAAAGGATTCGGCTATGGTAAGCCATACGCGGTAGACTATATCGTCGAGGGCGAGATGCGGTCCTCGGTCCTGTCCTCGATGAAAGTGCAGAAGGGCTTCGGCCACGACACGTTCGCGGACCGGGCCTCCGCCATTTTATGGCAGAACATGGCCTTTAATACGCTGCCGAATCATGTCCGATCGCTCGACGCGGGCTTTTTTACCAAATATGGCGGCCTCAAGAGCGCAGGCGAGGCCGACGAGTTCTTTATATTAATGGACCGCGTCGGCGGCCTCGAATATTACCGTGACCTGGACCGTATCCGTGATACCCATTTCTTCCACCCTCTGGATGTAGACCGGGCCCTGGCGCTCTCTGACTACCTGGCCTATATCCATTCGCAGAAGCATGACGAGCCCGTACTTTACCATCGTCGTATCCGGGAACTGGTGGGTTCGGGCGAATGCATCATGGGCCTGGTCGACAGCTATCCGAAAGACTTCAAGTTTTATTCGGAGAGCGACTTCGAGCGCATGGAGCAAAAGTGCGTGGAATGGCGCTGGAAGCTTCACGATAAGGTGCATCGCCTGTGCGTCGTCCACGGCGACTTCCACCCGTGGAATATCATGTTCAGGAACGGCGTCGACTTTACGGTCCTCGACAGGAGCCGGGGCGAGTACGGAGAGCCTGCCGACGATGTCTCCTGCATGAGCATGAACTACCTGTTCTATTCGTTGCAGAAGTACGGGGAGCTCAAGGGAGAATACAAGGACCTTTTCGAGCGCTTTATCGAGAATTATCTAATAAAGAGCGGCGATTTTGACATGGTGAAGTACATGCCGCCGTTCTACGTGTTCCGGGCCCTGGTGGTCGCCAGCCCCCTCTGGTATCCCGGACTGAAGCCAGAGATCCGTGTAAAGCTCTTTAATTTCATCGATAATGTCCTCGATGCCGATGAGTTCGACTATAAGAACGCCGATCAATACTTGAAGAAGTGATCGTATGTCGTGGGCTGCATGGGTGACAGGGCTTCCCGGAAGCGGCAAGACCACCATAGCTGACATAACCGCAGATATTCTCAGGGTAAAAGGCGTGCATGTTAAAGTCCTGAATATCGACGATGTGCGAAAAGTGCTTACGCCCCATGCCACTTATAGCCTTGAAGAGCGGGCCATCGTCTACGCCGCCATGGCTTACATGGCAAAGCTGCTGGTCGACGAGGGCGTGAACGTGATCATCGACGCCACGGGCAACCTGAGGCAGTACCGTGACGTAGCCCGAAAGCTCATACCCGACTTCGTGGAAATATACGTCAAATGCCCGCTGGACGTGGCCATCAGGCGCGAGGAGGCCCGAAGGGGCGGGAATGCGCCGAAGGATATCTATAAAAAAGGCATGACTGGCAAGAGCTCGACCGTTCCCGGCGTGAACGTCGTGTATGAGCCCCCGGAGGCGCCTCTTGTTACGCTGGATACGGAAAAATTGTCGGCCGCGGATGCTGCTGCCCTGGCCGCCGACGTGCTGATGTCCCATTTTGGTGAAGCCTATGACTGAGCTTAGCCTCGTTAAGCGTATGGCAGAGAACGTCCTGAAGTGCTCGACCGAATACCTTTCATCTCACCTGGACTATGATGAGGTGCTTAAGCGGCGTGCTACCGATGTCACCCGGCGCATCGACATGGTCGCCGAGGAGGCGCTGGATGCCGCCATTATCGAGGAGGGCATCTCGGCCAGGATCATCAGCGAAGAGCTGGGCGAGCATATTGTCCCGGCCGGAAAAGAGCCCGAGTATACGCTCATCATGGACCCCATCGACGGCTCGGCGAACCTTTCTATGGGCATCCCCTATTATTGTACGTCTCTTGCGCTTTCGAAAAAGACGCAGAATGCGACGTTCGCCGACATCGATGCCGGCGCCGTTGCGGCCGTATGGGGAAAGACGTTCTATGCATCGAAAGGCCAGGGCGCATTCTATGACGGCGAGCGCCTGGCCACGAAGGAGCACCCCGAGAAGCCGAGGTACGTGCTATATTCCTTCGGCGTCGGCCCAATTCCTAAAAATATTATTTCGCTGGTCGAGAAAAAGTGCCTGACGCGCACTATGGGAAGCGTTGCCCTGGATATGTCCCAGGTCGCCAGGGGCTCGCTGGACGCCATCATCGATTCCCGGGACCGGATCAGCGGCTACGACATCATGGCCGCCTCGCTTATTCTCAAGGAGGCGGGCGGCGTACTGACAGGCTATGCGGGAAATGATATGTCCACGATGCCGGTGAATGCCGGCAGCTTTTCTATTCTGGGCGCTGCGAACAGCGAACTACATAAAAAGCTTCTTGAAAGCCTGCATTAGGCAGGGTTAATCCAGACGCCCCATTTTTTCTCTACGCGTGCTTTCTCATTTTCATATTCTTCACGATGCTCAGATAAGTACCGTATCCGGTCGTAGGCGGCCTTAACGGCCTTCTGCGCAGCCTCGGACGTAAGCTTCCAGAACCGGTCATCGTCCACTTTCACGAACTCCTCGTTAAATATCTCGAAGACTATGTCGTACATGCCGTAGAGGCTCGTAGTATTGCAGGAAAAACTATTCCCCACGGCCTGCCCGAAAGCACGTGCAAAAAGCTCATCGCCAAATCCCAGACGCAGCGAGGCAAGCTCGCCCAGCTTTGTGATCGTGTCGTGGATGCTCTTACGCATATCCTCCTTATCGCTGGTAAGATACTGCTCTTTACCGAAAGCCGCCCGTATATGCCGGTGCACGATGGCCTCGCTGGCCGAGATGGGCACCTTTTCCTCGTAAACATGAGGGGCCTTCCACACGATCTCCAGCTCATCCCATGGCGTATCTCCGATGTCGCCGATCATCGAGAAAAGGATGCGCAGGCCTCTCCAAAGCTCGTTGACCGTCTCCCGGACGGCATCATTCAGCTGCGGCCGGATCTTTAGAACAAGCTCGTCGCCCTCGACGCCGGCAGAAAATTCAGCATCCAGGCCCTCCAGGGCCTCGTATTCGATAGGAAAAAGAATGCCCACTGAATCCTCGATCTTCTCGATCTTAAGGTCGACGGTGTCGAAGACTTTCATACACTATAAAAATAATTTTATTTGTATTTAATCGTTGGGCAATGCCGGAAGCACAATAAGGTTAATAACTGTCGGATACACCAATAATATAATGGTATTTATTTGGCGACGTTTGGTAAATTGTACCTTGTCCGGATTTATTGCACCAGGCAGAAACGGCGATTAACCATTTCTGACACTCCTAAAGGATGACCGATAATACATACGATGAACATCATTATAATTTTTTAGTCTATTCGCATCCAATGTTAGAGCCCAAATTATGGTTGTCCCATTTCTATCTTGGGGTATATAGCCAGCTCCTCGTTTTTGGACTTTTTCTTATAAAAATATATGGATAATAATCACTTATCAATAGCTGGTAGCATGACCACGAACCGTGCGCCCTTCGTATGATTGCCTGGTACCCTGTCCTCGACATGGATGGTACCGTAGAAATCCTCTACGAGCGATTTGACCAGGTATAAGCCTAATCCCTTGCCACCGACTTTCCCATTCTCTTTCCGAAGCCTCTCGAACACATTCTCCTTTAAAGTGTTAGGAATACCCGGGCCGTCATCCTCTACGATGACCCGGCAATACTCTCCCCCATCCTCCCGGATACGCTCTAATCGCAGGCCTATCCACACGGACTTCCCGGGGCCAGAATGTTTTATCGAGTTGCCTATAAGATTGGAAAACACGTCCCTGAGCAGCCCGTTAGCCATCACATGACAATCCCCAAGCGGTGAATAGTCGATGGCGACGTCCTTGCCCGGCACGTTCAAGTACTCGTCCCTCAACTCGGCGAGCAGGCCGTCCAGATCGATCACCTCTATTTTGAGCCCGCCCGTCTTCACTTTTTGAAGCTTTCTCACGTTATCGATCAGCCTCGAGCTATTTTGTATGGCATCGAGAGGCTTCTTGACAAGATCTTTAATATTATCGTCCTTGACTACATCAACGGCCAGCTCAAGATAACCCAGTGCTATCTGATTCATGTTATTAATGTCGTGGCCCATCAAGTCGAGGTAAAGCTCGGCCTGTGCCTTTGAATCGACGAGTTGTTTTTCGGCCAGCGTTCGTTCGATGATGTCCGCTGTCTGACGGGCCAGCAGGTCTATCAGCTTCAGCTCCCTCTCGTCCGGTCTGCGTGGGGTCCGGTAATGAGTGGAGAATATTCCCATCAGACGTCCGGAGCGGTTCAATAGCGGCGTGGACTGGACCGCCCTGACTCCCGCCGCTAGCATGACCTCCAGATCGGGGGTGCCCATGAAGACGGGGCTACGGGTGACGTCCTCGACGACAACGCGCTCTTTCCGCGACATTGCCTCTCCGCATGCCGCACGGCCTTCGGCGACGTTATCAAAATAGTCTAAGAACGGCCGATCGAAGCCACGATGCGCCACGATCCTGAGCCGGCCCGACTCTAGGTCAAGTACCTGTATGTTACCCATATCGGAATTTGTAATGGAAGTAGCCGCATTAATGATCTGGCTGAGGACGGCCGACAGGTCCCCATCAAGCACGGATTTCACGCTGATCGCATGAAGCCGGTCCATGGCATCCAGTTCAGAGGCCAGATGGTCCTTTGTATTAGACAGCTCTTTCTCGGCCCACTTGCGTTCGGTGATGTCGAAGAAGAGCCCGATGAGCATGTCCCTGCCGTTGATCTTTAAAAGCTGAGCGTTGATCCAGACCGGGATCCCCCTCCCATCCACATGCTGAACTTCGGCTTCCGCATTCTTGAAACTGCCTCCCCTGCCGTGCAACGCGAAGATCTTTTTATACTTTTCCTCTTCACCTTCAGGGTGCAGCCTTGATTGATGCATGCCGATGATCTCGTTCCTCGAACGCCCTGTAAGGGCCTCGGCATTTGAGTTACATTCAACGATATTGCCGGTCTCAACGTCCGCAATAAAAATGGCTGCGCCCGCGCTCTCGAAGATCGCCTTGAACTTGGCCTCCGAATTGATGAGCGCCTCCTCGGCCAGCTTGCGCCCGGTGATGTCCTGTAATATAGATAGGTTCATATCTCCGATGGACGAGAAATAAGCTAAAACCTCCTTCTTTGAGCCATCTTTGCAGGCGACTGTGACCTCCTGTGGGGTAATACTGGCCTTGTTCTTGACCGCTTTGCCCACGGCCGTATACCACCGTTTTTTCACAAATTCACGGTATAGCTCGTCGGGATAGGCGATCAGCCACCACTCGTTGATACTAGGAATATCTTTTATCGTGTAACCGAAGACTTCAGAGAACTTTTTATTAATGTAGTAATTCTTTTCCTCCAGATACACGACCATAGGAATCGGCGAAGTATCAATAATCCTTCTAAGCATGCTTTCGCTCTCGCTCAACTCCCGTGTCCGCTGCTCCACTTTCACTTCCAGGTCATCCCGGGCCCTGCGGAGTTCTTCTTCCATTTGTTTACGCCTGGTGATGTCGATGTTGATGCCGATCAACTTAAGGGGTTTCTCCGACTCGTCCTTGAACACGAAGGATCTTCCATAAAGCCAATGTATCGTGCCGTCGGGCCATACCACTCGCCACTCGCCCTCAAAACTGCCCTTCGCCATAGCCTCATTAACACGACGAACGACCTCAGGCCTATCCTGGGGATAGACCATCTGCTCCCAGGCCTCTTCAGACCCAGGAAATTCGCCCGGAGGCAGGCCATACAATGCCTCCAGCTCCGGCGTCCACGTATTCACGCCCGTCTGGATGTTCCACTCGAACGTGCCGGCATGGGCCACCTGTTGCGCCAGACGTAGCCGCTCCTCACTCTCCCGCAACGAATTCACAGCCCGTTTAAGCTCGGAAGGGCCAAAAGAAGTTACATCTTCATGCTTTAATCTTAATTCGTTTTCCAGAACAACGACACGGTCATTCAACTCGGCGATGAGCCGGTCTTTGCTTCCGGCATCTTCACTACAGGAACGGACCAACTTCCTCCTCGACCGCGATTTCGATGCCATGACCCATCCTTATAAATAGCTATTGAGTTGTTATCGGTACGTATTAATATTTATATCGGAAATAAAACCTCTACGGCTTAATATAAATATTTTATAATGAAAAATAAAAGTCACTTATCTACAGCCGGCAGCATGACCACGAACCTGGCGCCCTGCGTGTAGTCGCCCTTCACACGGTCTTCAACCCAGACCATGCCCCCATAGCTGTCCACCAGAGATCGGACGAGATACAACCCGAGGCCACTGCCCCTGGCTTTGGTGTCGCCACGCTGCAACCTGTTAAAGATACTCTTTTTAATGTCGTCAGATATTCCCGGCCCATCGTCCTCCACTGTGAACTTGTTATAATTCTGGCCATTAAACACAGTGGCCTCTAACTTGACATTAATGGTCGGCGCGAGCCCCGCGTGCTTGATAGCATTACCTATCAAGTTCTCGAAGACCTCGTGCAGGAGGTCATTGGCCAAAACCGGACAGCCAGGAGGCAGCTCATAATTGAAAGTGGCCTTCACATTGGGCATGTTCGAGTAGTGACCGAGCGCCCGCAGAATAGCCGGACAGGCGTCCACCTCGTAGAGCTTTAACGCTCTGTTTTGGGCTTTCTGCAGCTTCCGCACGTTATCGATAAGTCGGGTACTGCTCTCCAATGCGCCCATCGACTTTAACAATAACTCCTTATCCTTTTTTTCGATGTCAGGCGAATTCAGCGTTAGTTCCAGGTATCCCATCGCTGACTGGTTCATGTTGTTGATATCGTGGCCCATCAAGTCCAGGTACAGTTCCGCCTGAGTCTTGGCTTCATTTAATTCTTCCTCCGCCTGCTTGCGCTCGGTGACGTCGAAAAACGTCGCCACACCCGCGGGCTTGCCCATATACATGATCGGCCCGGCAGACAGTTCTATCCACCGCGCTTCGCCGCCCCTCGTGATGATCTTGATCTCATAGGGCGTCGGTGCGGGCTTGCCTTGTTGTCTCGCCAGGCCGCGCTCCTTGACCATCTCCCGGAAATCCGGGTGCACGATGCCCCAGAACTTCATCTTTAAGAGTTCCTCATTCGAGTAGCCGGTAATCCTTTCAGCAGCCTCATTAACATAGACCAGGCTTTCGCCCTGATAGACATAGATTGCCGCCTTAGACGTATCGGCGAGGACCCGGAACTTCTCCTCGCTCTCCCGCAACGCCTCCATAGCCCGCTTGATCGTATCCACCATATCATCGAACGAGCGGGCAAGGTCTCCGATCTCGTCCTTCCTATCGAGCGGGATGGACTTACGATAATCATCGATTTTTAATGCTTCTGTGGTGGCGTGTGACAGGCTTGAGATTGGAGCAACGATGCTGTTCCCTAAGTATAGGCCTAACCCGGCAGCGATTAGTGATAAGGCGACTACTACTAAAAAGATGAGCAGGGTGGCGTCCCACACGGGCTTGTATGCCACGCTCTGCGGCATTGCTACCACCACACCCCACCCAAGATGGTCAATTGGGGCGTAGGCCCCTATCATAGACTGGTTATAGATCGGATTGTAATATTCGCCGGCACCCGCTTTACCGCTGAGGACGCTCTGCACCGCCGGCACGGAACTAAAATCAGTCATATTCCGCATATATTCCGGATCATTGTGCACCATGATGTGCCCGGTACTGTTCACAAGGTATGCGTGTTGGTTCGTAATGACAGTACTTTTAATTTTATTCGAGAATTCTTCGAGGTCTACGGTGCCGACCATCACACCAAGCACGGTGCCATTGTTGTCCTTAATCGGAACTCCTATCGGTACGACGGGCATTTGATTTAAACCGGGCACCGCATCGCCGATATCCGTATTGCCGGTCCTGAACACGCTGCCCACATATGAATAATTACTAGCATTACTTCCGATCAGACCCGAAATCGGATCCGTACTTTCGATAACAATACCCTTACTGTCCACGAAATATATGCTATTGATCCGATTAGTACTATTCACATAGGTGGCAGCCGAATGCAAAACGGGCCGGTTGTCCTCCGCCACCGCGCTGACAACGGATGGTCTATCCGCAATGCTCTCCAAGAAAAGCTGGGAGGTCTGCAGGTAGTCGGGCGTAAAGGCCGAAATGGTCTTTACATTGTTTAAATACTCGTCATAAATATTTTGTTTAACGACTCCCTGGAAATAGAGGGTGCCGGCTACACCCATTAAAACTATAGGGAGTACCATCATCAAAATGATGATAAATGTCCTCAGCCTGATCGAATGCAGCCAAGGCATTCGGGACCGACCCCCTTGGTCACTATACATTTAGATGCCCATCCGCTCTACGTCCATGACATCACACTTGTTTCCAAAGATTCCGAAGCTTAAATTGATTTCCGTGAAAAATAAACCTCCTCGGCTTACTATAAATATTTTACAATAAAGAAAAGGCTAATCGACTAAGGAAAGAAGGTGTCATTAAATAATTTTAGCCTTCACCTTATCGTATAGCTTAACCTTCTTGCCCTCTCGTAGGTTCTTCTGGTTATACCAGTATGTCGGTTCATTTCTTCGTACTCCGTTCAACCTTTAGGGGAAGATAAGGTGATTTTTGTCGCACCACGGCGAAGCTTGCCGAAAGCCGTTGTACCATAAGGTTAATAATGCACAAATGAAGTTTATACTGGGTGTTCGAGTACGGGTGAGCATTTACGGATAGCGTGGGGCATAACGGGCGCGGGACATCTCCTGAAGGACTCTTACGAGGTAATGAAAGAGATAAAACTGAATGGTCACTCCATCACGACATTCATGTCCCGGGCCGGGGAAGAGGTCTCCCGAATGTACGGGCTCCTCGACTCGACTAAGGAGATCTCGGACGGCTCGTACCTCAACGAGATCTATCTCGACTCTAACCAGGGCGCCAGCTTCCCCAAGATCGGCCGGTTCAACGTGGGCAGGTACGACGTTTTCATCTTATCGCCGGCGACCTCGAACACGGTCTCAAAGATCGTATACGGGATAGCGGATACGCTCGTAACGAACTGCGCCGCGCAAGCCATGAAAGGCGGCATACCGTCGCTTATAGTGCCCGTCGACTGGGAAAGCGGAGTCACTTCCTTCATGCCCTATACGATAGACCGCTCCAAATGCAAGTCCTGTGAGGTCTGCCCACCGAGGGAAAGCTGTCCCAACGAGGCCATCACCGACCAGATCGACCTATTAAAATGCCAGGGATGCGGCACCTGCGTCGACCTTTGCGAGTACGGCGCCATATCAGGCGGAGGCGAGGTACCGTTAAAAATAAGAAAGGTAGATGCTCGAAACACGAAGATGCTCTCGGAGATGGAAAGCGTATCCATCTACCGTCACCCGAAAGACATATTAGATAAGATACGCAACTGGAATTATTAACGGTGTGGACACTCCCGCAAAAAAACAGACGAAGTCTGGTGAATACTATCATCGAGCGAACTTTTAATGCGGGAGTGCCATTTTATAAATAATGTCTGTTTGGGTAGCGCTCCTGTTAAGTACTACCGGAAGTAGGATACTACTTTCCGACATATATACTTTGTCATATTATGAGCTGCTCGACATTATGGGTGGGAAGGAAATTAGTTATATGTTGAATCGGTGTAACGATATGTAATGCTCGAGCCGTTCGGTTTTGACAATTCCCTGCTAACGATATTCACGCAACAATTCCCCGACTATAAGGGTTTCTTCTTTGCCATCACCCAGCTCGGAAGCCCTTTTACGCTTGCCCTCCTGGGCTCCTTCGGCTTCGTGCTGGGCAAGAATAAGCTCAAGGTCTTTTCGGCTATCCTCATCATCGGCACGATCTTCGGCATGGTCGTCATAGACGACATAAAGGAGCTCGTAGAGCGTGCCAGGCCGGACGGAGCGAAGGCCGCCGACTTCACGGTCAAGGACTCCTACTCGTTCCCGAGCGGCCACGCCTTTTCCATATTCCTGGCCGCGTCCGTGCTGGGCGCTTATTATGGCTGGAAATTTTATGTGTCCGGCTACGTGCTGGCTATCGCCGTGAGCCTGAGCCGGCTTTACCTTGGCGTGCATTTTCCGAGCGACGTCTTGTTCGGGGCAGTTCTGGGCATCATCGGGGGCGAAATGCTGATCTATGCCGCATACAGGCTTGGCCTGAGCAATAATCCTGGCATTATTTCACTCATATACAAAAAAGCCATAAGGTCTGAAAAAATAACTATAAACGGCCCCGATAGGGTTGTCTCAATATCCATATTCCTTACCATCCTGATCTCTATCGTGCTCTATTTCACCGACTATGCGCCGCTCGCCATATTCACGGTCACGCTGGCCGCGATATTCATCTTCTACTACATTCTATCGAATGGCGTGCGCCTCGACAGGGACTTACTGCTGATATTCGGCATCCTCGCTCTCTGCCTTATCGCATGCTTATCCCTGCTTTTCCTGGGCTCCTACTGGCTGTCCATGATCATTGTGATCATCGCATATTTTGCGATAATGGCCACTACCTACGGCTCGAAAAAGAATGAGGAGATGGCCAGTTCTCTAAAATAGGCCATTATCTCCTTTGTTTTCCTGTAGAACGTGGCGCTGAAGACTGGCGAGGTGCAGCAGACTTGTGGCTGCCGCCTGATGATACCCGGCTTCCCCCTGACGAAGGCGCCTTTACAGAACCCGAAGACGAACGTCTCTGGCCACCACCCGATGGTGCCTTGATGCCGCCGGACTGCACGTTCGGCCTCGACACGGGCGCGCTACGTACTGTGGATGGAGCACGGCCGCCCTGCGCCTGTTGCTTTATCCCGCCTCCCGTACTTGCCGGCATTCCTCTCGATACTCCGCCGGATTGTATCTGCCTCCCGCCAGCCGGGGCACTCCTGACACTTGTCGGCGCCTGGTGACCACCCGAGGCTATTCCCTGCCTTCCTGCTCCAGAAGGCGTACGTATGGCGCCTCCCGGAGCAGCATGCTGCGTTCCGCTCTGCGCATGCATGTTCTGAGGCGTGCGCTGGCTTATGGCTCCATCGCCGCGGCTGGAAGTGCCTCCGGCTGGAACAGCCGCTCCACCTGTATGCTGCGCGCCTCCATGCAGCCCTGATACACCCTGCCCCGCTCCTCTTTGTATGGCTCCCTGCCCTCCGCCTGCTGCGGCAGGGAACTGCGATACCGGCGCACGCCTCGCCGTGCCTGCGCCCTCAGTTATGCCATGGGCCGGAGTGGTGCCTGCTCTTCCGCGCGTCCCTCCATCCGTAATGCCCCCGCCGAATGGCGTGCCTCCCTGCTGCCCCGCTATGCCCTGTCCGGCTTCTCTTTGTATGGCTCCCTGCCCTCCGCCTGCTGCGGCGGGGAACTGCGATACCGGCGCTCGCCTCGCCGTGCCCGCACCTTCTCTCAGACCCTGTCCCTGAGCGCCGCCAGCCCTTCCACGTTCTGCCCCGGTCGCTATGCCGCCGCTGGCTGGCAGGCCTCCATATAGTCCGGCGCCGCCCTGTCCACGCTCAATTCCCGCTCCTCTTTGTATGGCTCCCTGCCCGACGCCCGATGGCGTGCCTCCACCCGCAGCAGAACCGAACTGTGAAATGGGCATCTGCCTGGGCGTACCAGCCCCTTCGAAGCCTCTCCCCCGGCCACCCCTTTCTTGAGTGCCAATACCGCTGAACGGCTGCGATCCGCCCGCGCCCGCTCCATGGCCGCGAACTCCTCGTTCGCCGGTAGGCACCCCGACCTGTCCCACACCCGGGCCTGTAAGAGCGCCTTCTCCACGCTGCGTTCCAGGCCTCCCACGGCCGGCCTGGCCCTCAAGCCCGCCTAAGCCCTCTCTGCCTCCAGCTCTCCGCGCTGCCTCACCTATCCTTCCGGCAATAGAGCCTGGATCAGCCCCCGACCGTCGTGCCTCTCTGGCAGTGT
Organism: Methanocella paludicola SANAE; assembly: GCF_000011005.1. NCBI lineage: Archaea > Methanobacteriati > Methanobacteriota > Methanomicrobia > Methanocellales > Methanocellaceae > Methanocella > Methanocella paludicola. The sequence continues at coordinate 1,353,822 of NC_013665.1, forward strand.
CGAACGCGTGACGGGCTCCGGGTGTATTGAACCTGTCCGCAATACGGTTAGTGGCAAGCACAGGATCGCCACCTGTAGCCGCCGCTCCTGCCGCCGCGGCCGATGCCGCAATACCTCCTATATCCGCTCCGCCTGCTGCAGCGGCCGCCGCTGCCGATGCTGCTGCGCTAGCGCCCCCTCGACCGGCTACAGCATTAGATATGGCCGTGGCCGCGGAACCAGCGTCATAGCCGCTTGCTGCGGCCGCTGCCGATGCCGCTGCAACTGCGACGCCTCCGCCGCCGACTCCGGCAGCAGCGGCCGCGGACGCAGCGGCGAATGCTTCACCCCCTCCACCGTATACGTACGGGGCTATTGAAGAGGCGACATCGAACGCGTTGCCACCGTACGCATAAGCGGAGGCCGATGCGGCAGCTATGGCGAACTGGTTACAATAGATGCTTGGAGTAAATGTGTTAATGAAGTAAGGCCCCGATATCGGCGGGGGCGCAACGAATACAGGCGCTACGAAGATCGGTATGGGCTCATAAACGGGAACGTACACCGGGGGAGTGACGTATATGGGCTCCTGGTAGACGATCGGCGCAACACTCGTATAATACCCGGACGAGTAGCCATTGTAGTACGTATTGAACGTATTCGCGAACTGCGGGAACGTCGGAACGCTCATACGATAAGTCATCGTGTCGATGACAAGCTGTACCGGCTGATCCAGAGTAAATGCGGTCAATGTGCCATCAGGGGCGATCATCGAAATAGAGGTAACGTAGAACATCGTCTGATAGCCCGACGTGCCCTGGTACTGCATTATCATGTCTATGATGAAAATACTGGCGTCGTACCTCAGCACATTATAAACGTTCGACTTTTCAACCATGCCTGCTCCACTGACCGACACGGCAAGCTGCGACATGTCGATCTGCATGGTATTTGCCGTGGTATCGAATACGCCCATCATCGGCGTGCTTAGAGAATAGACCGTCGACTGGCCCGAATACGGGCTCGATACAGCGAAGCCCACGACTTCGAAGTAAGACTTCCCCTGCTCCTGGGAGACCATGTGCGTCGCCAGGCTCACCTGGTTCTCGCCCGACGTGAATCCCTGCAGTCCGTCCAGCCCGTTTATGGTAAGCGGCTGATTGGCGCCATTAGTATAGCCATATGTCTGCGCATTAGCTTTAAAGCCCAAAGGCATCAGGCTTGCGAGCATCGATACCAGCAGGAAGCCGGTGATAATTAAGATCGATAGCTTATATCTGCCACTCTGCTCCAACTTTCTATCCCCGGCTTACGATATGGAACGCAGAGCTTTTATACTGTCTAGAATTTTTTCACATTTAAACGGTGATATGACTATATTTTAACCTGAATTGGCTTTTATATGCTTTTTATTAAAAATAAGGCTCATTACTTAATTATTTATTTACCATATTTATTAATAATGGCTTAAACGATAAAAACAGCCAAATAACGGCAGATTATACTTAAGGGTAACTAATAGAAAATTTAAGGTTCTTGTGCGTTTTTGGGATGATATATTGCTTTGGCTGATGCCTTCGCTCGTTTTTATGTTATGCCGTCGTTGAGTGGTCCAACCACAGGGGCACGGAGAGCGCTGAGTTTCACGGAGTTTTCTTATAAAGGGAGGCTCAGAGGGCACAGGGGACGGGTTTATAACTTTCCCGGGGCACGGAGTTGAAAGAGGCACTGCTGAGGATAAACCGCATTATTGTTTATTGGTCAACCGGGCCTCAATAATCTCTGTGCCCCAGGCAAACTAATAAACCGGCCTCTGAGCTCTCTGAGTCTCAAATTATAAGAAAACTCTGTGTAACTCCTGTGCGCTCCGTGCCCCTGTGGTTGGACCACTCAACGACGGCATAACTAGAAAAGGATAAAAAAATATTCATCCCAAAACCGCGGAAGAATCAAATTTAATAAAAAAAGGGGTATCGGATCACGCGCAGCGGCGACACACGAAAACAATATCGTAGTCGGCGTCGTCATCCTTGATCCAGCCCTTAAGGAGCTTCTTGCCCACCATCAGGTGGTAACGGCCGCATTTGGAGCACTTCTTGATCTTGAATTCGTCGTACCACTCGGGCTTGACCTCGAACTCGAACTCGGCCTGCTCCTGGTCGATCACTTCCCGGGCCACACGGCGGGCCTGCTTTAGCTCGAGGCCGGTATTTTGCGAAATATCGTAGGCGATGCAGCTGATAAGGAGCATCCTCTCGACGTCGGTAAAGATGTCGCCGAAGAAATCGTACATGCGGTCCATCATGGACGGGTCCATGTCGAAGGGCATCTCGTCATAGTCCGGCACGCAGGTAATGAACGAGTCAGCGTCGGGCGAGCCGCCAGACGGGGCTTCCTTATGCTCTTTGATCCGGGCGCCGCAGAGCGGGCACTTGCCCATGATCAGCTCGTCGTCGAAAGTTTCCTCTCCACATCCGGGACAGCGCATTTGTGGCATCACCATTATAGTATAAACACGGCAGCAGATATAACTGTTGTCCAATTCCCCTCGTCATCCACTTCGGCCGTCTTCGAGATATTCATGGTCGACTCGGGGCGCTCGTTCTTCCAGGTAAAATACATATTCTCGGCGAGTTTTTCCGCGTACATGCCGGCGCACTTTTCGGTCTCGCCGTAAGAGTGGTGCTCGGATAAATATCCAAAGTCGGCCTGGCGGTCCTTGGGCTTGGCGCAGCCTATGGCCGCGGCGATGCGCCGGCTCGGCTCATTAGACGAGTTCCGGGACATTACGGTAAATACGATCTCACCGGGAACCAGCGATTTCAGCCCTTCGCTGCGCTCGATGATCTCGCACTTCGGCGGCAGTATAGAGCTCACAGTGACCAGGTTAAATTTTTCAATTCCGGCATCACGAAGCGCCATCTCGAACGATTCCAGCATTTCCTTATGCGTTCCCGAGCCGCTCGTAAAGAACACTTTCTTTGGTACAAGCCCTTGTCTCATTTGACGTCTCCTTTAGCAATCGTAAAACATATGTCCAATCAGGCACGTTTAGAGTATGGTGTGTTAATTGGACAAGTTGAATATCACGATCATTGAGGTCGGAGGTTCGATCCTCATTCTTGCGATCTTTATAGCCTTATTCGCCTTTACGGGGTCTCTGCCGGAGCTTAAACCCTGGTCGAATATCCTGTACGTGGTACTGTTCCTTGGCTATACGGCCGTTATGTGCCTGTTCGGCTTGAAGATGGCCCCATATCTTAGCCAGTGAGGTTTCGTACTTTTTTGTCTATTAATGAACTAGTATCATTAATAGACTAGTGCTTATTATATGCCCGCGTTTTTAAATCTTTCGAGTATCGCTATTCGGGTACCCTAAAAGTGCTTATCGAGGGGATATATTTTTTGGTACTGGATACGGGCGGTGTCCTGAGAAATCGGGTTTTTGTTTTTTGTTTATGAGGCGGTCGTAATACCTGGCTACTACGCAGCCCCTCGTGCAGCGGCCGCAGTGGTCGCATCGCTTTTCGTCTACCTTAATGTGGCCATCCAGCCTTATTGCCTTTTTTGGGCATGCCCTGACGCATATCCTGCACTTCGTGCAGAGCGAGGCCCGCAGCACCTGCCTGATCGTGTTCTCGAAGAGCTTTCCGGCCTCTTCTTTGTCGTTGGCCGAGGCGTATATCTGGCCTCCGGCGAATAGCTTGGCCGTGCCCTTTCCCTTTGGCATTCTTACGAGTATGACGTCAAGGTCTTCCGAGTACGCGGGGGCGCCGATGGTCTTGAGCATCTCCAGCAGCCTCTCGGTCGAGGCCTTATTAGGCAGTCGAAGGACGCCCTCGATGCTGTACCCGCCCAGCGTGCAGGGGCTGATCCCTCGTATGATGTCCAGCGCCATGCCGCTCTTGTAAGACGGCTTCAATGGTATGTGTTTTTCCTGTGCGATATTGAGCATCTTGTTGGGATGCGACTTCCAGCGCCAGAAGCCATAGCGCACATAGTCCGGCGTGAGGCCCGACTCGTCCGCCCACTTGTGGAGCTTGTTCTGCCACTCTCCGTAGCGGTCCGGGTGTAACTCTTTCATGCGGACATATTCTGCCTGGAGCGCGGCAGGGCATAGCCAGCAGCCGATGCGCTCGAAGCCCCTATCGTACAATTCGTTATACGGCAGCTTTTCCATGTGGATGTACAGCCAGACTTCGATGGCCCGCCAGTCCTTGATCGGGAATACGCTCATCTGGCCCGGGACGAACGGGTTTCGCTCCACGGTATCGATGCCGCCCCGCTGGAACGACTCGTATCTGCGCTTGCCGTCTATCGTGATTACGCCTTTTTTGAACTGTGATAAATGAGTAGTGACGGGCCCGAGCTTGCATACTTTGCAGCACCACCTGAAGTCTTTTGCCGGCGGGCCGAACGCGGGAAAGTTTTCATCGAACGCCTTACCCGCCTTTTCTATTTTTACGGGCACTTCCTTTGCGGTATCTTCCACGAATTTCGTGGTCTCCGGGAACTCAAGGCCCGTATCAATGTAGAATGCCTCGAACTTCTTCACCGCCTTCTTCGTTAAGTTCAGCACGACGAGGCTGTCCTTGCCGCCGCTGAACGAGACGGTTACTGGTAGTTCTTTGTTCTTGCCCTGGCTTACGACGCCTTTGATGACGTTGATGGCATCCTTCTCCATGGCCTCGATGGTCTTGCGGTTGGCGGCCACTGCATCCTCGAGAGTGCTGAGCTTATCATTAAGGCGAATAGAGCCGCCGCCGATCTTCCGGATCTTGATCGTGTTCTGCGAGGCATCTTTAAGGTTCTCCGCGTCCGCTTTTGCCACGCCAAGCCCGTTGAAGTTCTCGTTTACCCTGATGAGCACGATATCGTCCTTTTTAATATCCGGGGAGGTATCGACGACCGTGCTTCCCTTAATGCCCTTGCCGCTCAGGTGCATGTTCCGGGGCACATCCACGGTGACTGTCTTTTTATTAGTAAGGGCCATGAGGAGCTTGGCCCCGTAGAGCCTGAGGTCCAGCTTATAGCCCTCTTCTTTTAAGTCATAATAGACTACAGCGATCGTGTATCCGTCAATGATGATCTCGTCGGCCTTATCGTCGCCGGGTATTTTGTTTAAGAGCACCAGGCGCTCGCCGATGGGATCGCAGCCGAAGTCGCGCTCGAATAAATTCCTGATGATGGTACGCTCGTAGGGCGAGCAGAACCGGACATCGCCTGGCGGGGAAAGCCTGACCTGTCTGGCCGTAGCTCCGCATGTGCCGCATGTCTCACTTATGAGCGGCACATTGCATGAGTCGCACCAAAAAATATGATCCAGGGCTCCCTCGAAGGGCTTGATTCCGGCCATCGGGATATACAGTGTGAGGCGTGATTAAATATTTTATGTAATATGCAAAACGACGAGCTTAAGTCTAAATATTTTAACCTCCCTATGTGTTTTGATAAAGATGATGGTCACGACCGTGGTCGGAAGCTACCCGACGGGCATAAAAGTCCAGACTGAAGAAGACGTAAAGAAAGCGATCGAGATAGCGGTGGCCGACCAGGAAAAGGCCGGAGTCTCCATCATCTCTGACGGCCAGGTTCGCACTGACATGGTGGGGATCTTTGCCATGAACATGCCCGGCTACAGGAAAGAAGGCAACCGGTATAAGGTGGTGGGCCGCATCGAAGTGCCGGATAAGCCGGCGACGGTGAATGACTATCTTTTTACTAAGAAGCTTGCGAAAGCGAAGGTCAAGGGTATTATTACAGGCCCGACTACGATGGCAAAGACCTCGCAGGTGGAAAAAAGCTCGCCATATAAGTCCAACACGGACCCCGAGCTCATCTATGATATCGCCTATGCGCAGGCTGCCGAAGCAAGGGCGCTTGCGCAGGCCGGGGCCGACATCATCCAGATCGACGAGCCCTTCTTCAGCGTAGACGCCGACCTCGAAGTGGGCATCAAGGCAGTCAACATCATAACGAAGAACATCGAGACGCCTGCCATGCACGTCTGCGGCGATATCCGCCCTATCTTCAAGAAGCTACTGGAGACCAACATGGCCATCCTCGACCACGAGTTCGCCAAGTCGAAGAACCTGGAAGCGATGGACAAGGGCTTAATCGAGGCGCATGGTAAGATCATCGGTTACGGCTGCATCGATACCACGTCAAACACGATCGAGACGGTCGACCAGGCCGAAAAGACTATTCGGGCCGGCATCGAGAAAATCGGCAAGAAGAACATGTGGATCGACCCCGACTGCGGCATGCGCATGCGCACCCGGGACGCCGCCTACCAGAAACTTGCAAACATGGTCGAGGCCGTCAGGCGCATCGGATAATTAAATCTTATAATATTTCTTCCAAAGGCCAGTAACTCATAGGGCGAGTTGACAGGAGCCACATCAGGCTTAAAAGACAACAAATGCTCGAACAGCGCCTCATCGCCCCAGTCCGCCACAGCCTGAGCGAGCTCGATATTGCCGCGGGGGCCGGGCAGGCCAGACTCGCTTAACAGATACGCATCGATATCTTCGACTTTACCAAGCGCATCCTTATAAAAAACTATCTTAGACATAAAAAGAAAACGGGGCACGAAGCCCCATTTGTATGTTTAAATGATGTTCGACACGAAGATGAAGTACAGCAGGAAGATGGCAGCAACGATCCACATGACGGGGTGTACTTCTCTCCACTTTCCGGACGCCGTCTTGATCAGGCAGTAGGAAATGAACCCGAAGCCGATGCCCTTCGATATGCTGAAGGTGAACACCATGCCCGCAATGGTCAGGAACGCCGGGAGAGCCTCCTCGAGCTTATCCCAGGGGATGTCCTTGACCAGCGTGATCATCAGGAATCCGACGATGATGAGCGCCGGGGCCGTTGCCGCGCCCGGGATCAGGTAGGCCAGCGGCACCAGGAACATGGCCAGCAGGAACAGCAGCGACGTAACGACCGATGCCAGGCCTGTCCTGCCGCCCGCGCTCACGCCCGATGCGCTCTCGATGTACGACGTGTTCGAGCTGCAGCCCATGAAACCGCCGATCATCGCCGCGAGGGAGTCGACCAGCAGGACGTTCTTGAGGCCCGGAAGCCTGCCTTCCTTATCCAGAAGCTTAGCCTGGCCGCCGACCGCGACGACCGTGCCCATGGTGTCGAAGAAGTCGACCATGCCCAGGGCGAAGATCAGGCTGACCAGCGACAGGATGCCGATATTGAGGGCGCCCATGAGGTCTAGCTGGCCGATCGTGGACAATGTGGCTGCACTGGGTATCTCGAAGATGGAGCCTCCCCAGCCGGGAACATTGCTCAGCCCGGCGGGCAGCGCCGCGCCGACGACCGTGGGCACGCCCGAATTGTTGTATACGTTGAACGCGATGCCCATCGCGTCCGCGCCGAAGCAGATAGCCAGCGACAGCAGCGCCGTCAGGATGATGCCGTAGAGAATGCTGCCCTTGATCTCGAGGGCCATTAAAACCATTATAATGATAAGTCCTATAAGTGAGACGATCACGACGGGGTTGGACATGCTGCCAAAGCCGACGTACGTTGCCGCATTCGACACCATGATGCCCGCGTCCTTGAACCCGATGAACGCGATGAACAGGCCGATAGCGACGCCAATGGCGATCTTGAGCGATCCGGGGATCGAGTTCATGACCAGCTCTCTCAGGTTCGTGAGCACCAGGATGAGAATGACCAGGCCTTCGATGAAGATCAGCGCCATCGCGATCTGCCAGGACAGGCCCATGCCGATACAAATGCCATAAGTCACAACGGCGTTCATGCCCATGCCGGGCGCGAGCGCGAACGGATACTTGCCTATGACGCCCATCAGGAAAGTCGAAAGCGCCGCCGCAAGGCACGTGGCTACGAATACAGCCTTAAAGTCCATGCCCGCCGCCGATAATATACCGGGGTTCACGATGATGATATAGGCCATCGTCATGAACGTGGTAATACCGGCGATTATCTCGGTCTTTACACTCGAGTTTCTTTCTGTTATATGGAAATACTTATCTAAAAAAGAGGTAGAACTCTCTACCGTCTTTTTTTGAGGTTGCTCATACACAGATAACCACCTTAGGACTCACTCTTTTCAAGGCCTTAATATAGCTTTGCACCTTTGGCCAACAAATTTTATGGCCTGGCGGCGTTTCCACTGGAAATATCCTCTAGCTGGACGAATTGTATTCAATTCGTCGATTACTCATGCGAAAACTCTATAAAGATAAGTTATTTCGTTAATGTCCTGCCCCACAATGCCCCGGAGCAAATACGCACAATATAGCAAAAATTTGATAAATTTGTCGACGTCAATGAATGATTCTGGCTTTTTCAACCGCTTGAAACACAATATTTTTATCATTGATGCGCTTACTAGCAAATTGTAATCGATCCTAAAAACATCGGTGTATGAGGTTTAACAATGAAGTGTTACGTGCATCCTGACATAGATGCGGTGGGCACCTGTACGAACTGCGGGAAGACCGTATGCTCCGGCTGTGCCCTGGAGATGAACGGGAAGCTCATCTGTAAGTCGTGTATCGAGCGTATGGCGACACAGCCATCGTCACAGCCGCCAGTACAGCCTGCCGCGCAGCCTGCCGCGCAGCCTGTGCCCCAGCCGACCGCTCCGCCGGTGGCACCTGTTGCCGCTGCGGCACCGGCTGCCCCCGGGAGAAAAGAGCCATTGATCTCGCTTATCCTCTCGTTCTTCTTCCCTGGTCTCGGCCAGATCTATAATGGCCAGATGAAAAAAGGCATCATCCTTATCGTTGCGTACCTGGCGCTCTGGATCGGCATGTTCATCGTATACTTCGCGGGCACTGTAGTTACCATGGGCGTCGGAGCGCTGTGTTGCCTGCCGGTTTTGCTGGTGCCTATGGCCGAATGGGTATACGGCATGTACGATGCATACAAGGTCGCCAACATGATAAACCGCGGCGAACCTACAAAGGACTGGCTCTCGTAAGCCCTTCTCTTTTTTATATTTCTTTTGTCATAGTAAGCTTTATAATACCAGGATTACTTTATGGTAAGAAATTCTCCCGTAAGGGAAAGGTGGGATTATATGAAATGCTATATGCATCCTGAGGTCGAGGCTACTGGCACCTGCACGAGCTGCGGCAGGCCCGTATGCCCCGATTGTTCCATGAATGTCGCGGGTAAGATCACGTGCAAGGCCTGTGCGGAAGCGCTGGCTACGCAGTGCGCGACAGCGCCGAAAAAGGAGCCCTGGCTCGCGCTGGCCCTTTCGCTGTTCGGCGGCTTCGTCAGCGGCCTGTTCATCGGCCTTGGACAGCTCTATAACGGCCAGGTCAAGAAGGCGGTCATCCTCTCGCTGGCGCACGTTTTCGGATGGTTCGTCATCATCGTCGGTTACGTCCTCCTTGCCATAGTCACGTTAGGAATCGGCGCGATCGTATGCTTGCCGATGTTTCTCATCCCGCTGCTGTTATGGCTGTACGCGATGTACGATGCCTATGTGACGGCCGAAAAGATCAATAAGGGCGAAACAGTCAAAGACTGGCTGGAATAAGCCTTTTAACTTTTTTAAAAGAAAAAAGATAAAAATTTGTTTATTAGTAGCCGTACACGTAGCTGGTGGTTCCGAAGATCATGACCATCAGAAGTGACAAAGCCATGGCTATGATGAAGATCAGCACGAACTCGACGACGAAGACCAGTATGATATAGAGAATAATCTTGCCGATCGACGTTTCCTTGTACGGTACCTCTCCAAGGTTGATCTTCCCCGCGACCTTGTAAGCGTTGTATATGCCGTAGATCCAGATCGCCAGCCCGGGTATGACCAGGACGATCGACCCGATGATCATGCCGATGACATACAACATACCCTTCAGCATGCCTTCGCCGTTATATACCTGGCCGAGGCCCGGTACGAAGAACGATCCTATGGCCGCTAAAAGCGGGTTCTTTTCTTTCCGGGGCATTGCCCCGGCATTAACGTTCACATTGACGTTATCGATATTATCAGCTCCCCATAGTAGTTATTTTTCTTTAATCGCTTAATGACCGTCCTTATTATAAACTTTATTATGGGCTAGGTCTTGAGGTTATAGCCGCTCTCGAACAGCCTCAGGCTCGCGTAGAACATGACGAGCAGGGATATCGCGATAGCGCCGAGGCAATAGTAAGGATTAGTGCGCTCGTAGCCGATCATGGCATATCGGACGCCGTCCACGACGTAGGTCAGCGGGTCGAGCCACGAAAGCCAGCGTATCCAGTCGGCGGGGATGATATCGATGGAGAAGAAGACACCGCCTAAGAACAGTAGCGGGCTCAGCGCATAGCTCATGACGTTGCCCACGTCCTCGATGTTCTTCGACCACTGGCCCAGCATGACGCCGAAGCAGGCGAAGGTGGCCGACGTGCCCAGCAATAGCAGCACGAACATCGGTACATCGTATATGCCTATGCCGAAGAGCACCATAGTCACGCCCGCAATGATAAGGCCCATAAAGAGACCCCTCGCCATACCTCCGAGCACGTAGGCGACGACCATCGTCGAGTAGCGCATGGGCGTGGTGAGCGGGTCCTCGATGTACCGGTCATCCCGGGACGAGAACAGGGAGTACGCGGGATTGACGTACGCATGTAATATAACCTGCATCATGACAAGGCCCGGGAGCATGAAATTGATGTACGAATGCCCTCCCATCGCCGGGATGGCGGTGCCCAGGGCGTAGCCGAAGGCAAAGATGTAAAGGAACGTGGAGATGACGCTGGGCAGTATGGTCCGGTTGGGCTTGCGGATGAACCGGATGATCTCCCGCTTCAGCATCAGGTATAGCGCGTCCCACTCACTCACGCAGTTCACGCCCCGTCATTTTAATGAAAACGTCCTCGAGTGTCGATTCCCTGACGTGCATGGACTTTACCGCCACGCCGCCGGACCTGAGGAAGTCCAGCACCTTTACGGCAGCAGTACTGGTGTCGCTCACGTGGACGATGAGCTTTTCCCTGCTTAACGAATAGCGAATGACGCCCGGCACCGATGTAAGGTCGGGCACATGGTCGCCGACGATGTCGAACTCAAGGCGGCTGCTGTCGACCTCCCGGCGCTTCAAGGCGTCGGGGGTGCCCAGCGCGATGAACCGGCCATGGTCCATGATGGCCACACGGCCGCAGAGGCTCTCCGCCTCCTCGATGTAGTGCGTCGTCAGCACGATGGTCGTGCCTTCTGAATTGAGCTTCTTCAACATGCCCCATAAGGCACGGCGGAGCTGCACGTCAACGCCCGTCGTCGGCTCATCCAGAAAAAGCACCTTCGGCCTCTGCATCAGAGCACGGCCGATGAGCAGGCGGCGCTTCATGCCGCCCGATAATTTATCACAGTACTCGTTCGCCTTGTCGCTGATCTCTAAAAAGTCAAGGATATCGTCGGCACGCTTTTCTCTCTCTGCCTTCGGCATGCCATAGTAGCCCGCGTGGTACGTGAGGATCTCCTTCGTCTTGAGGTTCTCGTCGAAGTTATACTCCTGCGGGGCCACGCCGATGAGCTTTCTCGACTCGATGGCGTCCCTGACGATGTCTCTTCCGAGGATACTGGCGCTGCCCGAAGTAGGCGTGGAAAGTCCCACGAGCATGCGGATCAGCGTGGTCTTGCCGGCGCCGTTCGGCCCCAGCAGCCCGAAAAACTCTCCGGTCCCGATATCCAGGCCCACGTTATCGACGGCGGTCAGGCCGTTGAATCGTTTTGTCAGGCCCCGGATGGAAATGGCCTGCTCTTCCGTCGTGCCCATTAACCCCTGATCTTCATCGCCTCTTCCGGGCTCAGCGAGTCGTGTACGACGGCGCGTATGCGGCGTACCATGAGCGTCGGGGTCTCGTGCATGAACACGTTCCTTCCGATGGCGACTCCGGCAGAGCCCGCTTCCATGGCGCCGCCGATATGCTCCAGCAGCTCAAGGTCGGTGCTCGTCTTCAGGCCGCCCGCCACGATGACCGGCGCAGGGCACCCTTTTACGACCCGCTTGAACGAGTCCGGGTCCCCGGTGTAGTTGGTCTTCACCACGTCGGCGCCCATCTCGGCGCCCACGCGGCATACGTGCGCAATTAGCTCCGGGTCGTACTGGTTATGGATATTCTTGCCCCTCGGGTACATCATGGCCAGCATGGGGAGGCCCAGGGCCTCGCACTCCCGCGCGACCATCCCCGAGTCCTTCAGCATAATATCCTCCTTCTCCGAGCCGATGTTCACATGGACGGAGACCGCGTCCGCACCGAGCCTGAGGGCTTCGTCGGGCGTGGTCAGCAGCACCTTATGGTCAGGATCGACGCTGAGGCTCGTGCTTGCGGATAAATGTATTATTAGCCCCGCCGTCTTAGGGCAGTTCACATAACAATCCTTCACGATGCCCTTGTGCATGATCAGCGCGTTCGCGCCGCCTTCGGCGGCACATCGCATAACGTCCTTTACGTTCACAAGTCCCTTTACAGGTCCTAGAGTGATGCCGTGGTCCATCGGCACCATCACGGTCTTCTTCGTCCGTCGGTCAAAAATTTTTTCCATTCTTATAGATTTGCCAACATTCATAGTTCCTCATCAACAGGATAGTGGTCGGTCAAATATGTTACAAACGTTTAAACTCAATGATATATGCAATTACTATACAAAATTCTTTTCTTTAATTAAAAAAAGTTCAATGTGCCTTTTTGCCCGTCATCTCTTTGACTTCGAGCTTCAGGAGCTTAAGCGGTATGTTGGATGCCGACAGGTAATCGACGCCCTTACTCCCCACCGGGATCCTCAGGATGGACTTGATGCCGGCCCTGTTATGGACGTGGGATGCCATCGCTACGTTGACCGTGTTGCGCTCGTCCGCGTTGTCCACCGGAAATAGCCGCCCCTTCAGGATGACGCTCTTATAATCCGTCAGAAGATCGTCGTACCAGTCGACCTCGACTGTCACGTTCGGGTTCTTGTTCATAAGCTCGATCTTTTTGCCCGTCATGGTGAAGTGGAAGTATATCGTATCGCCGAAATAGTAATACTCCATCGGTACCGTGTAAGGATAAGGCTCGTCGTGGAACGTGATCCTGCATAATAGCTGGCTTTTCAGGAGGTCGTCCATTTCCCGGTGCGTCATGTCGGGCAGGTCGAATCTCTTGATCTCGTATTCCCTGGGTAGCTGTTCTTGCATGGCGAACACCATTTATTCATGTTGGGCCGTATGATTATAACGGGCGCGTAATTTTATTGGCTTTTCTTTCTTTAAATTCGCTATATGTGCCGGGCATCCTACTGATTGGGTTCGGTCTCGATGTTCGGTGTCTCTTTTCTGTTGTCCGTTATGTATTCGCCTCGCTTTTTTTCTGAGTAGAACTCAGCTCTGTCTACTTTTTCCTGCTTGATGCTGCTGTCTTTTTCGTTCAGCCTGCGGCGCCTGTTCGTGGTTTGTTCGGTGAGGTCCTCTACTTTTTTGAATCCGTCGGTCATCATGGATGTGTCGGCATGGCCGCTCTAAAATGGTAACACGCGTTTATTGCGGACTCGTTTAACGAGGATCAATGTGTCCTGATGAGGCGCATACCGTTAAGGATGACGATGAGCGAGGCGCCCATATCGGCGAAAACGGCCATCCACAGGTTCGCCATGCCGAAGACGGCCAGCCCTATGAATACCGCCTTGATGGCAATGGCGAAGATGACGTTCTGCTTGATGATCGACAGGGTGTGGCGTCCCAGGCGAATGGTGTAGTCGACCTTTGTAAGGTCATTGGCCATGAGGGCGATATCGGCCGTTTCAAGCGCCGTGTCCGAGCCAGTGGCGCCCATGGCGATGCCCACATTGGATGCGGCAAGGGCCGGGGCGTCGTTAACGCCGTCGCCGACCATGATCACGTTGCCGTGGGCTTTACGTATGCCCTTCACGATGTTCGCCTTCTCCTCCGGTAAGAGCTCCCCGAAGTAGCCGTCCAGGCCGATGTCGGAGGCGATGGCCTTTGCCATGCGGTTGTTGTCGCCGGTGAGCATGACGACCTCCTTCAGGCCGGACTTGTGCAGGTCCTTAACCAGCTCCCGGCTCTCGGGCCGGACCTCGTCGGAAATGGCGATAACGGCCAGGATCGCGTGGTCTTTGCCGAGGATGACCGGCGTCATCCCGGCTTCCTGGAGATGGGCTACAGTCTGTTGAACATTCTCGTTCACGGCCTCGAACATCTTTAGATTTCCCAGTGTGTAATCAACACCGTCGACGGTGCCCGTAACTCCCTTACCCGTGACGGACTGGAAATTTTCGACCGGCATGGGCGTCTGCCCGTGGTTCGCCCGGATGATGGCGGCCGCCAGCGGGTGCCCGGACTTCGATTCGAGCGAGGCGGCGATATTCATGATCTGCGCCGTATCGAGCGAGTCAAAGTTAACGACCTCGGATACGGCGGTCTTGCCTTTGGTCAGCGTGCCCGTCTTATCGAACGCGATGGCCCGGGCGCGCCCGATCTCTTCCAGATAGCTGCCGCCCTTGATGAGTACGCCGTTCCTCGAGGCGCTGCCGATGGCCGCGACGATCGAGACGGGCGTGGAAATGACGAGCGCGCAGGGGCACGAGATGACCAGGAGCACGAGGCCCCGGTAGAGCCAGGTATAGAAGGGCTGGCCCATCAGCGTGGGTATGATGGCGACGCCCGCTGCCAGAAGGATGACGGCCGGCGTGTAATATTTTGTGAATTTATCGAGGAACACCTGAGTCGGCGCCCGCTGTACCTGCGCTTCCTCGACCATGTGGATGATCTTGCTAAGCGTGTTGTCCTTTGCAAGCCGGGTGACTTTTATCTCAAGGGCACCGTTCTCGTTGATGGTGCCCGCGTATACGACGCTGCCAGGCTCCTTTTCGACGGACATGGACTCGCCGGTAATTGGCGCCTGGTTTACGTAGGACAAGCCGCTGATCACCTCGCCGTCCATGGGTATTTTTTCTCCCGGCTTCACCACGATCATGTCGCCGACATTTATTAAAGCGGTATTAAGCCTGACCTCGCTGCCGTTCCTTATTACCGCGGCATCGTTCGGCGTGATCGAGATCAGCTCTTTAATGGAATTGCGCGTCTTATCAAGTGTATAGGACTGTAGGGCGTTGCCCAGAGCGAATAGTACGACCACTGTGGCGCCTTCCTCCCACTGGCCTATGGCCATTGCGCCGATGATCGCGATGGTCATCAGGAGGTTCATGTCCGCCGTCATGGTCTTGAGCGAGTATATGGCGCTCTTCGCGATGTGGGATCCGCCTACGACGATGGCCATGAAATACAGCAGTATCGGAATATACGGGGGCACGTTCAGGTGGCTCAGGGTGAACCCTGTAACTGTGAGGAGTCCTGATACTACAGTAATTAAAACGGGCCTGTGCCTGGTAAAAAATGATCCCTTTTCCTTTGTGCCGGATACCTTGATGGTATACCCAATGTCGCGGGCAGCCGCAAGGATATCATCAACAGGACATGTGTGCTCTACGATTAGCTTGCCTACGGCAAAATTTAGCGAAGCCCGGATGACCCCGGGCGTCATGGCGATGGCCTTCTCGAACTTCTTCGCGCAGTCGATGCAGTCCAGCTCCTGCACGTCGAACTGTGTGATCTTAAACGTATCCGCGGCCACATGGTAACCGGACTGCTCGACGACATCAAGCAAGTCCGAGGCGGCTCCCGTATGCTTGATATTCAGGGTCGCCGTCCCGAAGTTGAACTTCACCGAGGTGACGCCATGCACCTTAGCTATGCGCTCCTCCAGCTTTTTGGCACAGTCTGCACAGTCCATGTTGTCGATCTTAAATCCTGTCTCCCTGAGCGGACCCTTCCCTTCGGGCTCGATGCGGCAGACCTGACACTCGGTCTCCTCGTGATCTTCGTGGCATTCGACTTCGTCATGGCACGTGCCGCAGCTGCACGTCCCCTTCTCCTCGTGGCTTTCCTCTTCCTCGTGACACGTGCCGCAGTTGCATTTTTCTTTTTCGTGTTCCGTCATAATGCCGCCTAACCGTGCCGGGCGTGCTCCAGGCCGCCGTTGAAGAGCTGGAGCACGTGCTCGTCGTCTAAAGAATAAATGGCCTCTTTACCCTGCTTCCGGAACTTTACGACGCGCATGTTCCTAAGGATCCGGAGTTGATGGGAAATGGCAGAATGCTCCATGCCCAGGGCGGCGGCGATGTCGCAGACGCACATCTCTCCCGAGGAGAGTGCGTGGATGATCCTGAGCCTGGTCGGATCGCCCATTACCTTGAATATGTCCGATAAGCGTACAATGGTGTTCCCTTCGAGATCTTTTGCCCTTGTTTTTGCTTTTTCCACTGCATCTTCGTGGATTATACAGGCATCGCAGTCGTCCCTGGCACGCACGTTGTCCATCAATATTCCTCGTTTAACATGAACATATGAATAACTATTCACATGTTATGCTATCTACATATACATTTCGATTGGAAAGAGAGCCTTTATCAGATTAGCCCGAAGTATTCGTTGATCTTCCAGCGTATTGCCGTGGGCAGGTAAAAAGCCTTTACGTATAATGGTGCTTCCTCGAGCCTGGCCATCAGGCCCACCATGTCCTCGATGAGCTCGCTATATTCGAGCTGGTAAAAGCGGGACCTGTATACGACCACCAATACGAGAACGGCCAGCCCTATGACCATGGCGGTAGCTGCGATCTCCGCCGGTACCGACGAGATGCCAGATACAGCAATTATTCCCATAAGCAGCAGCGCGACGGCCATGTTTACGACCATCGATAACAGGGGCGTTTTGAGCCGGAAATCTTTGTAGAACGCGTAGTCAATGGCCGCGTTCCAGACGAAAATAATTGCTACGATCGCCATCAGATACCATATATTGAATATGACGCCGCAGACCAGGACCAGTATGAGCGGAAGCCGTGTAAGCGTGCCCGCCAGTTCCTTAAAGATGTTGATGTCCTGCTTTGCCTGAACCTCGGATGTCGTGACCTTGAGGCCATCCTTTCCGAGCTGGAGCGTTACGTCCTTCACGTAATAACGCTTCACCTTGCGGGAGCCTTCCGTCTCCCACCGGCCCTCGACAATGTCGTGTTCCTCCATCGCTTTGAGTCGGCGCACGATGAAAGGCTCGCTGAGGCCCATTTCGCCGGCGAGCTCGCGTGGATAATATGGGCGCACCTTGAGTTTCTCCAGGATGCGCAGGTTGGACTCGTTATTCAGGACACTGGCGATATTCTTGGCCGGCATATAGACAACATATCCATGGTATGCCATAAATATTTTAGCCGTCTCGTCCGCACCCATGCTTCCTCAAAATTTGCTAATTTCCCATGATCTTTACCACGGTAAATGCCCGATCAATCCATTATTTTTCTCGAGATCCCGATAGTTCAAGATAGTTCACCGGCCTTCACGCATGCCGTATTAACCACTGGCGGTCAATGGTTAATGGCATTCGGTCAAAATTTTTCTTATATACAAAGTAAGACCAATTATCCCTTGTTGCGGCGCAGGCGCCGCGAGAAGTGGATCACGATGATCATAACCAAGGGATTGACGAAAATGTACGACGATGTCCACGGCATCCGGGGCATCGACCTGACTGTAAGAGACGGGGCATCGCTGGGCCTGCTAGGCAGGAATGGGGCAGGGAAAACGACGCTGATCAGGGCACTTATCGGGCTCATTAAGGCAGATTCGGGCATAGCAACTGTGAATGGCCTGGACATTAACGCTGATGCAGACAGGGTCAGAAAGGTCATAGGCTATCTGCCCGAAGCCTACGGCCTCTACGACGAGATGACCGTCTATAACATACTGGACTATACGGCAAGGCTTCACCGCATCGAAGCCCCGGCCAGGAAGCAGCGCATCGAGGAGCTCCTCCGCACATTCGAGCTGGAGTCTTACAGGAACATGAAGGCGGGGACGCTGTCGAAGGGCCTGCGCCAGAAGCTTGGTTTCGCCCGGGCGCTGGTCAACGATCCTCAAGTAATATTCCTGGACGAGCCCACGTCGGGCCTGGACCCGATCGCCGCCCGGAGCATCGAGAATATTGTGGCTGGCCTGAAGAGGCAGGGCAAAACGGTGCTCATCACTTCGCATATCCTGCCGGAAGTGGAGAAGATGTGCGACGACATCGCCCTGATCAAAGAGGGCCGAATCGTTGTGTCCGGCAGGCTGGAGGACATCAAGAGGCAATATGCCATGCCTTCCGTCATCGTGCGGCTGAAGGACCATGAAAGCGTCGGTCGGGCCATGCTGCTGCTGAAGCCGATGGTTACGGGCAGGATGGAGCCGCTGGACGACGGGCTGACGGTCTACACACAGGACCCCGATAGCGTGACACCCATCGTAAATAAGGCACTGATGGACGCCAGCATACCCGTGCTGGAGATCAAGAGGGCCGAGGAAAGCCTGGGAGACATATACTTCAAGGTACTGGAGGAGTAAACATGGTCAACGTCATATTTGAGATCGCTCGAAAGGAAGCCACATCTTACTATGCCCGGAAGGGCATCATCATGCAGAACGCCCTGCTGGCCATCGTATTCTGCCTGGTGCCCATCCAGCAAATTTCGGCCACCATTGCGGCTGTGGGATACCATGCCAGCGCCTTCGCCGGCTTACTAGACTTCTACCTGCTCTTTGCCGCCTTCTATCCCATCGTGATCGCGAGCGGCATCTCCATCTTCGCGTTCCCCGTCGAGCGGGACCAGAGGACCATCGAGCACCTGCTCTCGCTTCCCCTGACGAACGCCGAGATATTCCTGGGTAAAGTGTTGGCTGCGGTTGTCACAGCCCTTATATGGGCAGTGATCATGTACGGCGCCATCCTGGGGTACACGCTCACGATGAACCCGATTATCTGGGATGCGCCCCTGCTTACGCCCTCCCTGAGCATCCTGCTCTTCGCTATCGTCCCGGCCATCATACTCCTCTCGACGATGATGACGGTCGCCCTGACCTCATACATCTCCAATACACGGGGCGCCTACATGGTCAACATCGTCATCATGGGCATCATGATCGGGCTTACTGGTGTCCGGTCGGCGATGCTGGTCGAAGCCGCCACGTTTAACCTGATGTTATTGGCCTTCCTGGCCCTGCTCCTGGTCGTAACGTACGTGCTTAGTGTTAAGGGATTTAACAGGGAAAAGCTGATAGCTAAGACATGATGGGGGTTACCATCCCCTACCTTTTTTAATATAACCTGTCAAGACCCTCAAAGATGGTTTAAGAACACTCGAAGACGTTTTTCAGCACTAAGTTCTCGAAGCTGCCTGAAAGTTACTCAAAGATATTATTAGAGGACTTACCATCTACAAAGTGAAAACGGAAAGCTTTATATTCGAGAAATACCATTTAAAGTCTGCTCCATGCAACATATTTGAGATTGCGTCGAGCAGTTCAACAATTTTCTAACCTCTTTGCGGGGGTTGCCCAGACAGGTCAAAGGCGTAGGATTGAGGGTCCTATTCCGTAGGGATTCGCGAGTTCAAATCTCGTCCCCCGCACCACCTAAAACGGTTCAAAGCTCTCCGTTTTTTCATAATTTTCGTAAAATCAATAATGACATGGAATCAGCAGGTCGCGAGTACAAATCTCGCCGGGGGCTTATAGGCGTGAGGTATAAATCCCCAAGCTAATAATTTTTTATATTCAACGTTTCTAAGCCGGATCCCTACACCACACCAAATAAGTTCAAAGCTATCCATTTATCGCAAAAAAGATTATATTGTAATGAAATATCCATATTAAAGATAATTGGAGGTTATATAATTGGCTGTAACGGATAAGACTGCGAATAAAAAGAACATTGCCATAATTTTAGCAGTATTAGGGATAATCTTAATGAGTATCGGATTGGTAATAGTTCGCGGATCTGGCTGGGGTATTGTTTCAATTATATCAGGTTTAGTATTATTGGTTTTTGGCGGCTATTTGATATATGCTAAACCAAAAGCTTAATTAAAAAATTGTCTTTTTGAAAAATAATTGTTTAATGCTGGGTCCCAGCATGAGGCTAAAGCAGTCCGAAGCTATCAGAACTTCGGGCCGTCTTACCTACCAATTAAAGCTCGTCCCCCGCACCAGCTATTTGTACTTCATTATCTTCGCGATCAGACGCCCGGCCTGATGATTGACTAATACCTTAAAAGCCTCTACCGAAAGTAATTTTTTACTCAATAGGACTATTCGTATATACTCAGGTAAAAGTATATTTTGGTAAAAGATAATACTTTATTTTGTAAAAAGAAAGATATTTATATTCACAATAGAAACTTGATACTCATGCTTCTAAAGGAGACGCTTCGGAAACTTGCGGAAATACAGGCTGGAGAGGTGAAAGTGCTCGATCAGGGCACTGGCAGGGACCTCCTGGACACCATCGACATGCAGTCTCCCCTGGCCGTCATCATCTCCGGCGTGAGGCGGTGCGGTAAAAGCACCTTGCTAAAGCAGATAATGAAAAAGAACAGGAGCTATAATTACTTTAATTTTGAGGACGAGCGTGCGCTTAATTTCGAAGTGTCCGAC
Source organism: Methanocella paludicola SANAE (assembly GCF_000011005.1). Lineage (NCBI taxonomy): Archaea > Methanobacteriati > Methanobacteriota > Methanomicrobia > Methanocellales > Methanocellaceae > Methanocella > Methanocella paludicola. The sequence continues at coordinate 1,374,310 of NC_013665.1, forward strand.
TTCGAGCGGCTGGACGGCGTATTCTCGGAAATAAATCGGGGCGCAACTCATTATTTCTTCGACGAGATCCAGAACGTTCCCGGGTGGGAGGTGTTCGTCAGGAGGAAGCTTGACGAAGGTAAAAAATTTTTCATAACGGGCTCGAATTCGTCGCTAATGAGCAAAGAACTGGGTACGAAGCTTACCGGCCGCCACTTGACCTACGATCTTTTCCCCATGTCCTATTCAGAGGCATTGCGGCTTACCGGAGAGTCGGCGTCCCTCGCTTCTTTCGACAAGTACTTCATGACCGGAGGATTCCCTGGCTATATCAGGCACGACAACGACATGATGCTTCAGCAGGTGTTCGACGACATCGTCGTCAAAGACATCGTCGTCCGGTATGGCTTGAAGGACCCGCTCCTGGTAAAAAATCTGGCCATATATTTAATAACGAACTCGGGAAAAGAGTTCTCCTATAATAGCCTGAAAAAATCGTTCGACGTCGGCGCCGCGTCGACCATATCGAACTTTGTCTCCTATTTCGAGGACAGCTACCTGCTCTTCACCATCCCGAAGTTCTCGTATTCCTATAAGCAGCAGCTCATGAACCCGAAAAAGGCTTATGCCATCGATCACGGGCTTGCAAGGGTGAACAGCGTCTCCTTCTCCGAAGATAAGGGAAGAATACTGGAAAACATCGTCTTCTTACAACTGAGGCGACAGTATCCTGATATTTACTATTTTAGAGAAAAGAGCGAATGCGATTTCATAGTTAAGAATGCGGCGGGTCAGTTACTGGCCATGCAGGTCTGCTATAAGCTGGATGAAGATAACCTGCGCAGGGAGATGAAAGGCTTAAGAGAAGCGATGGGGGTCGCCGGTATCAAGAAAGGCTTGATCATTACGCTGGGCCAGGAAGATAAGTTCGACGATATAGATGTCGTTCCCGCGTGGAAATGGCTGTCAGGACAGTAGTATCATTAATTTTTATTTATCAACTTAACTAACAACACTAGCGGTTAATATTCTATGGAAAAAGCAAAAGACGTTGATTCTTACATCGCCAGTTCTGACAAAGAGGCTCGTCCGATACTCGAAGAGCTCTTATCTTTACTACGAAGGTCCGAATCCTTAAGGATTTGCGTGTTTAAATATCGTCCCTATACCATGCTAAAGTGGTATATTATGCATGTTCCATTTTGCCTTTTATCCATGCAACAATATTAAAACTAACAACAAGGCCTTTTCTAAAAAAACGCTTTTTCAACGTCAACTTGTAACTTTTATATGGTTAAAGGTAGTATTGGCAAGTTGTGCTGCTTGATGAAAAAACTCTCGTGACGCTGCAGAGGCTTGGCCTGACCTATTACGGCGCGCGGATCTATGAAACGCTGGTATTGCTGGGCCCGAGCGACGCGACCAGGCTTTCCGCCGAGGCGGATGTTCCAAGGACCAAGGTGTATGACATCCTGCGGCGGCTCGAAACCGAGGGCTGGATCACGAGCGAGCGTACGCGGCCCATCACGTACACCGCCCGCTATCCACGGGAAGTGCTCGAAGAGCGGAAAGCCGAATTTAATGCGGCAGTCGATGAGACTGCGAATGATCTGTCCATGCTGTACGATAATCAGATGGACAAGGAGAACCCGCGGGTGTGGCTGTTAAGGGGTTCGGGCAACGTGACAGTCAAGCTGCTCGACATGATCAGCCGGTCGAAAAAGAGCATCATGCTTATGGGCTCCCTTTACTTTGCCGATGAGATCGGGCCGCTTAAGACCCAGCTTGAATACGCAAAGAAACGAGGAGTGACCATACGTCTCATAACCCAGAAGAGTATTCAGCTGAAGGACGGCGAAATTGACATCCTGGGCCAGCTGTCTCCGGCCGTATCCGAGGTAAAAGTATATGGGCCGCCGTACTCGAAGTCCGCGATCGTCGACGACCGGGAATTACTGATGTTATTCCCCCGCCTCGATAATAACGTACCCGACGAGGATAGCATCGTCGCCATCTGGATCCCCAACACCGCCGTCGCTTCTAACTGGGCGAGCATTTTCAATGCGGTCTGGAATGCGTGACCAGACAACTGTCATCTTTACCCCCTTAAAAGTTACAAAAGATATATTAATCGCCTTCATCCTGATTCCATTATCAGAGGTTTGCTTCCGGATGACATCGATTATCGATAAACGTCTTGTACTGATCATCACCTGTTTGACGGCCTTCACTACGCCCTTCTTGTCGACATCCGTCAACATCGCGCTGCCGACCATCAACGCCGAGTTCGCGGTCCCGGACCAGGCGCTGCTGAACTGGCTGGTCACCAGCTATTTGCTCGTGTCGGCCATCTTTGTAGTCCCCTTCGGCCGTATTGCCGACCGGTATGGCCTGAAAAAGGTCTTTGTCACCGGCCTGTTCGTCATCGTCGTTTCGTCGGCCCTCTGCGCCATATCCGGCTCCATTTTCATGCTCATCGCCTTCCGGGCGATCGAGGGCATCGGCGCTGCCATGATCTTCGGCACGTCCATGGCCATCCTGACCTCCGCGTACCCGCAAAAGGAGCGGGGCAAGGTGCTGGGCATCTACATGGCGGTCACGTACGCTGGACTGTCGCTGGGCCCATCGCTGGGCGGCTTCATCATTCACTTCGGAAGCTGGCGGCTCATCTACGCCGGTATCGCGGTGTATGCCCTGTTAGTGGCCTTGCTTGCCGTCAGGAAGCTCGCCGATGAAAGATCCGCGGCGGAGAAAGGGCAGTTCGACCTGCCCGGGACCGTTCTTTACGGGGCGGTGCTCGTCTCGCTTATACTGGGCCTGTCCAGCTTACAGGAAATGCTCGGCATAGCCCTATTCGGGCTCAGTCTCGTCCTCATGGCCGTGTTCTTCGGGTGGGAGTTGCGACAGGCCAATCCGGTGCTCAAGGTCAGCGTATTCCGGAAGAACACGGTATTCATGTTCTCCAACCTGGCCGCTTTGATTAATTACAGTGCGATCGGCGCCGTCCCATTCATGCTGAGCCTGTACCTGCAGAAGATCTACGGGTTAGATGCGCTAACGACCGGGCTCATCATGATCGTCCAGACCGTACTGATGGTGGCGTTCTCGCCCACGGCCGGCAAGCTGTCCGACAGGCTTGAGCCGCGTATCGTGGCTTCGGCGGGCATGGCCATCTGCGCCATCGGCCTGGTGCTCTTCGCCATGATCTCACCGGAGACGCCCCTGTGGCTGGTTGTCACAAGTCTGATATTCATGGGCATCGGCGTCGCGTTCTTCTCGTCGCCCAATACCAACGCGATCATGAGCTCTGTGGCGAAGTCAGACTTCGCCGTGGCCTCGAGCATGGTGAGCACGATGCGTATGATCGGCGGGATACTGGGCCTGGGCATCGCCAATCTGATATTCACGTACTTCATGGGACACACTGAGATCCCTGCGACGGGCCCTTACGACCTCCTCATGAAGAGCATCCAGGTGGCGTTTGCGGTCATGGCGGGGCTCTGCATCATCGGCGTCGGCCTGTCTTTGGCTAGAGGCAACCTGCGTAAAGCCGAGGTTACGCCGATCGCACACGCTATCAAAAAGTCATAGCCCAATAAGTAAAAGAGACTCTTCCGCGGTTTTGGGATGAATGTTTTTTTATCCTTTTCTAGTTATGCCGTCGTTGAGTGGTCCAACCACAGGGGCACGGAGCGCACAGGAGTTACACAGAGTTTTCTTATAATTTGAGACTCAGAGAGCTCAGAGGCCGGTTTATTAGTTTGCCTGGGGCACAGAGTTTATTGAGGCTCGGTTGACCAATAAACAATAATGCGGTTTATCCTCGGCAGTGCCTCTTTCAACTCCGTGCCCCGGGAATGTTATAAACCCGTACTCCGTGGCCTCTGGGTCTCCATTTATAAGAAAACTCCGTGAAACTCAGCGCTCTCCGTGCCCCTGTGGTTGGAATACTCAACGACGGCATAACATAAAAACGAGCGAAGGCATCAGCCAAAGCAATATATCATCCCAAAAACGCACAAGAACCGTAAAAGAATTAAATAAAAATTTGCATGCACACAGCAAAGGCGTAGGATTGAGGGTTCTATTCCGTAGGGATTCGCGACTTCAAACGTTATGTCCTTCGATTTTATATGGCCATTCCCATTTTATAAGCAATAGCCATTGCCGGCTTTCCTTTAATATCGCCCACGTCACGTACGCCCGTGCCATAGATGATCCCGGCTTCCTCCACGTTAGTCAGGCACGAAAGAAATGCCCGGAAACCGGCGACCGCGACGTCCATGGCCTCTTTTCGGCCATCATCGCTAGTGGCTATAAAGTACGCCTTTTTATTGGATAGCTCCGTGTAACGGGGGCATACCCTATCGATCACGACCTTTAACTGGGCATCCATGTTGTAGAAATAGATCGGAGTCGCCATCACCAGCACATCGGCCCGGACCATTTTATCCAGGATCTCGGCCATATCATCGTTTTGCACGCATACGCCGCCGTTGCTCTGGCAGTCCATGCAACCAAGGCAGAAGTTGATCTCTTTATCCTGCACGTAGATCTTTTCTACCTGGTTTCCCGCCTCCGTGGCGCCCAGTATGAACTGGTCACATAATAAGTCCGAATTTCCGCCTTTCCTCGGGCTGGCGGACAGTACAAGAACTTTTTGTTTCACTTATATCATCTTCCGATTGTTTATGATCCGGGTCATCCTGACATTCACGTCCGTTTGAATGCCACTTTTGCCATGGCGACGCGCTGCTCCAGGTCCGGCCCTTCCAGTTCTTCGACGACGGATTCGAGCATCGTCGGTATTTCGATGTGCTGGGGGCATTTGTCAAGGCAGTCTCCGCATTGGACGCACTTCGAGGCGAACTCCGGCTCTCCCACGGACAGGACGCTGCCCAGCCGTGCGGCATACATGAACCTGGCTCCGTCCGCATTCCCTGACAGGTATTTATCGTTGTATATTTCGAAGCAGAGCGGAATGTTTACCCCTTCCGGGCAAGGCATACAATACCGGCAGCCCGTACAGCCTACTTTCATCAGCTCGCGGTACTTACGCTCTACATTTCTCACCAGCTCCAACTCGGCTTCCGTCAGGGAATGCGGGAACGCCTCATCGGCCACCTTCAGGTTCTCGTCGATATGGTCTTCCTTATTCATCCCGGAGAGGACGACCGTTACCTCCGGGTGGTTCCAGACCCAGCGCAGGGCCCATTCGGCCGGGGTCCTCTTCGTCGGGGCCGTATCCCAGATCGCTTTCACACTCACCGGCACGGGATTCGTGAGGTTCCCTCCCCGGAGGGGCTCCATGACGACTATTCCGAGGCCTTTCGAGGCCGCATATTCCATGCCCTCGGTGCCCGCCTGGTTCTTTTCGTCCAGGTAGTTATACTGGATCAGGCAAAAGTCCCAGTCGTAGGCGTCCACGATCCGCTTGAAATCCTCGCCCGCGCCGTGGAAGGAAAAGCCCGCGTTAACGATGCGGCCGTCGGCTTTGGCATTATCGAGGAAATCGGCAACGCCCATTGTTACAAGTTTGTCCCACAAATCCCCGACCAGGGCATGGACGAGGTAATAGTCGATGTGGTCGGTGTTGAGCTTTTCCAGCTGGACATCAAGGAACTGGTCCATGTCCTTCCGGCTTTTCGCCATCCATCCGGGGAGTTTTGTCGCGAGCTTCACTTTCTCGCGGTAACCGTCGGCGAGAGCCCGGCCTAAGAACGGCTCGCTCTGCTCGTTGTGATAGGGATAGGCCGTATCGACATAGTTTACGCCGTGGTCGATCGCGTAGCGTACCTGCTTCGTGGCCCTTTCTTCGTCGATGGAGCCATTCTCTTTCACCGGGAGGCGCATACATCCGAATCCAAGGATCGACAGCTCGTCTCCGTTCTTCGGCATTTTTCTATACATCATTTTCGCTCACCTCCCGATCTTACGCAGCCATGAAGCCATCTCATTCTGCGCATTTTTAACATAGCTGCCCCGGACGGCAAGTCCCTCCAGAATGATCGACCGTGGGCAAAATTTTTTAATGTCCGTAACACTTCGCCCCAGGCCGCTTCCCTCGTGCGTGCAAAACGGCACAATAGTCTTTCCGGAAAGATCATATTCAGATAAAAACGTTGCAACAGGCCTGGGTATCGTACTCCACCAATTGGGGTAACCGACGAAGATCATATCGTAAGATTCGATGTTCTTGATTATTGATTTCAATTCAGGTATATACTCCTCATCCAGTTCCTTCCTTGCCTGCGCCACAACCGCATTATAATCCCGGGGATAGGGATCTACGGCCACGATCTCAAAGATATCGCCGCCGACGCTTTCGTGTATTTTATCGGCGATGATGCGTGTGTTGCCTGAGTGAGAAAAATAAGCCACAAGGATATTTCCGCCATTTACCGGACTTGAAGATGGTGATAAAGCTCTTTTCACTTTTATACTCCTCCAGCTGCTTTTATATATCGCCTGATGCGGCTTTAGTATACTTTATGTACATAGTGTATAAATATGATGTACATACATACATGTTACATACGAACAGGATTGATACTATGGACGCCGCTCCCAAAGAACAAATATATGATTGGCCGATCGATGCGACCCTGGCCGTGATCGGCGGCAAATGGAAACCGTTGATCATCTATGAGCTAAATGATGAGACGCTCCGTTTTAGCCAGCTACTTGACCGTTTACAGCCCCGAGTCACCCAGAGGATGCTGACAAAGCAACTTCGCCAGCTCGAGGAAGACGGCCTTATCACCCGGAAGGTCTACACGCAGGTCCCGCCGAAAGTGGAGTACTCTCTTACGGAATTGGGAAAATCCCTGATGCCGATCCTGGACCAGCTCTGTGAATGGGGGTCCGAGCACATGGGTGACCGCATCAAGTATAAGTGTGAAGAATGAACGGTACTTCTCATTGATACGGGAGATCGTTAGAATTGGGAACGCCACAAATAGGCACGCTGAACGAGAAGCCACTACATGAAGCCTTGAAGCAGTGGTACGCAGTGCCAAGGGACATGTTCGAGGTACCTGTTGACGGTTCTGTGGTGGATATCGTGCGCGACGATCTTCTCATCGAGATACAAACGAAAAATTTCAGCGCCATCAAACGTAAGCTTGAGAAGCTCGTGGTAAACCATCCGGTGCGGCTGGTATATCCCATACCCGGGGAGAAGTGGATCACTAAGAAGGCGGATGACGGGAGCACGGTCAGCCGCCGGAGATCGCCTAAAAGAGGCACGTATGAACAAATTTTCTATGAGCTCGTGAGGCTGCCGGAACTGCTTAAGAACCCGAACTTCACGCTCGAGCTGCTGCTCATCGAGGAGGAAGAAGTACGCCGGTTCGACGGGGTACGCGGCTGGAGGCGAGGGGGATGGGTCACGGAGGAGCGCTGGTTACTACGGGTGATAGACAGGCGGATATTGAAATCACCAGCAGACATGCTTACTTTTATCCCTACGACCCTGGCCGAGCCATTTAACGTCAGCGACCTCGCAGCCACAACCAAAATTAACAGGACGCTGGCCCAAAAAATGGTCTACTGCCTGCGGACGATGGATTGTCTGGCCCCTGCAGGAAAAAAGGTTAACGCGATACTGTATGTTCGACTAACTACCGGCGCCAATTCAACGGAAAGCAGATATAAAGAGAAATATAAATAATCTTACGAGCGATGCTCGAAGTGATAGACTGAAGACCTCGTTTTTTAAAAGCCCGAACGCGCGCTCGTCGAACGCGGTGAGCATCGCCATAGACCATCCGTCGTGGTTCTATGGCTTCGAGTACAAGCCCCTCATACCACCGGCGGACTTAGAGGATAATTATCGCAGGGGCAGGATAACGGAGGCCGAGTATACGAAGTCGTATAACCTCCAGCTCTTAGCGCTCGACCCGCGGCAGGTGTTCCTCGACCTCGGCGAAAACGCGATCCTGTTATGCCATGAGCCCCCGGGGCAGATCTGCCACCGCAGGCTCGTCGCAGCGTGGCTGGAAAAGTGTCTGAACATCTTCGTGCCCGAGTCCCACTACCGGGAGCCAAAGGTGATGTTATGAAGGCCGGCATCACGAAGCCATTTCTTTCGCGAATTTACGGGCGCCGTCGATCTCATCCTGGTTCGGATGGCCACGGCTAAATATCAGTAATCCTTTACCCTTACAGAAATAGCTCCCGACGACATTCGCGCCTTTCTGTCTCAAGGCCGCTGCCATCTCATCGACTTCCTTGCCGATGCCGCCCATGGACGTGCCAAAGAGCGCGACCTTTCGGCCGCTTAATTTACCGGACTGAATGAACTTCACCATGTCCTCGCCGGGCTTGCCCCCGTAACATCCGCTCCCCAGAAATATGATCTTTACATCCGGGCTCAACGCCGCAGTTTTAACGTCCACGGCCTTAACGCCCAGCTCGCCTGCGATCGCGTCCGCCAGCCTCTTCGTGTTACCGCCACGAGAATAATAAATGACCTCGAAATCGCTCATAACGCTATTGTTGACCTTTCAAGTATATATAATAATAAATGGCATTTACGCTCGAACTTATCGCTCTATAGATATATCTTAAAATACATCTGACGAACCACATGTTCAGTAATATTGATTATTCTTGAACCCTAACTCTCCGGTATATTAAATACTGCGATCCCATACAGGTGATAAGATGACGAATATCGACGACAGGCATCACCGCTCCATACTGAAGGCAATTGCCCATCGGGCGATGCTGGAAAGAGGGCTGGACCCGGATTTCCCGGCACAGGCACTTGCAGAGCTGGACAGGATCAACGGGCCGGCAACACAGGCTGACGCATCTACGCGCGATCTCAGAAACCTTATCTGGTGTTCCATCGACAACGATGATTCGCTCGACCTGGATCAGCTTACCGTTGCCGAAGCCATGCCCACAGGTGCCGTAAAAATACGTGTCGCCATCGCCGATGTGGACGCTGTAGTGAGGAAGCGGTCGGCAATTGACGATCATGCGCGGCAAAATACGACCTCGGTCTATACTGTTGCCGAGACATTTCCGATGCTGCCCGAAAAGCTCTCCACTGATCTCACCTCTCTCAACTATGGGTCCGACCGCCTGGCCGTCGTCATCGAAATGGTCTTTGCCGCGGATGGATCGCTTCGGAGTTCGGACATCTACAGGGCAATGGTACGCAATCATGCAAAACTTGCATATAACAGTGTAGCCGGATGGCTGGAGGGTACCGGGCCAATGCCGCAAGGACTCGATGCGGTCGACGGTCTCCGCGAGAACCTCCGGCTCCAGGACCGCGTGGCTCAAACATTAAAGTCCATCCGCTACAAGCACGGCGCGCTTGAACTAGAAACCATAGAAGCTCGCCCGGTATTTGTCGGCGAGGAGCTCAAAGGACTGGTAACCTCAAAACAGAACCGGGCCCAGGATCTGATCGCCGAGTTCATGATCGCCGCCAACGGCGTTGTGGCACGATATCTCGATTCTAAAAATTTTCCGGTGCTTCAGCGCGTTGTCCGCAAGCCTAAACGCTGGGACCGGATAGTCGGCCTTGCCGCTGAGCGGGGCTCATGGCTGCCACGGGCGCCCGACTCAAAGGCACTGGAGCAATTCCTGGCAACAGCCAAAGCTCAAGACCCTCTTCGATTTCCCGATCTTTCACTCAGCGTCATCAAGCTATTAGGTTCCGGCGAATACATGGTCCAGCTTCCGGGAGAGGATGGGGCCGGGCATTTCGGCCTTGCGGTAAAGGACTACGCTCATTCGACCGCCCCCAACCGCCGATACCCTGACCTGATCACGCAACGGTTACTGAAAGCGGCCATATCCGGGGTGACTCCGCCCTATGATCACGATGAGCTGGAGGCGCTCGCTGCACATTGTACCGAAGAGGAGGATGAAGCGACCAAGGTCGAACGGCAGGTAAGAAAATCCGCAGCGGCATTGCTGCTGAGATCAAGGGTCGGGGAGCAGTTCGATGCCTTCGTCACCGGCGCCACCGATCATGGGACGTGGGTCCGCATCCTGGATCCGCCCGTTGAAGGAAAGCTTGAGCATGGTTTTGAAGGCGTGGATGTCGGCTGCAGGATCCGGGTGCAGTTGATCGGCACGGACGTGGAGCGCGGGTTTATCGACTTTAAGAGGATAAAGAAAAATAACCGGCACGGACGATAGTTATTACCCGATTTTAGCGACTCTTCAAATACATTTTGGCCGTATCGTCCAACTGTGCCTCGATTGTTGGACGTTACGGCGAGAAATCATTTATATTCCAGTACCTTAGGGACAATTGGCGAGAGATCCTTCGCCATAATTTCAACCTCCTCAAAAACGAATGTGATGTGAATTCAATGAAGCGCAACTTCCGCAATTACTTCATAGACTTGACCCTCCTGGTCATACGTATATAAAGATTTATTTCCGTGCATATAAGCTCTCTATAATGATCTGTCAACTATCCTGTAATATCCTGAGTATGGCCTCTGCATCAATGTCCTGCCCGTGTGACGGGCAGAATCGCCTCACGCCGCCCTCTATCATTTTCTTCAGGCTTTGCTTTATGTCATCTGGCTCTCCGGTATAAAGGCCTGCGAGAAAATCTCCTACAGCACAATTACCGTCGCTCGCCAGGGCCGAGATCGAGCCCTCTGTGTGGCCTGGCGTCAGGAATACTCTGGCATCTATTCCATAGTCTTCCAGGCTTATGTCGTCTTTGACGACTACTTCGACATTTGTTCCTTCAAAATTCAGATACCTGGCATGCTTTGCCGCCGACCTCGAGACCGGGGAATTCTCGCCTCTTTCGAGGTATTCCGAGTCAGGCCAGCCCGCCATGACCGGCACCTTCAGCGCTGCCTTTAGCGCGTGTAAGCTCCCGCAGTGGTCCCAGTGGGCATGAGTGACAATAATGAGGTTAACACTGCCCTGAGATATCCCGGCCTCTCTCAGGGCTTTCAGGATCTTCCGCTCGTTACCCGGGGCGCCAGTATCGACGATCGCAGTCCGATCGCCCTGGATAAAAAAGACACGAGAGTTACTATCTATCCTGGAATCGATAAGCTGGCTCATACTTTGTAACAAAAGTCATAAGCATATAAAATTATTCATGTGCAGGAAGCTCGACCACGAACCGTGCGCCTTCTCCATGCTCCCCGGGCACACGGTCTTCCACCCACACCCTGCCCTGATAGTCATTGACCAGCGTCTTCACCAGCCTCAGGCCGAGGCCCCTGCGGATCGCCCTCCGCTCACTCTTTTTAATATCGGCGAACAGGTTCTTCTTCTGTTCATCGGGGATGCCAGGTCCGTTGTCCTCGATGGCAACACGATAATACTTTTTACCTTCGTCAATAGCTGTTGTCAGCTCTATATTAATTATAATGGGACCCTGAGAATGCTTAATAGAGTTACCCACAAGGTTCGAGAAAACGTCTAGTAGAAGCTCATTCGCCTCGACCAAGCGATCCGCCACAGGCGTATAATTAATAGTCACATCCCGGCCATGGACGCTCTTGTATTCATCACGTACCTGTGACAGCACCTCGCCCAGGTCAAGGACACGCGGGGGCACCTCGCCGGCCTCAAGCCTGCGCAGCTTCTTCACATTATCGATAAGCTTAGAGCTATGCTCGATGATCTCCAGGGGCTTTTCGACCAGCTCTTTATCCTTACCTTGAAGGCCCAGCAGCTCGATGGCCATCTCAAGATAGCCCATCATTGCCTGGTTCATGTTATTGATGTCGTGGCTCATCAAGTCCACATAAAGCTCCGCCTGCGACTTAGACTTCTCAAGCTCCAGCTCGGCATTTCTCCGCTCGGTGATGTCCTCGTACGTGCCCAGGATGCCCACGACGTTGCCCTCGCTGTCGTGCATGGGGATCTTATTCGTGTCGAGCCATGCGTGCTTTCCGCCTGCCTGAAGCTGGGGCTCGATAATATGATACAGGGGCTTATCCGAATCCATGACCCGGCGGTCGTCTCTCCGGAATGCCTCGGCCTCTTCCATCGACCAGGCCAGGTCATAGTCAGTCTTACCGACAATGTCCTCGGGGGCCTCCACGCCGGCAAAACGCGCGAAAACCGTATTACAGCCAAGGTAGACGGAATTGATATCCTTCCAGAAGACGGCCTGCGGGATATTATCCATGACCAGACGCAGCATTTCCGTCGATTTACGGGCTGCATCCTCCGTCTTCTTACGTTCCGTAATGTCCTCGATCACGGCGATAAAATATTGTGACGTCCGCGCACGGACAATGGAGACGGTAAGATGTATCCACACGATGGAGTGGTCCTTACGTATATACCGCTTATCGGTCGAATACGTATCGGCCTCTCCTTTTATCAAGCCGTTCATACTATTCAAGTCTCTTCCCAGGTCATCGGGATGCGTGATGCTCTGGAAGGTCATTTTTATTAATTCCACCTGCGTATAGCCGGTAATATCGCAAAACTTTTGATTCACGCGTATAAAGTGCCCGTCGAGGGTCAGGTGTGCAATGCCTACGGCCGCGAGGTTAAACGTCGCCCTGAACCGCTCTTCGCTCTCCCGCAGGGCCTCGTCAGCTATATCCCTCTCTTTCTCTGCCCTTTTTAGCGCTTTGACCCGGGCCCTCAGCTCCTTTATTTCTTGAGATACCTGCTCTTCGCTCTTGCTATCTTCCAGTACAGGGTTGGGATGCACGCCTCATTCCGCCGGGTCTGTTCTCTAACGATTAAATTATTAATATAATGTTAAAGCTATATGTATAAATTTCATTTGCTTTCCTGCCATATTATACCAAAATCTCAAAGTACATATATTATAAAATCGAATTTTTATAATACATATTTTTTACATAGTGGCGGAACGGTGACATGCAGTGGCATCGATAAAGGTAAAAGTGATCGTCCTTGTACTCCTGATGATCCTTCCTATTATTTTAATAGGGGCTGCAGGCACCCTGTACTTCCAGTACACCATCCGGCAAACCATATGGGACGACAACCTGGCGCAGGCGAAGGCCATATCCGCGATGACGCCGGAGTATATGGGCGCCTCGCAATTATACCTTACTAGCATTGCGGACCGGCCTCTGGTAGTAAGAGCTATGGAGAACGGGGATACGGCCTTTTTAACTTCGATGGCCGCTTATGCGAACAGCACCGAGCGCATTAACAGCGTGTACTTTACCGATAAGAACGGCACCGTTCTGGCCGCCACGGCTCCCTTGTCCGGCCTGATCGGTACCAGTGCCGTCGACCGGCCATATGTCAATAATGTGACCATGACGGGCATGCCATACATCGGGGATACGGAGCCCGGCATAGACAGGACGCCCGTAGTCGCCATCGGCGTCCCGGTAAAGAACAATAACGGGACGGTGATCGGCGTCATGGTCGGTACTATCGACCTCGACGACTATGCGAAAACCGTGCTCGGCACGCAGGTGAAGAACCAGCAATACATATACCTGGTGAACCGCACGGGCCACATCATCGTACACAACAACCCTCAATATGTGTTAGAGATGCGCGATTATACGTCCGTACCGGCAGTACAGCGTGTACTGAACGGCGAAACCGGCGTTATGGAGAACCATAACCCCGTGGAAAATGACGACCGGCTGGCCGCATATACACCGATAAAGACCCTTGGCTGGGGCGTGATCGTAGCCATACCAGTAAATGTGGCCTACGAGCCCGTCAGGAACGCCACAACATGGATGGTAGCCATTGTCGCCACTACCGTCATTCTTTCCATGATACTAGGGCTCTACGTCGGCAACGGTATTACCTCCCCGATAACGAAGCTCTCGACCGCCGTCAAGATGGCAGGCGAGAGCGAAAATTACCGGCACATGCTGCCGCTCGGCAGGGACGATGAGATCGGGGAGCTTGCCCGCTCGTTCAGCGGTATGATGGATATTATAAAAAAGGATATCGAGGAGCTCAAGCGGACAGGGGACGCGCTAAGAAAGGGCCAGCATATCCTCACGAAGTCTCAGGAGGTCGCCCATGTCGGTAACTGGGCCTGGAACGTGCAGACGGGAGAGCTTACCGGCTCGCCCGAATGCGACCGGATATTCGGTTATGAGCCCGGCCAGGTCAGGCCGTCGCACAATTGGGCTATTTCACGCGTTCATCCCGATGACCGAAAGATCATGGAGGGCCTTATGGAAACCGCGATACGGACGGGCAAGCGCGGGGGCGCGGACTATCGTATCGTGAGGCCGGACGGGACTATCAGGTATGTGAACACGATCGTTGACAAGATCGTCCACGATAAAGCTGGAAAAGTCAAGTGGCTCTACGGCATCAGCCAGGACATCACTGAGCGGAAGCAGGCCGAGGAGAGCATGAAGGAGGCCAAGCAGCGGGCCGAGCTGTACCTCGACCTCATGGGCCACGATATCAACAACATCAACCAGGTCGCCATGGGGTACCTGGAGCTCGCTAACGACCGGCTGCCGCTCAGCGAAGAGGAAAAAGAGCTCATATCCACGCCCCTGGACGCCCTTAAGAGCAGCGCCCGGCTCATCGAGAACGTCCGGAAGCTCCAGCGCTCGAAGGAGGGCGACCTGAAGACGGAGGTCATCGACATGGGCGATGTCCTGTCCGACGTACGGGACGACTACCTGCGCACATCTTCCGACAGCATCGTCATCCGCTATGAGAAAAAGGAAAGCTGCCATGTCCTCGCCAACAGCCTCATACGGGACGTCTTCGGCAACCTCATCGGGAACGCCATCAAGCACTCCGAAGGCCGAAAGCCCGTCGAGATCGATATCCGTCAGGATACCATGGTCGAGAACGGAAAAGATTATTGCCGTGTCGCCATCGAGGATAACGGCCCGGGCATCCCCGACCAGCTCAAGCAGAAGCTGTTCCACCGCTTCCAGCGGGGCGATACGCACGCCCATGGCAAAGGCCTGGGGCTATACCTGGTAAGGACCCTCGTCGAGGACTACCATGGCCGGGCCTGGGTCGAGGACCGGGTGCCGGGTGACCACACAAAGGGCTCCCGGTTCGTGGTCATTTTACCGCTGGCCGGTAACTGACAGCATATTTTATACCTTTTGGCCAAATCGTCCAACTGTGGCGCAATAGTTGGATGATGGGGCGAGAAATCATTTATATGTCACCCGATAAAGTACTGGTTGTAGCATTGCTACAACATACCTTAACCCCCCAAGATCAAGAACAATAAAAACGATGCCGAGGCCAGGGGCCTCGGCATGTGAGAAATGGAGATGTATTGACGTATGAACGAAAACGTTTGCCTCTACAGGGGTGATGCGAGAAAGCCCTCCGGCAGTACCAGGATTTGATCACCTCATACTAACCTCCTATTTTTTTCTGGTCCTCTACTCACCGTTTTCTTGCGGAAAGCCTTTTATGATACTATCGAAAACTAGTATACAATTATGGCCGATGAGGTGAGGGGCGCTACCATTCATTATTTTTCGGGTACGGGTAACACTTTCCGGGCAGCATCAATTGTAAAGAAAAAGCTCGAAGATAACAGGTACCGGGTCCGGCTCTGGAACGTTGAAAAGGGCATGAATAATTCATCTGACAGCCTTGACATTTTTGCTTTTCCCGTATATGCCTATGATGTCCCCGAGATCATGATGCGATACATACATGGCCTTGCGCCGGTAAAGAAAAAGAAGGCGGCGGTCATCGCAGTCCATGGTATGCTCTGGCAAAAGCCCGTAATACCGGGCGATGGCGGCGACCCGGGATACTCTTTCGAGCACGCACGATGGGCTCTATCAAGAAAGGGCTATGACGTATCCTTTACCATGGCGGTCGGTTATCCTCACAGCATATCGATGCTGATCAGCACGCCGCCTCCCGCTGAGATAAGTAAGATACGGCAATCATCAGATAATCGTGTGGAATCGTTCGCGGAAAAAATAGCCGCCGGAACTAGAAGCCTGCAAAAATGCGGCTTACTTCCGATCGCCTATTCCATTTTCCCCGGCATAATTTTCAGCATCTTCGGCCGGCGTGGCCTCGGAAAGCTCTATGTGGCCGACACGGCCTGTATCAAGTGCGGTAAATGCGTTGCGTCCTGCCCGGTAAAAGCTATTCGATTTTCGCTGGGGCACCCGCGATGGGGCTGGAAATGCCAGGGCTGTCAGCGCTGCATTAACATCTGCCCTCAGAAAGCCGTTCAGGCCTCTCTGCCGCGGGCTTTTGCCATGATCGCGGGCCTTTTCATACCATGGAATATGTTTGCCTTTAACCTAATCTCCGCCACACACCCTTCAGGCATATCGGGAACAGCCCTCGAGATCGCCGCATGGGCACTGCTATATCTTATCTTCCTCTTCATCGCAGATAAGCTCATATTCGTGATGGAAGTCATCCCCATAGTAGGGAAAGTCATGAGCCTGAACTTAAGCAGTCCCAACCGGCGATATATGGACCCGCTCTTTACGTCGGTTATAAACGAGGATACAGCTGAAAAAGCCGAAATAAAGATACCCTGATCATTTTATTACGCGGGCAATGTGGCCGTTTTCCCAGGCAATGCCGATGCTCGTGGTGTTAAGCGTTCTGCCGGCCTCTTTATCTATCATCGCCAGGGTGATATGCACGGGCGGCTTATCTTTATCCATATCCTCGGGGCTGTATGACCAGTAGATTTTTCTATCTGTGGTAACGGCGTCCTGCCCGTTATTTTTGACCTTAAAGTCGGGCGATTCCCAGGACAGGAAATAGCCATAATCCGTATGCCAGAGGAAGCTTACGGTGCTATTATTGATCGATGAAGGATATTCGGGCGTCAGGCCGATCCCTACAGTCGATGACATCAGGGGCGTATAGTTCGGCCTGTCTGCTATAATTCCCAGAGGTACGCTGCTTGTTATCGCCTTATACCCGGCGCAGCCGCAGGCCAGAAATGCTATTGTCAGGAGACAGATTATGGCAATGCACTTTCCTCTCATGATCCCTGAATATTTTTATAGCTGCATATATTTAAAGAGGTGTTTTCAAGCAAGAAGTTCTTAAGCTGTGACTTTATTAAAAGACATCAGTATAAAAAGAATGAATGATGCCTCCAGGACCTTTTATGGTAGGAGGCGAAATAATGTTTTAATTCTTATTACGCATCGAGACGATCCACGTCGCTACGCATCCCGCGACTAACAGCGACAAAACCTGCGGGATCACGTAAGGCGTCGGCTGTGGCGTTGCGGTCGGAGTAGACGGTGTCGCAGTAACGGGCTGTGATGTGGGCGCAACGGTCGCAGTGGGCGTTACCGCTCCCTGCCCGGGCATCGGGAAATCCGTATATTCGAATCCCTTATAGACGCGTATCGTCACGATGTTCGAGTCCCTGGAGATGGGAAGCTCCACGAACTTGAGCGACCCGATCGAGTTCGGAGAGACTTTGTCTCCCGTGTAGGTGCGCTCGTCCAGCTTGTACACGTTGCCCTTATCGTCGATGAACTCGAGTTTCAGGTCGCCGTCCTCGGTCGTGTTCCCGTGGTTCTCGTACTGGTAGAACAGGCGGAACCATTTCACACGCTCGAGGGGCGTGGTGGTCTGAGTGCTTCCCTTACGGTCGTCACCGATCTCGACGTACTGTAAGTGCGCCTCGACCTGGCTTCTCAGCCCGTATGCCGAATAGCCCAGCGGTATCGTCACCTGGTCGGCATGCGCTGCCGGCGCGGATACCATGCCCAGTGAAACGATGAATAGCAGCGCGACTAAGGCGCTCATCATTCGAGACATGGTTGCTTAATTATTCCCGGCTTAGCTTTAAACTTTCTGATAGGGCGGACCACCTCTTATTTATAAGTAAAAGATGAGAAAGGACACTATTCCAGGGGCATCCTATGGCAGAAGTCACGGATAAGCGGCTCATTCTCCTCATCACCTGCATGTCGGCCTTTATAACGCCGTTCCTCTCGTCCTCGATCAACATCGCCCTTGTCTCTATCGGCAAGGAATTCCCGGGGACCGACGAGATCATGCTGGGCTGGGTGGTCACGGCGTTCCTGCTGTCCGCGGCCATATTCGTAGTGCCGTTCGGGAGGATCGCCGACATTTTCGGGCGCCGCAAGTTCTTCATCGCGGGATTGGGCGTCATCGTAGTCTCATCTTTCTTATGCTTCATCTCGAATTCTGTGCCGGTGCTCGTAGCGTCCCGGGCTATCGAAGGGTTTGGCGCTGCAATGATCTTTGGGACGGCCATGGCCATACTAACGGCGGCTTATCCGGCGAAGGAGCGGGGAAAGGTGCTCGGCATCAACATGGCGGTCACGTATACGGGGCTGTCCCTCGGGCCAGTCCTGGGCGGCCTCATCACGCAGTACCTAGGCTGGCGGTACATCTACGGCGGCATCATGGTCTTTGCCCTCATCATCACACTTCTCGCATACTTGCTGATAAAGGACGAATGGCGCTACCCGGAGACGGAAAAGTTCGACCTTCCCGGCACGGCTCTCTATACGGTCATGCTCTTCTCCCTCATGTACGGGCTTACCGAGGTCCCCGGAGCCCATGGCTTCGCATTGATAGCTCTCGGTCTGCTCATAATGATCGTATTCTTCTGGTGGGAGTTGAGGAATAAGAACCCCATCCTGAAGGTGAGCGTATTACGCAAGAATACGGTGTTCATGTTCTCCAACCTGGCGGCTCTTATCAACTATAGCGCCACGTTCGCCGTATCGTTCCTGCTTAGCTTCTACCTGCAGTATATCCGCGGGTACGATTACCAGACCGCCGGCATCATTCTTATAGCTGCGCCCATTATTCAGGCCGTCTTCTCCCCGCTCACAGGGCGCCTCTCGGATAAGGTGGAGCCCCGCGTCGTGGCCTCCGCAGGAATGGGGCTTTGCGTGCTGGGCCTGGCCTTGTTTGCCCTGCTTACCCCCGAAACACCGCTCATCCTTGTTATAGGGGGACTGGCCTTCATCGGCCTGGGCTTTGCGCTCTTCTCCTCGCCGAATACGAGCGCCATCATGGGCTCGGTCGAAAAACGTGACCTCGGTGTCGCATCGGGCATGGTCAGCACCATGCGCCTCATCGGCCAGGTGATGAGCCTGGGCATCGCCATGCTGCTCTTTTCCCTCTATATGGGCCGCATCGAGCTTATTCCGGGGCCGAATCCTGCGCTGATGTCCAGCATTCAGACGGCTTTTATCGTTTTCGCCGTGCTTTGCGTGCTGGGCTTGATCGCCTCGGTGATGCGGGGTGACCTGCGGAAGAAGGAAGTGCCCGTGCCTGCGGCCCCACAGAAGCATTAGATATTACCTTACATATTCAACGTTTTAAAATACTATTCTAATATGTAACAGCTGCTGCATTACATGCCGTATTCCACATGGCGCTGGATAGTTCGGTCGGTATCACGAACCTCTCCAAAGGAATTACACCACTAATTTTCTTTTATAATTTTACTCACTAAATCCCTGAGCCTCTAAAACACCGTCAATGCCCGAACTCCCTAATACTCTGGGCAGTGCCCAAACGCTCGAAGCCTCAAACCCGAAAATAAGGCTCTAAAACTCGAATACACGTTCGAAACGCTAAACGAGCAGGCACCAACACTCTAAGGCTCAGTTAAAACGCAAACTCCTCGAACACCCTAAATACCGGGGAACGACCGGGCTCTTAGAGTGTTAGTGCTCCACTGTTTAGCGTTTCAAACGTGTATTCGAGTTTTAGAGCCTTCTTTTCGGGTTAGCGCGTTAGAGGCTTAGAGCACTGCCCAGAGTGTTTGAGAGTTCGGGCATTGACGGTGAGCTAGAGCATTCGAGGCTTCGTGAGAAAAATCTAAAAAGAAGAATTCGTGGCTTATTTCCTTTGGAGAGGTTCGAGATACCGACCGAACAAATCAGCTAGAACGCTATAGGTATTTGTCGATGTCCAGTATGTTCCCGTCAACCCATATCGATGGATTATCGACGACGCCGTCCATGTGCAGCGGAACGCTCACGTCCCCGCCGAAGGCGGCGTTGCTGCCCAGCGCGAAGTGGACTGTATGGGCTACTTTCTCGTCCTCGAGGAGTAGGCCGCAGATGCGGGCGGCAGGGTTCATCCCGATGCCAAACTCGGCCAGGTTCATCGCCTTCGGCCCGAATCCGGCGAGTATCTTTTCAAGCTCTTCAGCCCTTTCACCCTTTATCGAGTAGGCCATGCCTCCCTTGACCTCTATCCTGAGCGGCGATTTGAGCTTTCCCAATCTGCCCATTGTGACGTCGACAACAATAATGCCTTCAGCGTTGACCGGGGCTACATAAACCTCACCGGCAGGCAGGTTCGTAAAATCTCCTGGCTTGTGGGCGATGCCCGAATCCGTGTGAAATTCTCTGCCACCATACTCAACCCGGATATCAGTTCCTTTTTCTGTCGTGATGCGGGCTTCGCTGGTCCCGTTCAAGTGTCCGGCCAGGTGCCGGATGTTCTCGTCCATTCGCCGGTAGTCCACGGTCATGCCGCCGCCCGTGAATATGCCCATGACGAAGTCCGTGCTCCGGGCGCCGAACGGCATGGTGGCGATGCGAGCGCCGTGTTTCACTGCCCTGATCTTCGCCTGCGTATGGGATAGCGATACTTTAGTGATCGCGATGATGACATCCGCATGGTACATCGCGTCGGCGACCACGAGCGGGGGCTCCTCGCCGTTAATGGTGCGGGGCCTCATCTCCAAATAAATTGCATCGTTCCCTGCAGCCAGGGCAGCCTGGTAAATTGGCACGCCCAGGTCCTTCCGCAGGCTGTCCGTGATGACGAGGACGGACTCGCCGGGCTTTACGCCCATGCAATCCTTTATTATGCGGCCGGATACGTCCGCGACGGTGGCCAGCTTAGAGGTATATGCGCCCGGATACATGTTAGGATAAATAATCTAAGAAAAATATCAATTTAATACTATCTTGAATAATTATTAAATGGAAGGGAAACGGACAGGGCTAATACCATCGCCGACGCCATAATTATAAAAACCTGCATCTCATAGTTCTTTATATGCAGTCGGCCACAGACAGCACCACGAAAGCCGTAGTGGCCATAGTGGATTTTCTCACGGCCAACTGGGAGAAGCTATTATACACCCTCCTCATCGTCATCATCGCGTTCGCCCTCATACGGGTCCTGAAGGCCTTCATCGGCAAGTTCGGCAGGGACGAGGCGCTGACGCCTGGCACCGTCAGCTTTCTGCAGGCGGTCGTCAAATACGGCATACTCTTCTTCGCCGCCATCAACATCCTGGGCATTTACAGCTTTACCTACATCTATTCGCTGATCCTGAGCCTGGGCCTTATCAGCGTAGTCATCGCGCTCGGCTCGCAGACCATCATCTCAAATCTAATGGGCGGCATCATCGTGTACATCGAGAGGCCCTTCAAGCCGGGCGACATCATCAAGGTCGGCGAGAACACGGGCGAAGTGGACGGGATCAGCTTCCGCTCGACCACGCTCCGGGGCCTGAACGGGCTGAACATCGTCGTCCCTAACTCGACTTTCCTTACGGTGCCCATCGTTAACTATACCCGGACCAGGTCGTACCTGCTAAAAGTTCCATTCGTTATGCCCCGGGCCACGGATATCTCGAATCTGCTGTCGGCAATTAAAGAACACATTCAATCGCTTCCCGGCGTGCGCTACGACATGGACATGCACGTCTATAAGTCGAAGATCACCCCGGACAATATCGACTACGAGTTCCATGTCTGGGTCAAGGACCCCAGGGATTCCGAAAGGGCCACATCGGCCGTTATCGACGTGATCAATGACTTTTATAAGAAACCATTAAAAGAGAAGGCCTGAAGAGGACTTTCCGTTTCCCCTCTCAAACGAATAAATTAATTTGTTCCCGATTACACAGTAAGATTTAATATATTACGACGTTTAATCAATAAGTACAATTGGTTAATTCTCGATCGCTTAATCGGGGTATATAAATGGTCGGATCGATGCCGGGCGAAGACAGGATCGTGGACGATAATTCCAGCCAGAAGCTTTTTAGTGAACAGGTAAGTCGCCTCTACGATGCGCTCGATGCCGATAACACGGCCGCCGCCCTTCAAATCATTGAAGCCATGGGCGATAATAAAAATATGCTGGCCATGGAGCCGCTAAGTGTGCTTCTAGAATACCCTGACGAGTCTATACAGGCCGGCTCCGCCATGGCGCTCGGCAAGATCGGCGATAAAGCGGCCATACAGCCGTTGTTAAATGCCCTGAAACGCTCTTCCGATAAAGTCAACGTCAGCGTCGTAACAGCGCTGGGCATGTTCGGCGATAAAAGCGTGATCGGGCCTATTGAGAGCATACCGCTGACGCCCGATGAGCCCAGGCTTATTAACGCGGTCAGGAGCACCGTGTATAAGCTCAATCATCCCGAAGGCCCTGATGCGAGCGCTCCGGAGCCCGAGGAGGGGACGTCGGACGTAGACCTCGTGATGCTCGTGGAGAATAAGCTCGAGGAAAAGAAGCCTTCGCCGCCCGAAAACCAAAAAAGCCCCATACTCGCGGCCGTTTGCTCATTCCTGGTGCCCGGCCTGGGCCAGATCTATAATGGCGAAGGCTATGCTAAAGGCTTCATGTACTATGCCGGGATATACATCGGGTACCTGCTTCTTATCATTCCGGGATTCGCGTTATGGCTGTACAGCATATATAATGCCTACACGACGGCGAATAAGATCAACACGGGCGAGGTCGTGAAACCCGAGCCGTCTTTAGTAAGTATCCTTATCTATGCGGCGCTGACAGTCATTGTCATCCCGCTGATCATTACCATGATATTTGTCGTGCTCATTTTTGCCCTGATATTCCCGATGTACGGGTATCCAGGTTAAGTTTTTTAAAAGGTAAGAGAGCCCCCTGCGAGTTTCGACCGGATGGATATCAGCCGATCATAACCCGAGCATATCTTGTGCAAATACTCCCACTCCAGCAAGCTTAAATATGGGAATAAACGTATACGTATTTTGGGTTTGGATTGGAGTAACTGATGAGAAAATCTCATCTCTATCCGTTGATTGTTCAGCGATGGCTATAGAAATTTTGGATATGAGAGCCTCAATTTACATTCCCGCCTGGCCGATGCTCGGCCTACTCCTTTTACAAACGTGTCCATGTAGCCCGGCAAGGACAAACTGAAAATAATGTGAAGCGGCCCATGCGCCTGTTTGGCACTTGAGCATGGTTCCGCATTATCAAATGGGGATGGGAATAAACATGAGTATGGATTCAGTTGTGCAAGAAGCACTGAAATACACAGAAATGGAACGCGAGTACAGGAACGATAAGGGCGAGAACACTGCCGGTAGCGACTTCGAGGATTTTGGCCTCCCTCGTATCAAGATCGTAGGATGCGGCGGAGCCGGAAACAACACCATCAACCGATTATACAACATCGGCGTCGGGAGTGTCGAGACAATAGCCGTGAACACCGATAAGCAAGGACTTGACATGGTCAAGGCCGATAAGAAGATCCTCGTGGGCAAGTCCCTGACCAGAGGATTGGGCGCGGGCGGTTTCCCGGAGATCGGCAAGAGAGCGGCGGAACTCGCGAGAGGCACTTTGCAGGAAGTCCTTAAAGACGCAGACTTAGTATTCATCACCGCAGGCATGGGTGGCGGAACGGGCACCGGGACCGCACCGGTCGTTGCCCAGGTCGCAAAGGAGCAGGGCGCCATCGTCGTTGGCATGGTCTCCACGCCATTCAAGGTAGAACGAGCGAGGATCGTCAAGGCAGAAGAGGGTATCGCCGAACTAAGATCCGCGGCGGACACGGTCATCGTGCTTGACAACAACAGGTTGCTCGAATATGTGCCGGACCTGCCTCTGGAGCAGTCGTTCTCTGTCATGGACCAGCTGATCTCCGAGACAGTAAAGGGCATATCCGAAACGATTACGAAGCCATCGTTGATCAACCTGGACTTCGCTGATGTGAAGGCCGTCATGAACGGAGGCGGCGTCGCTGTGATGCTCATCGGCGAGGCAAAGAGCCAGGATAAGTCCGACAACGTCGTAAGGAACGCGCTCAGTCACCCGCTGCTCGACGTGGATTGCCGTGGCGCTACCGGCGCTCTGGTGCACATCACCGGCGGGCCTGACCTGACCCTGAGCGATGCCACGAACATCGCAGAGTCGTTAACGTACGAGATGGACTCTAACGCTAACGTTATATGGGGCGCAAGGGTCCAGAAGGAATACGAGGGCAAGGTACGAGTGATGGCCATATTGACCGGCGTGCATTCGCCGCAGATCATGGGCAAAGGCCAGAAGACTAGTGCCGCAACCAATGATGACAGTGCCCCGATGGGCAGGCTGAACATGCGCGGCGGCTCGAAAGTGTCCAATTCCATCATCGATGCTATCAAGTGAAGCGGCCTTCGCTTCACCATTTTTATATGAATAAACTCAAAAACCAAAATGGACGCAAACCTTTTCTTTTTTATTTATTTTTGCTGTGTTGAATTACTATCATCTCGCCCATGCTGTCAAATCCCATTAAGAGGTTTAAGTCCGCGAAGACTGTTCGAGCCCGAAGACCGCTAAGCTTACGCGAAGACCGCGAAGACTATCTTAAATTAATTATGACTTTTTAGACTTAACCATCTAAATGATCTTTTAAGGCAGCGCCTCCAATGTTCAATATTTTTTCTTTATTCTCCATTCATTTACAGTTATGCCTTGGTTGAGTGTCCAATACACAGGGTCACGGGGCCACGGAGTACGCACGAAGATTCTTTTATATGCGAGACACGGAAGGGGACAGAGACGGGTTTATACTTAACTGAGAGACAGAGTTACACAGGGCACGGCTTACCATAAACCGGCTCAATTACAACAATCCCATGAGTCAGTTAGCAGGTTTATCGCCAACCGGGCCCCTATAAGTTCTACCTCTCAGTTCGCTCGGAACAGTCTTCGCGGGCTTGCACCTATTCGCGGGCTTAAAACCGGGACTGGTCAGATAAATGGGGCTAGTTCAACACAGCATTTATTTTCAGTTATCGTAATAACAAGCGCAACTCGCACATTTGGCGTCTGAGGAGTGATACTCAGAAACACTAAAATGGCTTTAATGAAAATTAGTTTTTTTTATCTAACGATTATAATAAAACATTCATTTTGTTTTAAAAAAAGTAAAAGAGCCCCCCGGCAAGATTCGAACTCGCGACCTGCTGATTACAAGTTAAAATTAAAATAAAAAAGTCGGTCCGAAATATTTGTGGATTCGGACCAATCTTTAAAGTCCGAAGGTAAATTTTTGTGTAGAAAAACCGGACGGAATGGTGGGAGTCATTAGGGTAGATGTGGATGCATCTGGCCGAATGCCATGAATATGATGTTCCATCCTACCCCAATCACGATTAACAAGGCCCAGAGCACGATGAACACGGCCAGTATTGCGAATGCGCCCTTGATTAACAGAGCCAATATTGTGCCTGCGTTCTTGAGTAACCGGTTAATCAGGTCATAACCAGATTCAAGGATGTCTAAGCTTGGCATTGATATTCTCCCCTCCAGGCGGGGGTCCAGCACAGCAATAGCTACAAAAATAATAACCGGAAAGAAAACGATTCCCAGTAATAATAAATTACCAAAACAACAATAAGTAGCAAGTGCATTAGGAGCAGGTGTGACCATTTACATCACAATTATTTAATTAGAGCAATTTACTTGTTATTAAATGCTTTGAATCATAAAACTTGAAAGATATAAAATGAAAAAAGATGAGCTTTGTACCTATATAGTCGAGTCTGGGTGACGAGAATTAAAATATATAGATTATAAAAAAGTAGCTTGGAGATTTATACCCCAAGCCCATAAGTCCCCGGCGAGATTCGAACTCGCGACCTGCTGATTACAAGTAAGCGATTCGTGGCCTTTTTCTTAAAATCAAATAACTGTGGACTTATTTTCTCATCCCTGTCAAGGATTATACGATTTCCTAGTCAGAAGGTGAGAAGTTTCATGAAAGTGAAATCAACCAATGGGAAGGTCGTGCCGTAGGATACAATAAGTATAAATCAAAATAAGCCATGTAAGCATGTGCTTGAAAAAGCATATACTGACTGCGAAAGCCGTAAATCGAAATACTCTGAAAAGGGGACTTTAAACCACACTACTAAACCAAAACCAGTAACGGCCAAACCACTATATCCCGCTTTGAGGGAACCACCTACTAAGGGCCGTGAACCTAACCTTAAACCTAAACCACCTACAAAACCCCAAAACACCTACTTTTTCGTTGGCCGTGGTCAGGAGGTTAGGTCCAAAATGTACATATCTGAAGTTCACCTGGAGAGTTACCTCCTTGACACTCAAGGATTGAGTAATAAAAACGTTGAAACGATCGTACGGAACATTCGTGCCATACAGCGTGTATGGGGCGTATTGGAACCCTCTAACGAGAACGCCCTACTACTAAAAGCGGCCATGAGACAGAAAGGCCGTTCGCCTAACGCCATAAGACAATACCTTTGGGCCATGAAATATTGGGCCAAGTCCTATGGTAAGGACATCGACTTTAAGGCCGTCCCTTTGCCGAAGCCGGAAAAGACAGTTCCAAAGATACTGGACTTTCAGGTGGTACGCGATATCATCGAGGACGAGGGCCTGTCGATACGGGACCGTGTCATATTCATGGTGTTCGCCTTTACAGCTTGTCGCGTGGGCGAGCTAGCCTCGATTAACATCGGGGATATAGATCATAAGGCGAGAACTCTCCTAATCCATGATACAAAGACGAGAAAGGAAAAGGTCGCCCCGATACCGCCCAGGTATTACAGCATCCTTACCGTATATCTAGATGCCAGGGCTCGATACCTTGCACATATCGGCCGTAACACTGATGCGCTTATCGTCAGTGAACGCACCTGGACGGATGGAGATGGTAAGCCCCATAACGAGTTGACCAGTGACGGCATTAGACAGGCCATATACCGCATTGGCGAGCGTTACGGCATAGACGGGCCGTCCCAACCTGGGGAGAGGCGTAAGCGTATGTTACACCCTCATACGATGAGGCATACCGCTACTACTAAGCTGATGGATCAGCTCGGCAATCCTGAGGAAGTCATGCGGATAACGGGCCATTCGAGTTCGGATATGCTCGATTGGTATTCGCATCCCCACATGGAACGCATAAAGGCCAAAATGGAAAGCTTCAGTTATTAGCGAGGCCCCACGATGACCGGAAATGCTCGTCTCCAATCCCCGGGCCTTTGCTATAAAATTTTTTTCAGCTTGAACCCGACCGCGCCGCCTCTTCACCCAAATTTTGGAGGCGGCGCAAAAGCAAGGCGCGCTAGGGGGCAGCCCGTAGGGGGAACCTTGCGCGCCGACAGGATGCCCAAGCTGGTGGGGACTACGTGCGCGCCAGGCCCACGGGGGCTACGCATCGCAAGCGCGAAGGCGCTGGCGGGCCGGAGGCCCGCCTTCCCTTGACCGTATATGAATAAGTTAGAAAATAAGAAGGAAGGAAAGCAATAAATGCCGACTAACTGCATCAAGCCCATAGGATACGGTCAAAGCACTACCACAGGAGAACGATTCCACATCCCATGTAAGAAGTGGGATTGCCCCGTTTGCTCTAGGGTAAGAAAAAACAAATTGTTGGACGATGTCAACCGGTTCTTTCGTGGGGAACATGTCCGGTTCATGACGTTGACAGAACGATCTACGGCCAAAAACAAGGATAAAATAATGAAGCACTACCGGAGGCTAATGGATAATCTAAAAAAGGAATATCCGGGCCTAAAGGCGTTCTGGGTAAAGGAATTCACCAAACGGGGCGTGAGGCACCTTCACGTAGCGTTAAATATGTACATCCCCCAAGCCAGGATAAAGAAATTGTGGACGAGAGCAACTGACGGGGAAAGCTACATCGTGCATATTGAGGATACTTGCGAGGTACGCAATGCAGCTGGATACATGATGAAGTACATGACCAAACAGCTAGAAGGTGGTGACAACTTCAAAACCCACGAAAGGCGATACGGATTCAACGGCGAAAAAAGGCCTAAACCTCCAGAATGGGAAGGTAAAGCGGAAGGCGAAATAGAAGTAGAAATAGATCCGCACTTCAATCCCCAACTCAAAATACTGGTTCAACTACTACAATACGAACCAAATCGCATATGGCCCCTCCTTCATTGAATACATAAACCTTGCAACATGCAGCGATATTGCAAAATCCAAAATAAGAATGATAAAATATGAAATGGGTGATGACATGCCCATTATCTAATTTTCTACAAAGCAGTTATATCAATTGTAGATTAACTAGTAGAATGGCGAGTATATGCACGGCCATAGTATTTTTATTAATAATGATGCACCTGACGGCTCAATTTGTGAGATATGCAGTAAGCCTGCACCCTGGAAAATGTATTGTAAGGATTGTGGGCATGTACTTCGATATTTCTGCGATGAACATGCATATCTGAGCCAGGGCGATGAAAAATTAGAAAGACAAGTCAAGAAATCATATAAGAACAACAAGCCTTTGAAGATAGGAAGAGAACTTCAAACGGCTATGGACGAATGGCAATCTTATGTGAAAATGAGTTAAGTAGTTCAGTAGCAAACTACATATATGATGTAATCTCGATTGTTCTTGAGGGATTCTTATGAAGATTATGGACTTTATAAGAGGGAACTGGTACAACATAGGATTGGTTGTTGCCTTTGTTGCATTGCTCTATTTAGTTTTGGAATATCCGAATATGGGTGTATTGCAAATTTTACTGTTGCTTAACTTTGTGGCCATTTTAATACATCAATTCGAGGAGTATGGTTTCCCGGGTGGCGAGCCGGCGGTCATGAACATGGTATTACAGCCTAGTTCTACTCCTAACAAATACCCCTTGAATCAAAATTCGGCCATGATCACTAATGTGGTTGTTACTTATTTGATGTACTTAATTCCAGTATTCTTCCCTAATATAATATGGCTTGGATTGGCTCCCATATTATTTGGCATGATGCAATTTATTGTTCATGGCGTAATGACCAACTTAAAGCTCAAATCACTTTATAATCCGGGGTTGGGGGCCGTTGTTTTGCTACACATACCCATAGGATTATACTATATCTACTACATCCAAACCATGGGCCTAGCGAGTATCTGGGATTGGGTAATCGCAATCGTATACATGGTCCTCGTGGCGTTCATCGTTGTAAACAAGATGACCTATTCGTGGTTGGCCGACAAGAATAGCCCCAATATTTTCTCTGCAGCTGAAATGAAAAGGTGGAACGTCCAAGAGAAATTAAATAAGCTTCATGGGGGAAGTCCCAAAAATTAACAATTTTCAACTTTTTGTTCTGTTTGACTTCGAGGTCAGTAACCTATTGGTATAAGTGAGGAGGGACGAAATTTTAGCAAACGTTTATATCGTAATTAGTTATTGTTTTCATTAGAGATCGTATCATCAGCATATGAGGTCAAATGTCTATAAATTTGGCTTCATTTGTCAGCATTAGAAAATAAGCCCGTTAGGAAAATAAAGACTATATTTGGTTTTAAAAAGGAAAAGAGCCCCCGGCGAGATTTGAACTCGCGACCTGCTGATTACAAGTCAGCCGCTCTACCAGGCTGAGCCACAGAGGCATCTTGAAAAAGCATAGACTACATACCTGAACGCCCTATTTAAAATTTACGCAACGGCCAGAAAAGCACAAACCAATATATTTGCTTTAATTTACTATGAGCAAAAAGATTAAGACCTCATAGCGATTATAGAACATCGGGATGGAAAGGATGAGCTTACTCTATCAATTCTTAGGGTACACTCCTGAAAATTACAGCAGGGTCAGTGTGGCCCAGTACGAACTGCTAATGTGCCTCACAAAGCAGCAGGTCGACCAGGAACTACAGCAAGCGTGGACTCCGATCGTCGGGTCCCTTGAACACAATATCGCATTATTTTGCAGTGAGGGCCTCTTAGAGGAGGCATCGCTCGAAGAAAAATTCGATTCCAAGTACAGAGTTGCAGACATCAAGTCGCTTTTAGAACAGCATCAGATCTCAATGAGCCCGAAGGCCCGGAAGTCGGAGATGATCGCCCGGTACCTTGACTGTATACCGGCCAACGTGGCCTCGAACGAGGTCGCCGACATCAGGCGTTACCGGCTGACGGGGAAAGGCAAGAAACAGGTCGAATTCTACCTGGCCAGCAAAGAGATGGCCCGAAAGACGATGGAGGCGAGCGCCATGGCATACCTGATGACCGGAGACCTCACCCGTGCCGGCCAGCGCATCGCTCTCTACGAGTCTCAGCAGGTATTCTCCAAAGGCCCGGGCATTGATTGGTCGAAGGGCATGCCCGAGGCGTACCTGAAGCTGGCGGCCTACCTGCTCGCTCACGACTACAGTGAGCTCCCGCTGCTCGAGACCCAGCGCAAGGAGGTCGGCGCAAAACTGGCTTTATCCGCGCTGCTGGGCGAGACGTATGCCGATGCCGGCAAGCGTATCCTGGACGTGTCCAACGGCGAGTTCGGCTGGACCGTGTTCGGGAACGTGCTCAGGACAAACCCGTGCTGCGGCTACGCGACGACGTGCAACCTTGACGATCCGCTCGAGATCGCCCAGCTCTATGCCCGTATGCGTATGGGCGAAGCGTGCACGAACATGGATCTCGAAAAGCTGTCGGCGCTAAGGCTGGGCAAGGGCATCAAGATCCTGCCCGCCAACGGTAACCACTGTATCTCGTGTACGAGGGGTAAGCACCAGTACTCGTGGTCCGAGATACAAAGCCTGCCCCGGCTTCCCAAGCAGTGGGGCTGCATGTGCACGTACTCGGCCTGGATATAAAGATTACTAGAACATGGATGCCCCCGCCCCCACATACATTCTATCGGGGCATCCCAATTTTTTTTAATTTAAATTATTTATAGTAGGCCTGTCATATTGCTCAGTAATAGCTTGTATGAGGTGATTTTATGGGAATAATGCAAGATTTTAAAGAATTTTTAAATGAATATAAGGTAATGGGATTGGCAGTCGCATTCATCATGGGTGTCGCAGCCACGGCGTTGATCCAGGCGCTGGTAAACGATATCATCATGCCCATAATCGGGAGACTGATCCCCGGCGGCGCATGGCAGACAGCGACGCTTGACATCGCCGGCATGTTGTTCAAGTGGGGCGACTTCCTGTCCCAGGTGATCAACTTCGTCATCATAGCGTTCGTCGTTTTCCTCATCGCCAAGTTTATCATGGGCGAGAAGAAGGTCACGAAGAAGTAAGTCTTATTTTTTTATGCAAAAGTATACATGAGTGTTGTTCTATTTTTATTTCAGGATGTTCGACGTTCCGAAGATCACTGGTATTATTAGTGCCCGTAATGCGAAGACCATCGGGTTTCAGTTCCCCGAGGGCCTGAAGCGCCAGGCACCGGCTCTCGCTAAAGAGGTCGAGGCGAAGACGGGCGCCCTGGTCATTATTTCGGGCGACCCGTGCTACGGGGCATGTGATATCGACGACGCCTTGCTGGATATGGTCGATGTGCTCTTTCACTTCGGGCATTCCCGCATTAGCGATGACGACCGTATCGTCTTCATGGAGTATTATCATGATGTCGACGTCGATCGGGCTGTTGCGAGCGCATTGCCGCTGCTGGGCCAAAAAGTGGGCGTTGTCACTACCGTGCAGCACATCCATAAGCTCGACGACATCGCTAAGATCCTGACTGATGCCGGCAGGGAGCCCGTCATTTCTAAGGGCGATTCAAGGATCACTTACCCGGGCCAGGTGCTGGGGTGCAACTTCAGCGCAGTGCCCGCCGGCGTGGACTCTTTTTTGTTCGTCGGCTCGGGCAATTTCCACCCGATGGGCATGAGGCTCGCCCATAAGGTGCCCGTGGTCGCGGCGGACCCCTTCACGGGCGAGGCCCGCCTGGTGGACGTAGAAAAAATAATGAAACAGCGATACGCCGTCATGGCGAAGGCCATGGACGCGAAAAAGTGGGGGATCATCGTGGGCATGAAATCGGGGCAGCAGCGCCTGGCGCTGGCGAAGCGCCTCAAGGATATCGCCGGCGATGCAGTGCTCATCTCCATTAAAGAGATATCTCCCGATCGTCTGCTGAACTTCAAAGTCGACGCGTATGTGTCGACGGCCTGCCCCCGGATCGCCATCGACGATGCCGGGCGATTCCCCGCGCCGGTGCTCACACCGGTCGAATTCGAGATGGTCAAAGGCCTGAGAAGCTGGGAAGACCTGGCATTGGATGAGATAGCAGGCGATTGAACATTTAGCATTTGCTATTAATTGCGCTATAGGCTGCTTTTTTTGCCCTTTCAACGGGTCGTTAATTTATTTATTAATATTTTTATAGCAATGGGGGCAAACAATGGCCTGTAATGCATACGGTAGTGTAATAAAAGGCGAAGTAGCCGGATATAAGCATGGATGGATACCAATGTCGCCTGCCCTTATGGTCGTCAAGGCCGGCGGCGATATGATCAAGATACCCATCGACCAGCGTCAGGTAAAGTTCATCCAGAAAGAGTACCATGTCGGGGACATTGTCGAGCTGGAATATGACGGCTGCTGGCATATTATGAGCCGCCTGGCGCCCGAGGAAAGCAAAATACAAAACTTTCTCCATAATACTTATTAAACTTTTTTTCAATGTGGAAAAAATCTTTAGGCTAATAATGTAGTTTATCTAAATAAACGATAAGGTGCCGTGCGTAAAAACCTTCAGTAAATGACATGCAAGGATTTACCACATATGACCGACAAAAATGCTAAACTGGTCCTTATTGCGATATTGATCGTCGCTATATCGCTGACAACTGCCGGATGCTCCGGCGCTTTTATTAGGGCTCCTACGCCTACGCCTGCCGCTCCGACGCCTACGCCTGTTGTTACGGCCACGCCGCTGCCTACCCCGGTCCCGACAATAACCGGCCCCGTAGACCTTATATTTACAAGGCCGCTTGAATCGGGCGCGAACAATACCTCTGCGATACACGTCCTCACTGGTAATATCACCTACAACGGCGACCCTGCGGCCGGCTATATCGTGCTCGTCGATACCGTTAACGGATGCGAATACGGGAACAGGACGGGCGCCGATGGAAAATTCAAGGTGACCTTCAGGGATGACTGGGGCTCCACATATACCATGAAGATCGTCGACACTTCGGACTGCGTCATATATGCGGACAGGACTCCCCGCCCTGTGAGCGAGACAGGCCCGTTCGCTATCTCGATCGAAGTGCCCTCTAGCAAACAGATCCATGTCAGCATTGCGCCATAACGTCGTAAAATCTGCGGGCAATGCCCGCCTTATGCTGTTTTTTATTCTATGACCGCTTGGTTTTCTTGCCATTACTTTTAGAGCCTTTATTATTTATAAATTATATTATAATTTAAAAGTGATAGTAAAATGGTCTATAAAAGCGCCGATATAATCACTTTTGGCGAGATCGCCAGGTACCCGAAACGCCTGTTGCCGATCTCGAGAAGTACCCACATCGTCGTGAGGGTCGGGCGGGAGATGGTCGACGTGCCGGTCGATAACCGGCAGATCAAGTTCATCGAGAAAGAGCACCCAGTGGGCAGCATCGTCGAGCTGGAATACGACAGCGGCTGGCGTATTCGCAGCCATGTGGCGCCCCTGGAGAATGATATAGCCGTTAAGGCCCAGGATATCTATTAGCAGGGTCATCTTTATAAGGCCGATTCGGCTATAAAATATCTATTGTTCAATGTACTTATAGTGAGTTTATTTTATGAAAGGCGAGCTAAAAGGCGACCGGGTCGTCATGGGCAGTGATGCCGTCGAGGAGTTGTATAATGTTCTATATTATGGCCGCCTTAAGGATGATACGCTCGAGCTTGCTCTGGTCGAGGCCGCCTATCTTCTGGACCGTGAGAAGATCTCTGTCGACTCTAATGGTAGATCGCTGTCCTTCAGGGACCTTTTCATCGAGGCGTCGCATCTGCAGGAATACTTCGAGCTTAAGTATATCGTTTATCGTGATCTTCGCGAGCGCGGCTATTATGTTCAGCCCGGCGTTACGGATTTCCGGGTCTACCCGCGGGGCGGCAAGCCGGGCGTCACAGCCTCTCACTTATTTGTTCACGTAGTAACGGAGCGCAAGCCCCTCCCGCTAACGCAGCTCATATCGAACCTGCAGGCGGCCATCAATGTCCGGCGGGAAATGGCGCTAGCCATCGTGGACGAAGAAAGCGACATAACGTACTACGGCGTCAAGTTCCAGCGTATGCGGGGTGGTATGGGTCCACTGGACGTTGAAATGAAAAAGGGCGTGGCCACGCTCATGGCCGACCGGGTCATCGTCTGGGACCAGGGCATGTCCCTGCAGCTCCACGAAAAAGGCTTCTACGGCAATATGCTGGACGAGAAGCGCCTCCAGCTATCCCTCATCGAATCCGCCTATCTGATGAAAAAATATGGCCTGGCGATCCTAGACACACAGACAAATGAGCCCCTGAAGCTCGAAACCTTTATACAAAAAACGCGCACAATAGACCGTGACTTCGAAGGCAAATTGAAAGTCTACGAGGACTTAAGGGAGAGGGGCCTGGTCGCGAAGACCGGGTTCAAGTTCGGCAGCCATTTCCGCGTATATCTCAAGATCGAGAACATCAAGAAGATCCCGCACTCCCTCTACCTGGTAGACTATATTGAGAACGGGCACGTGTTCGACCTGCCCGACCTGTCGAGGTCGGTAAGGCTGGCGAACAGCGTCCGGAAGGAAATGGTCTTCGCCTTCGAGAAAGATGGCGCAGCCTCCGATAAGGGAGGCATAGCCTCCGATAGCGGGGGCGTACAGTACTTCAGCCTTGGCCGCATTAAGCTATAGGAACGATGAAAATGAACGAGGAATTCAAGGTCACGCCATGGGAAGTCTCCGGCAAGGTGGACTACGCGCGTCTCATAGAAGTGTTCGGCACCGAGCCGATCGACGATAAGCTCCTTGAGCGGTGGAAACGCATTACGGGCAGCGTCCCGATGGCTCTCCAGAGGAAGATATTCTTTTCGCATCGTGACCTGAACTGGATCCTCGACCTGTACGAAAAGGGTGAAAAGTTCGTCCTGTACACCGGGAGGGGCCCCTCGGGCAACACGCACCTGGGCCATCTCATGCCCTGGATGTTCACCAAATACCTGCAGGATACGTTCGACGTTCCCCTGTATTTCCAGATGACGGACGACGAGAAGTACCTGTCCAGGGATGAGCTTTCTATTAAGGATACGCTGGGCTTTTCCTATGAGAATGCGCTGGACGTCGTCGCCCTGGGATTCGACCCGAAGAAGACCTTCATATTCTCCGATCTTGAATATAATAAGACGTTGTATCGCATAGCTATTGAAGTGGCGAAGCGCCTCACGTTCTCCACGGCGAAAGCCGTGTTCGGGTTCGACAACTCGACCAACGTGGGCATGATATTCATTACGTCCATGCAGTCGGCTCCCGCTTTTCTGCCTTCGGTGGAACGGGGAAAGAACGTGCCTGTGCTCATCCCCCACGCTATCGACCAGGACCCGCATTTCCGCGTAACCAGGGATATAGCGCCCAAGCTCGGCTATTATAAGCCTGCCTCGGTCCACTGCACGTTCCTCCCGAGCCTGGCGGGCTCCGATAAGATGTCCGCTTCGAAGCCGGAGACGACCATCTACACGACGGACGACCCGAAGACCGCCCGCAAGAAGGTGCTGAGCGCTTTCACCGGCGGAAGGGTCTCGGTGGAAGAGCAAAGGAAGCTGGGCGGGGTGCCAAGCGTCTGCGCCATATTCCAGTATTACTATTATCTCTTCGAGGAGGACCGGGAGAAGCTCAACGCCCGCGAGCAAAAATGCGTGCGTGGCGAGATCATGTGCGGAGAATGCAAGCAGGAGCTTGCCGGCCGCGTCGTGAGCTTCCTCGAGAGGCACCAGGAGAAGAGGGAGAAGGCGAAAGAGATCATCGACGAGTTCATCGTCAGCGATTACAGCGCCGCCTACGATAAGTTAAAGAGGCCGCAGGATAAAAAAGAGGTCGCTAAACTTAAAAAGTCTATGAAAGAGTACTGCAGCGTCAAGGAAGGCGACCGCATTCAAATTAAAAAGACGAAAGAGCTGGAGTAACATGGATCTGTCCGCAAATGAAAAGATCGTTCTAAAGGCCATCGGCGACATTGAGATGACGGCCCTGGAGGTCTCGAAGGCAACGGGGCTGAAGGCCGAGGCCGTCACGCATGCCGCCTACCTTCTGGAGGAAAAGGGCCTGGCGTCGGTCCGGGACGAGGTCGTCTCGGAATACGTTTTAACGGATGAAGGCCGGAAGTACGCTGAAGAGGGGCTTCCGGAGCGCATTATTTTTAATGCCTTGCCGGACGGCGGGGCATCCTTAAAAGAGCTTAAATCGAAATTTCCGCCCTCGACCGTCAATATCGCCATGGGCTGGCTGAGGCAAAAGGGCTGGGCGAAGTTCGAGAAGAAGGACGGGGATACGGTCCTGGTGCCGCAAAAAGCTGAGAAGTCGCCCGATGAGGTGGCTCTTTCCATTATCGGCGAGGGTAAGCCACAGGAGAGCCTGCCGGAAAAGACCATGAAGGACCTGCTCAAGCGCAGCATCGTGACAATTAAAGAAGAAAAGGAAAAGATCATTCTCATTACTGCCGCCGGTGCGGCGCTTAAGGAAAAGGGCATCACGGTGGAGGAAGAGCTCGGCCAGCTTACGCCCGAGATGATCGCCTCCGGCACCTGGCAGGGCAAATCCTTCCGGAAGTTCGACGTGAGCGCCCCGGTGCTCAACGAGTACGGCGGCCGGAAGCACATCCTCCGCATGGCCATGGACAAGGTGAAGCGCACCCTCATCGAGATGGGCTTCAAGGAGATGGAAGGCCCGATGGTGGACGCAGAGTTTTACGTGAACGACCTTCTGTTCATGCCGCAGGACCACCCGGCCAGGACGCAGTGGGACCAGTTTAACCTGAAGAAGCCGAAGTACATCCGCACATTGCCAAAAGACCTTGTGCATCGAGTCAGGGATATCCACGAGCACGGCGGCGATACTGGCTCCCTGGGCTGGAACTATGCCTGGGACGAGCAAATCGCTAAAAAGCTGGTCCTCCGTGGGCACACGACCTCGGTGACGGCACGTTACCTGGCGAAATATAACAGGCCGCCTCAGAAGTTCTTCTCTGTTGCCCCAGTATTCAGGAACGATACCATCGACATCACGCACCTGCTCGAATTCTACCAGATCGAAGGCTGGATCATGGACGAGAAGCTCAGCATGCGGGACCTCATGGGCACCTTCAAGGAGTTCTACTCCCGATTCGGTATTACGAACCTGCGGTTCAAGCCCACATATAATCCTTACACAGAGCCAAGCCTCGAGATATACGGCAAGCACCCGCGTAGCGGGCGGATGATCGAGGTAGGCAACTCGGGCATGTTCAGGAAGGAAATGCTGGCGCCCTATGGCATCGAATGCGACGTCATCGCCTGGGGACTGGCCCTGGAACGCCTGCTCATGATACTGTATGGATACGAGGACATCCGTGACCTTCACGGTCCTCTGTGCGACATCAACTTCTTAAGGAGCGTGCCCGTCATATGGCAACAGTAACGGTCAACTATCCCGACCTCGTCAGGCTCATCGGCAAGGACATATCTCTGGACAAGCTGCGCGACGACCTGTTCGAGCTCGGCCTCGAAACGGAAGCCATTGAAGGCGATGACGTGACCTTCGAGGTCACGAGCGACCGTGCTGACCTGCTTTGCGAGGAGGGCATCGCCCTCATGCTGCGGGCCTACTACGGCATCAAGACGGGATTAACCATACCGCCTGTCGAGCCTTCGGATTACCGCATCATCGTGGAACGCGAGCTGGAGCATGTCAGGCCTTTCGTCACGGGCGCTATCGTTAAGGACCTCCACTTCACGGACGAATCGATCAAGTCCATCATGCACCTGCAGGAAAAGCTGCATGGTACCTTCGGCCGCCGCAGGAAAAAGGGAGCGATCGGCATCCACGACCTGTCGAAGATCAAGGGCAAGGACATCTATTATAAGGCTGTGGCCCGGGATGCGGTCAAGTTCGTCCCGCTCCAGAGCAATGAGGTCATGACGCCCGGCGAGGTGCTGGAGCGCCACGACAAGGGCAAGGACTACGCCTACGTGCTCGAGGACAAGCCGCTCGTGCCGGTCATCTACGATGCGGAGGGCCTGTTCTCGTTCCCGCCCATCATCAACTCTAAACGGACGGAAGTCACCATCGACACTCATGAGCTGCTCATCGAGCTAACGGGCGAAGACCTCGGCACGATCGATTATATGCTCAATATCGCCCTGTACGCACTCTATTTGCGCGGCGCAAAGATATACGGCCTTAAGGTCGAATACCCCGACCACACGCTCGAAAGGCCCAATCTGGAAGTGCGCACGATGCGCATCGGGCTTTCCGAGATCAACACGGTACTCGGCCTTGACCTGACGGCCATGCAGGCGAAAGACCTGCTGTTACGCATGGGCAACGGCATTGCGGAAACGGGCAGCGACTACCTGGTCGTCGAGATACCGCCATACAGGACGGATATCATTCAGCTAAGGGACATCGTGGACGACGTCGGCCGCGTTTACGGCTTCAACAACATGCCCCCGGTCTATCCCAACACGCCATCGGTCGGCCAGCTTGCGGAAAAGAACAAGCTCAACGATGCCGTAAGGGAGGTCATGATCGGCCTGGGCTGCCAGGACACGCTCAACTTCATCCTTATCGGCAAAGAGGAGACGTACACGAAGATGTGCCAGCCCGAGGACGGCAGAGCTGTCGAGCTTTCCAACCCGTACACCGACCAGTATAATATCATGCGCACATGGATCGCGCCGTCGCTCATGATTGTGCTATCGAACAACCTGCACCGCGAGTACCCGCAGAACATCTTGGAAGTAGGCACCACGGCACACCTGGACAATTTCGAGAGCACGGGCGTTAAGGAAGAAGAGCACGTTGCGTGCGCCTTATGCTATTCGAAGGCCGGCTTCAACGAGATCAAGACAAAGCTGCAGTCGCTCTGCTATAATTTCGGCCTCGCCGATAAGTTGAGGACGGCCGCCGTCGAGCATCCGTCGTTCATAACTGGCAGGTGCGCCGAGATATTCATCGGCGATAAAAAAGCCGGCATCATCGGCGAGATTCACCCTCAGGTCCTGAAGAACTGGGGCATCGAGATGCCGATAGCGCTATTCGAGATGGACGTTTCCTCGTTAAAATAAGAATAAAAAATAATTAAAAACACTTTTTTTATCTTCTTTATATGCTAGACCTATTGCTCGTGTATGTCACGAAATCGGGTAATACGAGGCTCGTAGCGGAAGCGATCGCGGACGGCGCCAGGTCGATGGGCCTAGAGGCAAGAGCCGCCGACCTCCGTGACATCGAGACCGCAGATATTTTGGGCGCGGACGTCGTAGCCATCGGATCCCCGACGTATGAGCAGCGAATGCTCCCGCTTATAGAAAAGCTCATCGACAGCCTTGATAGTAAAAAATGCAGGGGAAAGCCCGGGATAGCTTTCGGCTCATACGGCTGGAGTGGAGAAGCCCCGATCTTCATAGCAAAGCGAATGCGTGAGCTCGGGTTCGACGTGCTGGACCCGGTCATGCGAGTCCAGTATAAGCCGAACGATAAGGATATCGAAGCATGCGAGCGCCTTGGCAAAGACATTGCGCTGAAACTCAAAAGCCTTACGCGAAGGACCTAAGTGATCGCCGGCAGCATTATTACGAACTTACTGCCCTTCCCGTACTCCCCGGGCACGCGGTCCTCGGCCCATACTTTGCCGCCGAAGTCATCGATGAGCGTCTTGACCAGGTAAAGCCCGAGGCCACGGCCCCTGGCTTTCGTATCGCCGCGCTTATACCGCTCAAAAATATCCTTCTTTTTCTCGTCGGGTATGCCCGGGCCGTTGTCTTCGATGAATATCCGGTAATATTTTTTACCGTCCTCTATTACCTCCGCGTCTTCAATATTAATTAGCAAAGGCCCTGTCGAGTGTTTTATTGCATTGTC
This sequence comes from Methanocella paludicola SANAE, assembly GCF_000011005.1. Taxonomy (NCBI): domain Archaea; kingdom Methanobacteriati; phylum Methanobacteriota; class Methanomicrobia; order Methanocellales; family Methanocellaceae; genus Methanocella; species Methanocella paludicola. The sequence continues at coordinate 1,414,285 of NC_013665.1, forward strand.
TATGATGTTTACTATAACATCCTGGAATAATTCACATGCCTTTACCATATATCCAAAAACGGGCGTATAATGGATCTTCACGTCCCGGCCCGGAATATTTTCATAAGCTTTAATGACTTCGGCGATCATGAGTCCGGTGTCTACGACCTCCGGCCTGATCATGCCGGACTTGAGACTTTGTATCTTTCTCACGTTATCGATCAGCCTTGAAATGCTCTGGAGCGTGAGATACGAAGATCGCAGTAGTTTCAAGTCTTCACCCTCGATCTTTTTACCCGTCTGTGATCGATCGAGGAATAATTCAAGGCTGCCCATGGCGATCTGGTTCATGTTGTTGATGTCATGGCTCATGAGGTCGATATATACCTCCGCCTGGGCTCTGGCTTCGGACAGGGTCTCCTCCGCCAGCTTTTGTTCGGTGATGTCGATCATCGTGACGAGCACGGCGGGCTTTCTCTCGAACATGATATTGGCCGCGTTGATATCGATCCATCGCCCATCTCCGCTCTTCGTAATGATCTTTATCTGGTATCGTGCTGGGACCGTCACCCCCTTCTGCCTTTTTATTCCCCTCTCCTTGACGAGCTCCCGGTAGTCCGGATGGGCAATATCCCAGTAGCTCATATTGATGAATTCATCCCGCGTATACCCGGTAAGCGCCTCCGCCGCCGGGTTCACGTAGCAGCAATTTTTTTCCCCGCGATAGATATAAATGGCGAAAGGTGCCCTTTCCAGCAGGTTCTGGAACTTTTTTTCACTCTTGCGAAGCGCTTCCTCCAGGCGCTTCTTCTCGATAATACTTTCCTTACACATATCTCCATAATCTTTCGATATTTCCGCCTGCGCCTTATAACGCGTCTCGAGCTCTTTATATGACGCGAGTAGTTCTGTTTCCGCCATCTTACGCCGCGTGATATCGATATGGGTAACTACAAGGTACTTGCGGCTGTTTTCCATAAAGCGCGTGGCCCGCATTAAAAACCAGCGTTTCTTATCCGGAGAATCACAGGGATATTCCAGCTCAAAATAACTGATATTGCCTTTAAGGACCGACAGTAATCCGTCCAGCGCGACGGGGGCCTCATCCGAATGCTCGCCATGGGCTTTTCGGCAGACCTCAAAATAGCTGACGCCCACGCCGACCTTATCGAGGGACTTTATGCCATTCTGTAATGCAAAACGATCCCATGAATCGTTTATATCGATGATGATGCCCGAATCGTTTAATATTGCGATGTTCGAAGTGAGCGAATCCAGTATCGAATGATAGAAAGTTTCCGGCCTATCACCGATTTTTATGTCAGTATGAATTAGTATTCCCCGCAACTGAAACTAACGAATTATTAATTTGCAAAGTGAAATATATTCGGGCAAAATAATTTTAATAATAGTCATTTATACCTTATATAACGTTTATATTACCCTGGTTCTGGTAGAAGGGCCCTATCCCGGGCATGGCCATAAGATACGCAAAAGTATTATTGCCTAATAAAATAAAATAACATTGATATTTATGGCCAGGCCTAAATTAGTCGTGGTATACCTCAGCACACAGGGTAATACGAAAAAAATGGCGGACGCGATCGCGGAAGGGGCGGAGGACAGGGGCATAGACACCCACTCGGTCAGCTTCTACGAGGCCGACATGAACGAGCTCAAGGACGCTAACGCGATAGCGCTGGGCAGCTCGACCTTCTGGTACAAGATGCACGCGCCCATGGAGCACTTCATCGAGCGCATGGGCAAGGAGCTCGGCGACGGCCTCAAGGGCAAGGTCGGTGCGGCCTTTGGGTCGTACGGATGGAGCGGCGAAGCGCCGGCCGATATAGCGAAGATGCTGCGGGCCCTCGGCATGGAAGTCGTCGACCCAGTACTGCGCGTGCAGTTCACGCCCACGGAAAAGGACATCGAGGAATGCAAGCGCCTGGGCAAGGACATCGCGAACACGGTCAAAAAGACTAAAAGAGCAGTAGGCTGAGCGATAAAAAAATACAAATACCTAATGCGTGGAATATAGACTGTCATCTTTAATTTACTAAAGGAGGATTAATTTTTTGTTCCCTAATAAAAAAGTTCAGGCACTCGTTGGCCAGAAAATTCAGGTAGAAATGAAAGGCGAGAAGAACATTCTGGAAGGTACCCTGGTCAGTGCCGACGATTATCTGAACCTTCACATGGTCGATACGACTGAGATACAGGGCGGCCAGAAGCTGAGGACCCTCGGCTCGGTAGTCCTGAGAGGCAATAACATCATCCTGTTAAACCCATTGAAGGAGTAATCGTATTTTGAGCGAGGATAGCTTAGAGGAGAAAGCGCTGGCTCTTATCAAGTCCCGCCCCAACGGCGTCCTCCAGAGCGACCTTTGGAAAGACCTCGACATCGACAGCCGTAAGTGCTCCCGCATCATCGCGAAGCTGGAGGAGGACGGCAAGATCAAGCGCACCTGGGAGACGGTAAAAGGCACTCGCACCTACCGTATCTCCTATCTGCCCCAGAAGAAGGAGGCCCCCCGGAAAGAGGTCGACTTTAGCCTTATCATCGTCGACGGCGGTATCGCCCCGTGCATCGGCTGTACGTATGAGTGCGAGCCCGATTATTGCCCGGACCTCGGTAACTGGATCGAGCTGCTTACTCGTATGCCTGAGCGGGAGGTGCCGAAGCCTGCGCCGAAACCTAAAGTTGTAGAGGTTGAGGCCCCCGTTAAGGAAGAAGTCGCCCCTGTTAAGGTGAAGAAGGGTAAGGCTGCCGCTAAGGCTCCCGCTGAAGAACCGGAGATGCCTCCCGTGAAGCCACCTGAAAAGGTTCCCGTGAAGGCCGCTAAGCCCACTAAAGCTGCTAAACCCTCTAAGGCGGAGAAGCCCGTCGAAGAGGTAAAGCCGCCGGCAAAAGCTCCTGCCCGTAAGTCTGCCGTAGGCTCGAAGAAGGCTGCTGCTGAAGAGGTAGCTCCTCCTAAGCCAGCCGCTAAAGCTAAGGCGACGACGAAAGCTAAAAGCACAAAGAAAAAATAATTTTTTTAAAATAGCTTATACTGCTGTTTTTGCGCAGGCGCCACTACCTTCGCAGCTACGGCTTTTTTCGAATATGCGACCCACTCTTCGGGCGCATCCCTGCTAATGCCGCCATGTTCCGTGAGCCTCGCACGCACCTTCACGAGCGTAGGCGTATTAATGGCAACGCCAGATATGATGGCCTCGCCCTTAGCGAGCGCAGGCAGCTCGTCCAGGATATCCTTGCTCATGGTCTCGATACTGGCGGCGATCTGGTTCTTATCGACCGGGTTGATGATCCGCATGGTGATCTGGGACATGCACTGGGACAGGCAGTCGCTGTCGAGCTTGGACGGCCTCTGGGAGACCATGCAGACGCCGATGCCGAATTTACGGCCCTCCGAGAGTATGGTCTTCAGTATATTTTTTGACTTGGCTTCGCCGTTCTGTGGGGCGAAACGGTGGGCCTCTTCGAGCACGACGAACGCCGGGTAGGGCAGGTACTTCTCATCCTTCTCGTGGTACTGTTCGTTAATGGTGCCCTGCCGTGCATCGAATAGCCGGCGTAACAATACCGCCGATATAAGCTGTTGTTCCTTCTGGGAGAGGCCGCTCAGGTCAAGGATGGAAAGCTGTCCGACGCTGAACTGGTCCTTGAGCTGCATGTGCTGGAAGTCGTCGAATATCGGGCGGCTCATGATGTTACTTTCGTAGCGCCAGACGATGCCGTCGATGGTGGACTGGTTGCTCTCGTTCCGCAGCGCCTGGATCTCGTTCAGCAGATCGGCCTTGCGGAAGTTCGCCCTGTCGGGTAATGCATAATAGGCCCGGGCGAAGAACGTCTCCATCTTGTCCGTCATTTCCAGAATGCTCATGAAGTCTTCGAGCTTGAGCTCGGTGATCTTTATCTTGATGTTCTCCTTGCGAAGGACTTTGACTGTTGGGCGATAGTCATCCTCCCTGAATTCTTTGATGTTCTGTAGTGCCGTTAGTGTTGGGTATTCTCCGTGGGGGTCAACTACGAGGACGGCTGCACGGTTGTTCGGGCGCATGAGCTCTTCGAGCAGTACGCCAACGGTATAGCTTTTTCCGCTCCCGGTGGCCGCAATGATGCTCAGGTGCTGACTGACCAGGTCCTTCACGCTTAATACGACGGGCACGTCTGTGCCGAGTACAGAGCCTATTGCGGCAGAGCCGCGCTGGCCTACTGCGGCCTTGCTCACGTCTTTCAGTAGTTCCTGCCCTGCCACGTAGACCGATTCACCATTGTCGGGCATCGTCCTGGGGTGCTTGAACTCCCCGATTGCCTCATTGAAATAGCCGACGATAGAAGCCGTTATAAGGTATTTATCATAGTCCTCAGTGTCCATGCCGCTAAACTCAAGGATCGCCTTCGGGTTCAAGTCACTATTAAATAAAAATTCATCAGGGAAGGGCTTGAGCGACTGAGCATATTTAACCCGGCACAGGATGAAGCGGTCAGGAGTTACCCAGCGGTCCTGGTAGGCGACGAAGTCGCCGTTCTTCAGCTTCATGGACGATATGAAGCTGATGTCGTTCTCCTCGACGCTCTGGACGTTGCCTATGGGCTTCATGCTTTATTCTCCGTGTGCTTTTTGAGGGCTGCCAGCATGGGCTTGCATTCGGGCACTGCCGTAGCCACGTGGTCTATGGTGCAGCATAGTGTCTCCGGGTCAACCGCCGACGATAGCTTACGATAATAGGAAAAGCTCGGCTTCCCGCCCGGTGTGTGGAAAGCCCTTATGCCTTCTTTATCCATAAGCTCGACGACGTCGTTTACAACGGGCGCATAGTCGAGGCTCTGCAAGGCTCTCGTGCCCTGCACGTTCCCGATCCCATGGATCGCAAGATAAGAGCTACGGTAGTCGTTAACATAAGGCGCAAAGACCTCCTGCTTTTCCTCAGACAGGAACGGCAGGACGTCCTCCTTTATCTCGTGTTGCACGCTGGTCACGATGCCGATGACTGAGCCCTGCGCCGTCTTTATTGAAACGAACGTGCCTGCGGGCACCTTCGATGCCGCTACATAGCCGACATTCTCATCCAGCGGCACCTTCGCGATATATTCGGAAAAGGACTTTACTTGTACGATCGACCCTACCTTCATGCCTTATACACCTATAGCTTATAGGATGGCGACGTCAAAACGTTTTCGATTATCCATAGTGAAAGAAATAATCGCTTATAATTCAACCTATTATATAACGATATTTTTTTAAACAAATAAACGCTTAAATATTAATTAAAGTCCATGGGTGATCTTCATGAGCGGCCAAATATACGAAGCAGTTCTTGCAACTAATGATCTACAAATTGATTTAACGGTAAAGGGCAATAACGGCGAAAAGGAGTCTCATTACATTTATAAAGTGTCAGGTTTTGAGCAAGCATATCGAGTAGCCAATAGTTTAAATAATCCAAAAGATGAGAACAAAGATATTGATATGCCTGGATTTGTAAAATTCCTGTTAGATGTTATCAATTACATCGATAGGTATCTAGGGTATCGTGATCCTGTGCCAAATAAAATCGGAACTTTTTCGGGATGCATATCGGATAAAAGTGGCGGGACGTTTTACCAGTTTGAATATGCCGTAAAAGAGGTGTTAAACAATGAAGACTAAGATTATTGTCGACCCTTCCGCCATAGAATTAACTAACAATGATATAGTACCTCCTTGGGAGAAGAAGTGGCTGGACTATGGGCAGGACCTGATAAAAAATTCCCCCGAACTCATGGACAGTATGGCAAAATATCTTATATCGATTATTACAACGGTCACGGGGATCTATACGGCCGCTTTAGCTTTTGTGAGCATCGATGAAAAAACGTTTACTTTCCCGGGAAATATCGCATTGTTATTACCCTATATTGTCTTTTTAATAAGCATTTATTTTTGCATAAATGTTTTAAATCCACGGTTGTTAAATTTTAAATCTGATGATATTCCGGGCATAAAAAAATCATACACGTACATTGCCCACTACAAATTTAACATGTTGAAATGTAGCGTATTTATGTTCGTTTTAGCCATATTATCGGTCGCAGTACTGGTGGTTTTTCTTCCCTTTATCGCATCTGCCATTGCCTCCTTCAACGCTCAAACGACGATGGTCCAATTCTCGGTACCTTCGAACAATATGACAGCTTTTAATGATATGGGGTTCGCCTTCGAAGAGAATACTCATATCACAAAGGCCGTAGAGCTAAAGGACGATACAGGAACGTTCTATGAAGTGAAATTAAATGGTAAAAAGGTCATCTTTAATAAAGATGTAGTCACCGCGGCTATCTATACATAAGACCGCCTCATGTGACCTTTTTATTTATTTCTTTAGCGCTCTTGTATATCTTTATCCGATTCGCTGCTGCGAAGTGGTCCAGTATGCGGCTGAACTGCTCAGCCTCATCCTGGCTGATGGCCGTATACTCGTGCGCCCGGTGGATGATATCCGGGTATCCAGGTCTTATAATACATTCCGCTCTCACGACGTCCGCTATACGATCGGCCATTCCAGCCTCATAGGCCCACTCCGGGAACTCCACCTTCGATGGCAACCCGCCTGACGATTGAATATAAAAGAAGGCGACCGAGTCACGATAGGGCCCATACAGGTCCAGGACCGACTTATTCTCCCTGCTCTTATCGTCCCGGTCGGATATGAAGGTCCGTGTACGGTCTGCCCAGTTGAGTTTTCCACGGATAAGGTGGACGTCTGAAAGGTGCGATACCGGGGGCAGGTGGAAGTATTTTTTCATCAAGGTGACTATGTCCTTATTGAGTGGCATGTCCGTATAGGCGGCCACAGGCGTTTTTGTTTCCTCGGACGTTCTCAGCACAGATACGATAGCGTCAACATAATTCATACGTATCTTCTCGTCGGCCAGCTCGTTGATGAACGATAATACCAGGGACCCGTCAAGGAATACTATGTCGCCAGGATTAGAGCGCATGAACTCGCATATTTGCTCACACTCGAGCTGGTGGCGCCGGAGGGATACGGGCGTCTCGGAAAAGGCCGACGTGCCTTTATAGGCTTCAAACTCCGAGGGCGTGATCAGGGACATTTTATAAGATGTTGAAAATCCATCGACTCCGGTATGCTTGTTAATGACGAGCCCGGCCTGGGTGAGCCCGATGGGCACCGAGTATCGCCTCGAGGCAAATACCTGGCTTCCATCCACGGCCGCCACGGTCTTACCTTTCAGCACTTCCAGGGCCCAGTCCGTAGCATCCGCCCGGTTAACGAATCTCTTCTTAAAAGGCCGAACTAAAGGTCCGTCTTCTAAAAATTTACTCCCGGAATATACCGGAAGCCTGGCATTCGCATTCTTATCGAGCGAATCCAGCATCGGGAGCTTCTCACGATACTTCTCCAGCACGTCGGAATCCTTTTGGTCAAAGTCCAGGATCTCGCTCTTCCGGTCCAGAAGCTCACGAGAGAGTAGCCTGAGGTCTAGCATTTCGCCTCCTAACCTTACTTTCGCCATTCAGCTTCTCGATCTCGATGACGTTCTCCAGGCTGGCGTTGAATGTGTCGTCGTGGGATATGATGATCATCTGTTTGAAGTCTTTGATGCGCATGATCTCCTGGGCCAGCCGTTCCCGGCGGCTCTCGTCCAGGTTCTGGGTCGGCTCGTCCAGGAACACTATGTCGCTGCTCGTGAGTATCTTCAGCACGGCAAGCCGGACGGCGAGCGCGGCGCTCATCTGCTCTCCGCCCGAAAGCTGCCTGAACGTGCGCTCCCGGCCATCCTCGATCAATATAATATCATAGTCTGCCGTCCACCTGATCTCGAAGCGATGGTCCCCTGCGATCTCGCAGTACATCCCGGTGGCCTCTCGAGAGATCAGATCGATATAGACCCGTATGACCTCAGGGCCGGCCATTCGAATTACATCACGGGCTCTCTCGATAAAGGCGAGGTAGTCGATCTCGGCTGTACGTTTCTCTTTTAACGAGGCCATCTGCTTCAGGCTTTCTTCAATATCCTCAAGGTTTTTATCGATCGCCTTAATACGGCTCTCCTCAGCATCGATCCTTGCGCCCAGCGAAGCCAGCCCTGTCCGGAGCTTTTCACAGGAAGACTTCACCGCTACATGAGCATCGGCAACGTATACTGCTTTTTTCTCCTCGAGTTCCCTTTCAAGGCCCTTCAGCTCCGCATCCTTCTTTTCAAGCGCGGCAGAAGCAATGTCAAGCTCCTTTTGCCTCTCGGCGACCTGGCCGGCGATGCGGATATTCTGCTGGTATTCATCGTAGGCGGGCTTGAGCCTGGTAAGCTCTTCATTGATCGTCTTGAACTGGTTCTCCAGCGACGAGAACGTGCTTAACTCCGAGACGAGCTTAACCTGCTCGCCCTGCTTTTCAGTCATCAGGGCCTTCAGCCGATCATGGTCGGATGTCACTTGTGCTTTCTTCTTCAGGCTTTCTTTTTTAACGTTCAGCGAAAGCTTCGGGTTCCCGAGCGCCTTTTGCTTATCGGCGATCTCCTTCTTGCCGGCTTCAAGGCCCGACTTTAACGCCATGAGCCGGGAAAGTTCAGCCTCATAATAGCTCTTGAGGTCGGTGACGCTCTTACATTCGACGCCCGACAGGACGGGGCACATATTGCCCTTTACGGTCTTCAGCGGGCTCATACGCTCCTTTAGCTGGCCAAGCTCGTGGGTGCGGGAGCTGATCTCTGACATAAAGCGCTCCATCTCCGTATCGAGCTTTTCCTGCTCCACAACGAGGGGCTCAAGTGTCTTTATCTCCGCCTCGAATTGGTCCATCTCTTTTATGGATCTCTCGCACTCGCCCAGTCTGCCTTTCATCTCGGCGATAGAATTTTTAACAAAATTTATCTTTGTTATAATGGAGTCCCTTTCGAGCCTCTGCTTTTCGAGCGCCTCTTTTTCGGCCATCTTAGAAGAGTAAAGGCGGTAAGCAGCCTCGTTCTGCTTCAGCTTCCCCATGGCCTCTTCTGACTTTTTAAGCTCGGCCTTGATACGCTCGATATATGCCCGCTTGTTCTGGGCATCGGTGAAGGTGACTTTACGCTTGCTCTCCAGGTCCCTTAGCGCGCTCTCGATCGCATCATAGCGTTCTTTTTCCTTCAACGCAAGCTGGATCTGCTCGTTCTTATCGAGCCTTTCCTTTTTTAGTAAGGATACGTGCCCGGTCAACCCCTCTTTTTCCAGTATTAGCGACTCGCGGGGCTCGCACTTGCCTTCTAAATAGCTTATTTTCTTTTCCATCTCGTCGATCGAGCCCTTCACATAGTTCTTGAGCTGGAGTAGATTCTTGTGGGCCGTATTGTATTCATCGATCCGTAAAAGGGGGTCGAATATGCTTTTCCTTTTACTGGCACTCTCGAGGAACTCTGAGACGAATGTGCCCTGCAGCACGCCTACGGCGTTCTCGAACAGGGAACGGAGCTGGCCGATGTCGGGCACGCGATAGCCCAGAATATCGCAGAGCATCGTGCCCACATACTCCTTGCCCTCCATCTGGATGCCGTTCCCGCCCCGGATAGTGTAGGATTGCGAGGAACCGCACTTCCGCGTGATGGTATACTCCAGGTCATCCATCCCGACGATGGTGACGACGATCTCGCCAGATTTTTCGCCCTTACGAACGAATTCAGACTGGTTGTAGGGCAAGGAGTCAAAAAGCGCATAGCCGATGGATTCGAGCACCGTGGACTTGCCCGCTCCGTTCAGCCCGTGGATACTCGTGATGCCCTCCTGGAACTCGATGACATCCTCCCCGTAGCTTTTGATATTTTTGAGAGCGACTTTTTTAATGATCATCATCCCTCACTCCAGTCTAGCGATACTTGCCCTGACTTTTGTGCTTTTTTTCGGGGCTTTTTAACGGGCTTCACAGGCATCTCGGGCTCAAGCTGTTTAGATACTATCTCAACCGGAGCGGGGGCAGCTTCAGGCACTACGGGGGCGTTTTTGACTTCATGATAGATCTTTCTGAACAGGCTATCCAGCGTCTTCTCGTCGGCACCCTTAACTGCCATGTCCTTAACTTCAGAAAGAGAAGCGGCGAAGAAGTCACAATTACCCGCCAGGACGCTGTCGAACCTGGCGAGCTTACGAAATACTTCCCTCTCGATGCTGGCACGGTCCAGCGCATCCGCATCTATGCTGGCGATCCTGAACTCGTCGTTCACAAGGTCGAATCGTACATCAGCATAGAGTGCGCTCGTTATCTCCTTGACCGCCTCTAAAATAGTATCTACGTTGATGTGGGACTTATCGAACCCGAGTGTCCCTTCGATGATCACATGGACGATGGGGCCGTCGTATTTCCCATATTTTATAAGCGACTCCCTGATATCGTTCAGTAATGATTCAAAGCCCTTATGGCCGTCAGCTTTTATGCGTAAGGGGATGAATTTCCTGGTGCTCATGGGGACGAGCTTCGCTCCGACATCGGTAACATGGTATATGCCCTTTTTCTCATAGGCTTCCACGATAGAGCACGTATCCGGCGAGCCCGGATTGTAGGCCCAATCGTCGATCTCGTAATTGCTATGATAGTGCCCGAGGGCAAGGTAATCGACGGCGCCCTTGAGCTGGCAGAGGTCCTCGTATGTCACTTCGCCGACGACCCCGTACTTCATTTTGCCCTGCACGCCGGCGTGCAGCATAAATATCGTTCTTTCAGGCGGAGACTGAGCGTTAATCGCAGCGATCTCCTCTTTTATCCGGGGAATAGCAGCAGACGTCATCGAGCCGGCAAAGCCCAGGCCGAATATCCTCGTCTTACCCGCGTCTACGAAACCGCCCATCAGGTCGCCATCATAATTTTTAATGACCTTGAGCAGCCCTTCCCATTCCAGCGAATCCAGCCACGACATACCGTCTTTTAAAAATCGCCGGTCATGGTTGCCCTCGATGGCGATACAGGGTATGCCCGCATTCTTAAGCAAGGACAGAACATGGACCGCCTGGATATAGGTAGGAGCATTAATGCTCCGCTTATCGAACAGGTCCCCGGAGATAAGGACAAATTCAACTTTTTGTGCGATGGCGTACTCGACGACCTGCTTGAACGTATAACCGAAATCGAGAAACCGCTCTTCAAGGCCATACTGCCTGTAGCCCAGGTGCATGTCCGCCATATGGATGAAATTCATCAGGAATACCAACCGCTTTTATGGCCCGCTCATATAAACTATTAACGAGCTAGCGCCGTGAAACTATTACACGGTTAATATCCTGCCGCGGCCTTCATGTATCTTGCGGTATAGTCTCGTGGGGCCGTATTTTAGTTTCCAGGTAGTCGAGGCGTTCCTTTGTGCGGGACAGGGCGAGCGCAATGCTCGCGCTGTTGTACCTGGCGGCCTCCTCCCCTAAAGCCGTCCAGCGGCCCGATATTTCATAAAAACGTTTAGCACGGGCTCTTTCGGACTTCTCGTCCTTGATCTCAGACTTGATATTTGTTTCCAGGCGATCGATGCTCTTCTCGAGGTTAGAGAGCTTCTTTAAGACAACCTTACCGTCAAGCAGGCCTTCGACCGACTTCAGTGACCGGGCCAATTCCTTACCCGTGCCGGTTAGCTTCACGTATTTCATCCGGCCCTCGCTGGCCATAACGATCAGCCCATAGGACTCCATATCCGACAAAATGTTCGTCGTATGGGCGAAAGTCGTGTCCGCCTCCTTCATTAAGACAGAGATATACGGCTTATCGAGACGGTAGGCGGCCAGCAGGATCTGGCAGGGCTTCTTTTGCAGGAACATCTGCTTTAGGTCTTTCGCGTCTTTCGGCATGGTATCGCCTCAGATGGTCAGGCTTTCGCGCTCTTTAGAGCAGGCCCAGTCGATGAATTTTTTAGACGGGTATTCGTGCAGCGATGCCGCGATGATGTGGCCCTTGCCATACTGTTTATGGACGAGCACGGGCCTGCCATCGTCCAGCGTCATAATAGTCTCGCCGTCGTGCTCGGTGAAATAGCCGTCGCAGTCCTTTTCCCCGGGCTCGAGAAGCAAAGCGGCCGGGCTATCGGGCTTTATCAGCCTGACGTTCCTCGTCTTGAACTGCATGTTATATTTCAGCTTCATCGGGAGCCAGTCGTACTCGTAATCATCGAGCATGGCACCGAAGGCCAGCACTATGCCCCCATTTTTTATAAACTCGGCGATCTTTTCCTTATTTCTCTTGAGGGCCGGCAGGACCTTATAGTATTTTGGGTCGGCGAATCCGGAGGGCACGATGAGAAGCTTCGAGGGCTGGCAGAACGGCGAGCCGAACGCCTGCGGGACTATTTTCTGGCAGGTGTAGCCGAACTCGTTGAAGGCGGCCTCGAAGACGTTGCCCCTGTCCGAAATAAAGGATGCGTCCGTCACGTTATTTCAGTTCTTTGGCAACGTATTTAAGATTTGTTCTCCCGGGCCTGATTGTAGCTAAATCGTCCAACTGTGGCCCGATAGTTGGATGACGCGGCGACAAATCATTTATAAGCCGGGCTTTAATCAATATATCATGGGCGGAAAACGGCAAGCACTGCGAACGAACCTCTGGAATGTCAATAGTAATAATAATATATTAATAGTACGTTAATATTCACCGGGGGTATTGATTAATGGGTAGTGCGCTATTTCCGGATCCGGATCCGGAAAAGATGGCGAGGGAAGAGCTCGTCGCTTCTTTTTACCGGCTGAAGGCATTTGCCGAACGATACCGGCGTTCCGAGGAGGCGCTACGCCTGGACGAGGCCCGGCTGGAGGCGTTACTGGCGCTGAACGATATGGCCGCCTCCCCGGAAGAGGACATTATCGCGTATTCGCTCGAAGAGGCGATACGCCTGACGGGCAGTAAGATCGGGTGGATGGGCGCCTTGAGCCAGGACGAGAAGATGCTGACCATGCACTGCTGGTCGAAGGGCACGAAAGAGGAGTGTAATATCCTGGACAGGCCTCATTCGATCTGCATCTCGGGCGGCGGCCTCTGGGTCGAGCCCATTTTACGTGGAAAGCCTGTCGTCTATAATGATCTTTCAAGCAATAAGATCCCTTACGGCCACATACCTATAAAACGATTTATGGGTATACCTGTCTATGATAGCGGGCGCATCGTAGCCGTGGCCGAAGTGGGAAATAAAGCCTCGCCCTATGATCGCTCGGACATGCGCCAGCTTACTCTGCTCATGGGCAGCGTCTGGAGGATCATCATGCGAAAGCGTGTCGGCAAAGCACTCTCCGAGTCTAAGGCCCAGGCCGAGCTTTATGTGGACTTCATGAGCCACGATATAAGTAACATGAACCAGGTCGCCATGGGCTACCTGGAGCTGGCGATGGAGAAGCTAGCCGATAAGGGCAGCCTCGATAAGGCCGACATGGTCATGCTCTCTAAGCCGATGGATACGATGAGGAATAGCGCTAAGCTTATCGATAACGTGAAGAAGCTGCAGCGGCTGCGTGACGGCATGCTTGAGCCCATGGTGCTTGACCTGGGGAAAGTGCTTCAGGACATGACCGCTGATGCAGGAAGCATACAGGGCCGTCATATCACTATCGATTATTATCCCGTCCATGGCCGTTCCGTAAAGGCGAATGAGCTTCTCCCGGACGTTTTCGCTAACATCCTGGGGAACTCGATAAAGCATTCAAGCCCCGATAAGCCTCTGGGCATCGTAGTCCGCCTATCCACCTCGGACCAGTGGCATCGTGTCACTATAGAGGATAACGGGCCGGGGATACCTGATGATCGGAAGGGCAAGATCTTTAGCCGGCTATCGCCAGGGAACATGAAGCATATGGGGACAGGGCTGGGGCTGGGGCTCGTGAAAACGCTCGTAGAAAGCTACAATGGCCGCATATGGGCCGAAGACAGGGTCCCTGGAGATTACCGGCAGGGTTGCCGCTTCGTGGTCGAGCTTCCGGAAGCCTGCTGATGACCGAAACCATTTATACGGGCGCCGCTTAACTGCTAATAATGCTCGTGACTCGCAAATGCCCGACATGCGGGAGCCTGGACTGTATACGGCCTGCCGGCGAAGTACAGCAGCAGGCGTTCTCTATGTACGTTCCCTGCGCCCGGTGCCGGGGCGATCAGCCGCTGGATAAGTTCATTCCGCTGGTCGAGCTCGGCCTCGAGCTTGATAGGGACTCGGGCCGCTGCCCGTTCTGCGGTAAGCGTCACCTCGATTATATTATGGCCAGCGTGCTTGATATTCTGATCAAGGAAGGCATTAAGGATGCGGGCGCTGCGCTAAAAGACGTCGGCACGCCCCTCGTCGCCTTCGGTGTCACGATGGTCGATGTCCCCCGGCTGCCGGCGAAAAGCTTGGTCATGGTCATCGATAACGTAAATAAGCACGTAGCAAAACGTATCCTGGATGAAGTACCCGAAGTCAAAGGCGTATTAAATCGAAAGGGCAAGCCTTCCGATAGCGTGGGCATACTGGACACCGGCTCGAAGCCGCATGTCTATCAGCTAATGGCGGGCTGTGACATGAGGGCAGACGTCATCTCATGCATGCTCGGGGACCTGTGCCTGTACCGTGGCCAGTCCGACTGCCATATAGAGTTCTGGCGGAATAACTCGGTCAAAGTGAAGGCCATAGAGAAGCTCTTCCTCGACGGCCTGCTTGACGATAGCGTCGTCGTCGACGGCCTCGCCAGCGTCGGCACGCTGGGCCTCCTTGCAGCGCTGGGCGGGGCAAAAAAGGTCGTCCTGAACGATGCCTGGCTCCCGGCCATAAGGAATCTGTTATTGAATATCGAGGTGAACCAGGATGCCCTCGGGGTCGAGATGGAGCGTATCGTGGACTTGAGCAAGCTGCCCGCAATCGGTGACGAGCCCGTGCTGGTGGCAAAAGCTTCGGGCAATGTTGAGCTTGAAGTCTATATCGGCGATTTCAGGAAGCTGGACAGCGTTGTACCATCCTGCGACGTGTGTATAATAGACACTTTCCCGGGCGTAAGCCCTGAGGAATTTGAGGCGAAGTGGCAGGGCCTGGCTACGAAAAAAATAATTGTTCTCTAAACTCGACAATAACCTTGTAAATTTAATATATCGGAAACACCTACATTTATTGAGAAATCCACTTATGTACAAGGTCATCGGCATCGTCGGAAGCCCGCGCCACGCGGGCAACACGCGTTTCCTGGTCAACGAAGCGCTGGAAACGCTGAAACAGGAAGGCATAGAGGTCGAGCTGATACCGCTCGACGATAAGCGCATCGCGCCCTGCGAGGCCTGCAACGCATGTGAAGAGCTGCTTAATTGCAACATCGAGGACGACTTCCAGGAGATCTTCGAGAAGATGACGGCGGCCGACGGCATCATCGTGGGAAGCCCCGTCTATTTCGGCTCGGCGTCGCCGCAGATAATGGCGCTGCTGGACAGGGCCGGGTTCGTCGGCATGAAGACACGTGCGTTCGAGCGCAAGGCCGGCGCGGCCATCGCCGTCGCCCGCAGGGCAGGCGCCAACTTTACCTTTGCCCAACTGAACTATTTCTTCTTCATCAACGGCATGATCGTGCCGGGCTCGACCTACTGGAACGTGGGCTATGGCCTTGACCCCGAAGACGTAAAGGACGACGAAGAAGCTGTTCGCACAGTGCGTAACCTCGCGAAGAACATGGCATGGCTCATAAAGAAGATAAAGGCATGAAGATCAGGCACGCCGGGCTGGACGATGCGGCCGGTATCTGCGATGTTCATAAGTCGCACATAGAACGATGGTATCGAAAGCTGGGCGCAGAGCACGTCGACGTGGCTTATAAGGATCTCTCGATAGGCGAGCGATGGGGGTTCGGCGGGCCCTGGATGAGCGCCGAGACCTGCTCTGTCCACCTGAATAACCTGTTATTACAGCATCAGTTCCCGTTCGTTGCCCTTGATAAAGACCGTCCGGTCGGCGAGACGGAGTTTTTCGTGGGCGATGAGGGCCCCCACTTCGGGAAAACCTTGCATATCGGTCTTCTCTACGTGTTAAAAAAGCGATCAGGCCATGGGATAGGAAGTGCCCTTGTCGATAAGGCCGTTCGGTTCGCTACCGACCAGGGGTGTGATACTGTCACGGTAGCATCGGCGATGGCGAACGTCGGGTTCTATGAGAAGTGCGGTTTTACCATTGAAGGCAGGATGGTCGAGCTGGAAGCGTCCACTAAGGAATATGATGTGGATATCGTTAAATTGCCGCCCCCTATGAGCCTGTGGGCCTTCACGCGAGGCCTGCCCATGCCGGTAGGGCGCTATCAAAGCTCTGCCTTCCACGTTTTTGAGCAGCTCGACCAGTACGCCGTCCCGGAGTTCATGGATTGCCGGCGTGACCGGGTTTTCGTAAAGATCAACGGGCATCCGTCCATGCTCGCGTTCACCAGGTACGACACGGTACCGGAAAGGGCGGACGTTTACGGCTGGTCGGAGGCCGGGGCAGAGGCGGTGGCGAAGGCCGCGCTGACGCTGCTCCACAAGGAGGGCGTCAGGTACGCAACTATATTACTGGACGGCGACGATTATTATGCGATAGCGGATAGTCTTGACGCCGCGGTCAAAGGCTCGAGGGGCTCACTATTACGAAGGTTAAGGAAGTAAAGGCTACCGATATTGGCGAGATCGGGATCATCAGGCGTATCGCGAAGATACTCGACTCCGGCTACTTAGGCGATGACTGCGCCGTTCTCGAGGACGGCGAGAATTATCTGGTCGTTACTACGGATATGCTCCACAGGACTACGGATTTTCCCGCGGAGATGTCCGGCGAGGACATCGGGTGGATGAGCGTGGCCGTGAGCCTGAGCGATGTGGCTTCCATGGGCGCTAAGCCTATCGGCGTAGTAGCCGCAATGGGCATACCGGGCGGCACGGACGTCGATTTCATCGACGGGCTTGCCCGCGGCATGAGGGACTGCGCGAAAAGATACGGCACCGATATCGTGGGCGGCGATACTGACCAGCATGCCGAGCTGACAATAGTGACCACCGCTCTCGGGCGGGTGGAGAAGGATAAGCTCAAGCTGCGGTCCGGGGCCAGGGTGGGGGACCTGCTATGTGTTACGGGCTACCTGGGCACGCCGGCGGCCGGCTA
Source organism: Methanocella paludicola SANAE (assembly GCF_000011005.1). Taxonomy (NCBI): domain Archaea; kingdom Methanobacteriati; phylum Methanobacteriota; class Methanomicrobia; order Methanocellales; family Methanocellaceae; genus Methanocella; species Methanocella paludicola. Next base: position 1,431,335 of record NC_013665.1, read on the forward strand.
TAAGGTGCTTATCGAAGGCCGTGAAGCGCCTGAACAGGACAAAAAATTGCTCATCGACCGCTTCTTCCGGCCGCAACCCCGTGTGGAAGAAGGCATGCGCCTTTCTGCTTACAAAGAGGTCACCGCCATGATGGACGTTAGCGACGGGCTTGGCAAATCGGTATACGAGCTTTCCAATTCGAGCAAAGTGGGGTTTTTGGTGGATGCGGACAGGCTTCCGTTGCTCGAGGAAACCCGGAGGATCGTAAAAAGCAGAGAAGAGCTGATCGATATGGCCGTCTGCTTCGGCGGCGAGTTCGAGCTCCTCTTCACGCTCGACCCGGCCGGGCTCGATAAAATAAATTGTGTTAAGTTCACCGTCATCGGCAAAGTCGTGGAAACCGGGCTAACGCTCGACGACCGGGGCACGATGAGGCCCATCACGTGCAAAGGCTACGAGCACCTAAAGAAAAAAAGTGATGTAGTGCATTAATACTTAAGTCTGTGGCTCGGTGCCCTTTTTGCCCGCGAGGAAATCCGCCGGGTTCTCCCGGACTTCGGGTATACAGTACCCGCAGACCTGGAAGTTCACGCCCGCGAACGGGACCGTGTCGCACCTGTCCGAGTGTTTCCGGCCGCACGCGTCGCAGACCGGGTATGACGGGTTCGTCTCGCTTAGTCGCTTAATGTCAGCCATAAAGCTCGCCGGGTTCGACCGGGCCCTCTCGGCGCAGTCGCCGCACACCTTATACTTCGTGCCCCCGATGTCCAGCATCTCTCCCCTCGCCGAGTAATCGGTACCACATACCATACAAATTGCCATGTTCTTCCCCCATCGTTTTTTGCGAATATGGATACTTAATATTCTGGAGTAAATATGGCGGAGCTACTTGTTTTAGAATAGCTGTTTATCTGTTTATTTTTGGATTTAGTATCAGGGCTGTGATCCTGACAAATTCTTCTGCACTACCCAATCCCTCATTCGCAATTACTGTGTTAACATAGCTAAAGCGGTACTTCGAATCATTGCGCGTTTTTCTATACCGGTCGAAGTCATCGACAAGCGAATCTCCAAAAACGGCCTTGTATCTATCGTTTATAAAAGCAACGCATGCTTCATGGGAATCTGTGGTGCGGTAACCATCGGCGAACATTATACTATGCGCACATTCCCTGATGACCTCATATAGATCCTCAAATATGAACGTAGCGCATTCTTCATCGATCGTCAGGGACTTAATACATTTGAGCCGCCTTTGAGCTTTCTCGAACATGGCTCGGGCTGCACCATGGTCTTTCCATGTCTCCTTAACATCGCCTCTCGTTATATAGTCCTTGAACGATATTCCATGATAAACCAAGCTAAGCCACATCCAGGTATCCTGACATTACGATGCCATTTATCAGGGTATTGATGAAATTAGCATCCTCCTGCTTCACATTACTAATTAGATGGAGGCCAATCTTTCTCTTTAGTAATTTCTCATATATAATCGTATCTGGTAAATCTTTCATACTGGTGACAATGGCAATATCAATATCGCTATCAGCAGTATCGTCGCCCCTGGAATAGCTGCCAAAAAGGATTATGCATTTAGGATACCTGTAGTAAGCTTCAATTGCCAGGAGCAGGCCGGTCGAATAGAGAGAATACAGGTTTAAAGACCTCTTTAGACCAATAAATTTCTCGTTTTCATAGTTACCCCAATAATTATTAACAACGCCAGTCGACTCGCTGCACAATAATCCACTTTGCTTCAAAGACCTCAATATTTTTTGGGCGCCACGGGGGGTCAGGCCGGAACGGCGGGCGACTTCCCTGACATGAAGCCTGACGTTCGGCCCGTCAAAGAACAATTTTAAAATTCTTATTCGATTATCTTCGTTAATATCATATGGTGGTATATTCGACTCATCAACGGGCATATGTATACTTTTGTTTACATGTGTTACATATAGTTTACTAATGTAAACTAATGTATACATTAGATATGATACACTATAATTCCATTATTTTCACGGCGCCCATGCCTCATGCCTTATGTATTGCCATGCGTTACTGTCGACTATGCAGGGCACACTCGTCGACGCCTGGCACCGGCCCTCCGCGGACGGCCGGCCCGGGGCGTACTTGCTGTGGATACGCACGGAGAAGGGCATCGTCTGCCTGGAGGACCGGGACTTCAGGCCGTCGTTCGCCGTCATACCGGAGCGTAACGTCGGTCTGGTGGAGCAGGCCGTGGGGCAGCACGAGAACGTGTATAGGATCGAGACCGTGCCGCGCTATCCATCGATTTATGCCACCGGGACGACGCCCGTAGTCCGCGCCTTCCTGCTGGATGAGCGCAAGGTCGAGGAGACCATGCGGGAGATAAGGCAGCGCTCGCCGGCCAACGTGAGCTTCGCGGAGGCGAAGATCCGCATTGACCTCCAGTGGCACTACCTGCGGGGCATCCCGCCGCATTCTGCAGTCCGGTTCACGACGGACGGCGGCGTCCTGAAGAGCATATCCGCGGCAGGCCCATGCGACACGTCGAAGCTCAGGGTGCTGGCCGTCAACTGCGCCTTTAGCACCACGGATCCGGCAAAGTGCCGCCTGCTCTCGATATCGCTGTGTGACGGCGCCGGCGAGTCCGTCTTCAGGGGCGGCGAGGCCGCCATGGTCCGGTCGCTCCAGGCGGCGCTGGACGAGCGAGACCCCGATGCCCTGGCCATGTTCGACGCGGATAATACGCAGCTTCCGCTGCTCGGGCTCAGGGCCCGTGCGAACGGTATGGCGCTTCGCCTTGGCCGCGTATCCTGGAGCACAGACCTGCACAATGCTAAAAAACAGCGGATTACGCACTGGCAGGCTGCACAGGCCCGGGCGCCCGGGCGCATCCTGCTCGACCTCTGGAAGGACGCGAGAACCGATGCCGACCTCAAGCGCACCGACCTGAGCCTTGAGTCCGTCTATGATAAGGAGTTCTCCCTGTCGGCCGAAAAGAGCGAGGCGTCCAAGGTGTACGAGCTCGCCGTGGAGCGCCTGCCCATGTTCACCTCCTGGTGCCAGAGGTGCATGATGCCGCTGGACAGCGTGTGCCGGGAGAAGCACGGCTTCATGAACGCCTCCATGGTGAACGCCGCCCTCATCGGCAGCACGGTCATACCCGATACGGCCGAGTACCCGGAGGGCTTCAAGACTCCCCTGGTGGAGAAGGTCAAGGAGAACGGCGGGCTCGTCATAACGCCCGTGGCCGGACTGCACGAGGACGTGGCCATCCTGGACTTTTCCTCTTTATTCCCGCGCATCTTCGTGAAGCACAACATCAGCCCGGAGACGATCAACTGCCGCCACGAAGAGTGCCGCGAGCACGGGGAGCAGGTGCCTTTCCTGGGCTTCCACATCTGTATGAAGCGCAAGGGCGTATACCCCGAAGTGTTCGGCAAGGTGCTGGAAGAAAGGGACCGCGTGAAGCGGGCGATGAAGGCCCTGGACCCGGGCTCGGCGGAGTACCGGAAGCTGGACGTGCTGTACCGCTCCCTTAAAATGCAGCTCGTGAGCCCGTATGGCTATATGCAGTTCGCCCTCAATAATTTCCGCACCGTGGACGGCAACCGCTCCGTTCCGGCCTTCGGCCGGTACTACCTTTTAAAGGCGAGAGACATGGCCGAGGAGGCGGGCTTTTCCGTTATTTACGCCGATACGGATTCGCTCTTTGTTCACCGTAATGACCCCTCCCTGGATTACGGGGAGTTCGGGCGGCTCGTGAGCAGGGAGTTCGACATGGAACTGAAGCTGGAGTACGTGTGCAGGTGGGTACTGTTCCTGCCGGAGCGGCAGGGCTGCTCTAAAGGCCTCAAGAAGAAGTACTTCGCCAGCGTGGACGGCGAGCCGCTGGTCCGGGGCCTGGAGGTGCGCCGGCAGGACCGGGCGCGCATCGCCAAAGACACTCAGGAGCAGGTGCTTGAGATACTGGCCGCCGCCCGCAACAAGAAGGAGTTCGTCGAGGCGATACCCTCCGCCACGGCGTATGTCAGGAAACAGGTAGGCCGGATAATGGAAGGCGACCTGAGGGCCGACGACCTCGCCATAATAAAGAAGCTGTCCCGCCGGCCGGAGGAATATAAGGCGATGACGCACCACTGCGTGGCCGCGGAAAAGCTGGCCGACGGCGGCCGCAGGGTCCGGGTGGGCGGCAAGATCGAGTACGTGGTCACGGGAAAGAACCGCGCCGTGCCGCTGGAGATGGCCCGGGAGGCGCCACTGGCCTATGACGTGGAGTCGTACGTGGATAACGTGGTGCGCCCGATATATATGCTCCTGCGGGAGTTCGGCGTCGAGTACGACGACCTGCTGCCCGGCCCCAGGCAGGCCCGGCTCGAGCGCTTCGGGCAGGTAGAATGTAAGGTGTAATATACGCTATTTTATCATGGGCCGTATAAAGAAAAAGCTATAGCCCCTGCCGTTGAACTCCGCATAGTTCTCAGTGACCTCTACCGGTATAGTCTTACCATCCTTCGACCGGTATGATCCGGTGGACTTCTCGTATCGATGCTGCTTTAGCAGTTCCCAGTGTCCTCGCCATTTAGCCTCGCTATAAGCGGGGTCGATATCGCCCATGCCGATGGCGTTCAGCTCCCGCGTCGTATAGCCCAGCAGAAGGCCGGCCGCGTCGTTCGAGTAGCTGATCTCGGCATCGGCGTTTACACGGAAAGCGGCCAGGTCGGGGTGGGTCATGGAATACGTCATGATATCCACGAGCTCTTCCATGCTCTTCCTCAGCGTAATGTCCCTCGTCACGCCGTGGAACCCCTGGAAAGCGCCTTTATTATCGTAGAACGGCATGCCGTTGACTTCCATCGAATGGATGCTGCCGTCCTTATGGAACATCCTCAAGTGCTCGAGGTTATATGGCCTGGGGCGAGCATAGATACGGCTGAAGCCGTCTGAGAATTTAGGAACGTCCTCCGCGGGCATGAACTCCATGATGACCTTGCCGAGGTAATGTTCCGGGCCATAGCCGAGTATATCCTTGATCTTAGGGTTGACGTAAGTAAATCTGGCCTGCGCGTCCATCTCCCAGGCGATGTCGTTGATGTTCTCGATCAGGTTCTGGTATCGTTCCCTGTCCTTCCGGGCAGATTCCTCGGAACAGCGGCGCTGCTCGACCTCTGCCTTCAGTGCCTCGTTGACGGCCTCGAGCTCGACCGTCCGCTCCTTTACACGCGTCTCCAGCTCAGCGCGCTCATGTTTCAGCGCCTCTTCCATCTGCTTTCGCCCGGTGATGTCGAAGAAGGTCTTGATGAGCGCCGGCCTGCCGTTGAGGGTCATCATACCGATCGAGCCATCGATCCAGCGTTCCTCCCTGTTTTTCTTCAGGATCTTGAACTCTCTGGACACTGAGCTCATCTTTTTCGTCCTTAAGGGATTTTTATATTCACGCCAGTAATCATCGACGATCCGGACGTAGTCCGGGTGTATGAAATCCTCCATTCGTTTATTTAGCAGCTCTTTCACCGAATACCCGGTGATATTCTCGGCGCCCCGGTTCGCGTAGACGATGCGGCCCTCCTGCAATATCAAAATGCCGCTCGTCGTTGTCTCAGCCAGATTACGGAACTTCTCCTCGCTCTCATAGATCGCCTTTTCGGCCTTTTTTAGATCGGTGACGTCCCGGACGATAGCGGCGAGCATGTAGCCTTTTTCCGTTTTTATGGGGAATACGTTCGTCATGACGGATATTATGGTACCGTCCTGCCTCTGGATATTAAAATTATTGTAATTTTGTTTTATGGGCGACTTGCCGGTCTTCAGGATTATTTTCATATTTTCCTCGAGGGAGGCAGGAGGCCTGTCCGTAAATTGCTCATAGCCTTTAATGAAGATCGGTATATCCCACACGTACTTCCCGATGACGTTCTCTCGAGGGAAACCCGCCAGTTTCACCATGCTTTCGTTATATTCTATCAACACGCCGTTCTCATCGCACAGCGCTATGCCCTCGGTGGACTGGCTTATCATGTCCCTGAACTTACGCTCGCTGTCCCTTATCGCGTTCTCTATGCGGCGGTGGCCGGTCACGTCCGTCATGATCAGCGTGACGCCGGTATTCCCATCGTCGAAGACGGTGGGGATGAACTTGACCGTATAATAGACTTCCTCCGAGTCCCTGGTGAAGCTCGTATCCAGTGTCAGGTCCTTGCCGCCCAGGGCTTCACGGATATGGGACATGATGGTCGAAGCGATCGATACCGGCTTTAAGAAATTTTCTATATTCCTGTTTATGCTCTTCTCGCGGATGAGCCCCATGGTCTCCAGGAACCTGTCGTTCGCGTTACGGATGAGCAGGTCCTTATCGATGATAACGATGAGATCCGATGAAAAGCTCAGCATTGCGGAGAGGGGGACTCTCTGGGATAAGTAGTAGACTTTGGACGGGCCGAACGACTTCATGTCGACGTGCCCCGCGGCGACCAGCACTTCCAGGTACTTCGCCACGGAGTGGCGGTTCATGCCGACGGCCTTCGATATTTCCGTTACCGTCATGCCGCGGGGGCTGTCTTTCAACACGTCTTTGATGTCTGAAAGTTCCTTCCTGTTAACGTCCATGGTAAGTTACCGGCCTTGGGTCAGGGCTCTATTTATCCATAATCCATATTAATATTTGTTATACTGAACCGTTATACGGTACTGTTATCCACTGACCGACAAATATAAATAACTTTAGTAGTAATAAGGTATCGATTATGCCCCCCTAGAAATTATGAGGCAGGCGCAGACTACTGTACCTGTCTCATAAATTTCGTTTTTTTCCGGCGTACATCACTGCCTTCTTTATCTTGTTCTTACCCATTTCCCTGGCCTCTTTATTCAGCTCGATCTCCAGCCCTGCAGCTATTACGCCAATAGGAAGGGCGGATACGACGACGCCGATGAATGTGAGCAGGCCGCCTACAGCTTTTCCTTCAGGGGTGACGGGAAATACGTCGCCATAGCCCACTCCTGTCATTGGTATCAGCCCCCACCACATGGCGTCGAATATCGTTGCGAACTTTTGAGGCTGGGCATCGTGCTCCAGATAGTACATGATGCCCGCCGATATCAATAAAAGGACGAACTGTATGGCGAACGTCAATAAGATATACTCTTTTTGCCTCCGCAGGACACGCTCGATTATGTCCATGGAGTCCGAGTACCGTGCCAGCTTGAAGACCCTGAACAGCCTGAATAGCCTTAGGGCCCTCAGGAATATCAGGTCGAAGGTGCCGATGAATGGCAGGTAGAACGGAAGTATTGCCAGGAGGTCGGCGATGGCCAGCACGTTCGTGGACATGTACTTGAGCCGCCCCCTTAGAGGCTGTCGATATTCAGGGTCCAGGTCACAGGACCATACTCTCAATATATATTCGATAGTGAACACTCCCACCGAAAATACCTCGAAGGCAGTAAAAAAGGACGGGTGCAAAGTGAAAATCCTCTCGAAGGTCATCAGGAAGAAAACGACGATGTTGAGGACGATGAGGGTGACAAGGAAATAGTTGGCCAGGACGGTCGCCGGGTCGTCCGGATCCTTGATGTTCAGTATATCGTAGACACGAGCCTTCAGGCCAGGCCTCATAGTCAACCCTTATTAAAATAGGGCGAACGATGTATATTATCATAAATCGCTCATTTAACGTTTATTGAGTAAATGCGGGCTATAATAATGCTATATATTGTTAATTAAACCATATATAACATTTAAAGCTAAAAACAATCAAAATATTGAACTAATAAAGCGTATAATCAAAAATAATTCGTCCATTCAGGAAAGTATTTAAAATATGCAGGGATTTCTAGGCTTACAACCACCGGGAGGAGTAATTAATTAAAAAACTATTACTAACCGCCGTTTTGATATGTACAGTACTGCTGGCAGGCGCCCTGCTCGTGAACGCGAGCTCGCCCGTTATGACGAAGAAGGCTAATACCGATGCGAATACGTATGTCGTGGTCTTCAACGATTCCAGCTCATTCGGCGCGTTAGGCGACCAGGTGACGACTTTCGCATCCGATAACAACGCGGAAGTGCTTTACGAGTATGAGACCCTGAATGGCGTCGCCTTGAAGCTGCCCGATGGCAATGCTGAAAAGCTTAAAGAATTAACGAACGTCAAGTACGTTGAAAAGGACATCACGTTTAACGTCTCGCTCGACGATGCCCCCGGCATCGTGGGCGCCCCTCAGATCTGGGATCTTGGATATACCGGTAAGGGCGTCAAAGTGGCGGTCGTCGACACGGGCATCGATGGAGGCCATCCTGACCTGAAAGGCAGAGTCATCGGATGGAAGGACATGGTCAATGGCAAGGATACGCCATATGACGACTTCGGCCATGGCACCCACTGCGCCGGCATCATCGGCGGCAGCGGCGCCGCCTCGGATGGCAAGTACAAGGGCGTAGCCCCCGAAGTCCAGTTCATCGGCGTCAAGGTGCTCGGCAAGGACGGCTCGGGAAGCCTGTCTACAATTATGGAGGGCTTAGACTATGCAGCCCGGAGCGACGCGAAGATCATTTCCATGTCGCTCGGCTCGAACGAGCACTCCCAGGCAATGGACGACCTCGTGACGAAAGCGGTTAACAATGGCAAGATCGTCGTCTGCGCTGCCGGCAACAGCGGCCCCGACGAGGGCACTGTCGGCTGTCCCGCTGACACTCCCGCCGCACTGACCGTTGGTGCCACAGACAAGAGCGATAATATGGCCTCGTTCAGCTCGAGGGGCCCCACAAAGGACGGCCGGGTCAAGCCCGATATCTGCGCTCCCGGTAAGGATATCATATCCTGTAAGGCCGCCGGCATCATGAAGAACAAGGCCATCGACACGTATTACGTGAGCATGAGCGGCACGTCCATGGCCTGCCCCATGGTCTCCGGCTCCATCGCCCTGATGGTCCAGGCGAACCCGAAGCTGACGCCGGCCCAGGCTAAGGAGATACTCGAGAAGACCGCGCTGCACGCTAAGTCGTACCCGAATAACAACTCGGGCTACGGGCGCATTAACGTGAAGTCCGCTGTCAATCTCCTGGGCGGTAAGCCGACTCCGACGCCGGTTAAGGACCCGGTCGTGACGCCGCAGCCGACGTATCCCTCGTACCCGTCGTACCCGTACCCGAGCTACCCATACCCGTCGTACCCATACTACCCGTACCCGGGCTATGTTCAGTACCCGTACGCTGAAGAGTAACGTTGTGGTATTCGGGCATTGCAAAGCCCGAATATATTCTTTTTAAAATTTTCCTGTGCCTTGCTTAGCGCTTTTCGCTAGATAGTTTGGTTTTAGACACTCCTTGTTTGGAGTTTTCTTATGTCGGGCAAGCGACGTACGCTGAACAGTTCGGTTTCAGACACGAAAACACGAAACGGTTTTTTTAGAGTTTACACTAAATACTCTAAAAACCCTATGGTTCACGGTTAATTCTCTAAATACTCAAATTCCACAATTAAGAATCGAAGGGCACCAAATACTCGGTTTAAAAACAAATAACAAATTGACTTAAGGACACGAACGCCCTCCAACTAAAAATCAAAGAGAACGATAGCACAGGCGAGCGATTGTTTGGTATGCTTCACAAACCTGGAGTAGCGTTTGATTAATTGTTTTAGTTGGTGTGCGCTCGTGCATTTAAGTCAGTTTATTAGTAAATCACAGTATATTAGAATGGCATAAAATTACTGAATAATGAATACTATAGTAAAACATTGCCATCACAATCTATTTTAACGTCAAACGTAATACTAATTAACAAAATATTATTACAAAAGACACGGGGCTTATAAATGGACCAGGAACTAATGCGCATCGGAGTGTCCCTGCCGGACAACCTCCTCGACCGGTTCGACGAGATCATCGCGAATAGAGGTTACTAGTCGAGGTTTGAAGGCATACAGGACGCTATTAGAAATTACATTATTCACTACGAGCATTGACTCGGGGATCTAGGGCTTATACATATTGTGGAATGTGACCTCTTCCAGGGACTTTTTCGTCTTTTTCGGCTGTTCCTCGGGATAGCCCGCCGGTACCATGGAGACTAGCGTGTATTGTTCGGGCACATTGAACATCTTTCGGACATCGTCGACGTATGCTTTCTTATCGCCGGCTACCCAGCAGGTGCTGATACCCTTCGCTGCACAGGCGTAGATAATGTTCATGGTGGCGGCGCAGCCGTCCTCCAGATAGTATTTCTGGTCCTTTTCGCAAAATACGACGAAGCAGGCGGCCGCTCCACGGATGAATTTGCCATGGTCCGCCGTTTCAGCGAGCTGCTGGAGAAGCGCTTTATCCGTTATGCAGCCGATGAGCCAGGGCTGGATGTTGATAGCCGTCGGCGCCAGGCGGGCACACGTCAGCACGTCATCCAGGTCTTTTTGGGGTATGGCCATATCCTGGTAACGGCGAATGCTCCGCCGGCTCTTGATAATGTCCGTGAAGTCCATGATTGAGGATTTATATTTTGTTATATACAATGATTTCCTGTCATTGTCCCGGAGACGGCTCGATCAGAGCGTGGTACATGTCCTCGAGCGACGTCATCGTCTGCCGGGCCTCGTATACCTCGGTAAATGCGGACGCCTGCCGGATGATGTTAGGTATATGCAGGTAATCGTCCACTTCCACTAAAATGTAGTCCTCGCCCACCTGAATGCGGTTGGCGTATATCTGGTGCCTGAGCACCGACTCGACTTTTTGAATGTTGATGGGGCTGACCCGGAGCATGATGCCCGGCCTGCCTATCTTCTCGCGGATGGACAGCATTGACTCGTTCATGAGCGTCATGCCGTCCTTGATGATGGTGACGCTGTCGCACACCTTATCGATGAAGTTCATGTTGTTAGCCGTGAGGACGACGGTCTTATCCCGGGTGGCCTTGAGGGAGTTCATGAACTTGACGCTGAAACCGGGGTCTAGCTCGGCCAGCGAGCCGTCCATCAGGATGACGCTGGCATCGTTTATAAGTCCCAGGCCTAATGAGACACGCCTCTTGATGCCCTTCGACGTATCCCCCACTTTCCTGTCCAGGTCGGCCGTGATGTCGAGCAGTTCCGATAGCACGTCGGTGCGGTACTTGATCTCTTCCCGGGACAGCTTTGCCGCTTTACCGGCGCTTTCCAGTATCCAGCGGGGCGTCCTGTTCTCGGGAATGGTCTGGAGCTCGGGAACGACGCTGATCATGGGCTTGAGCTCACGGACGTTGCTGACGGATATGCCGTCAATGGAAACAAAACCAGAGTCAGGCTTGATCAATAAGGAGAGAATCTTTATGACGGTGCTCTTGCCGCTGCCGTTGGGGCCGACAATGGCGTGCACTGCGTTCTTTTCCACGGACATCTCGAAATTATCCAGCGCCTTCGTGGTGCCGTAATACTTAAAGACATTATGCGCTTCGATCATCCGTCCCACTACCGACAAATCGACGTTTTACAAGCTTAAATAGCTTCTTTGGATGTAGATATAAAGATTATGTATCAATCGATTAAGCGGGGAAAAGACAAAATTGATAATCCCCTGGAACGTTATGTGTCTCGACTTACGATGATGGGTAATAGAATAAAGCCCGCGGAGATCCGCGGCACCATGACAGTTGATCAGCTTATCGGCCAGCTTGATGGCTGCGCCTTCGGCGCGGGCCGTATTGCGAGGGCTTGCGATATCTTAGAGGAAATGCAGGCGGACGACGTAACGAAATTTTTCGGTCTCTCCGGTGCGATGGTGCCGGCAGGCATGCGCAACGTCGTTTCGGACATGATCAGGGATGGATATATTGACATTCTCGTGACGACGGGCGCCAACATGGTGCACGACGTCATCGAGGCGGTCGGCGGATGCCACACGTTCGGCGCGGAGACGGTCGACGACTTCGAATTACGGAACCAGCACATTAACCGCATTTATGATGTTTACCTGGAGGACTCGTGCTTCGAGACCCTTGAGTCCAGGCTGCAGGGCATCTTCGGCGGCCTCGACCAGAATAAGACTTATTCTATCAGGGAACTGCTCACCGAGATCGGCAGGGGCCTGGACGATAAACATTCTATACTGAGGACCGCTTACGAGTGCGACGTGCCCGTCTACTGCCCCGCCATCCAGGACTCGATCATCGGCCTGCAGGCCTGGCTGTATAACCAGACGGGCAAGATGCACGTCGACGCCTTCAAGGACATGCGCGAGCTCATGGACCGCTGCTACGATGCGAAGCGCACCGGCGCCCTGCTTATAGGAGGCGGCGTGCCTAAGAACTATATCCTCCAGTGCATGCTGGTTACGCCAAAACAGGGCTACGACTATGTCATCCAGATCACCATGGACCGTGCGGAGACCGGCGGCCTGTCCGGCGCCACTCTTGAGGAGGCGCGGAGCTGGGGCAAGGTCGGTGAGAACTCCAAGACGGCGCAGGTCTACTGTGACGCTACGATCGCACTGCCTCTGATGGTGGCGGCGGTCAACGAACGCCGGCAGAAAAAGTGATGGTGATACCGTGACCGAGTACCTGAAGAAGTACGTCGACGGCTTCAAGGATGGCCTGGCGGAGGCTGCAGCTATACTCCAGAAGAACGAGCATAAGGACTGGGATATCCAGAAATATGGTGCCTTTTACGAGAATAAGTCTAACGACCTGAAGATCCGGGAGGGGACGGAGAAAGGCTACGACGAGGGCATAAAGGATGCCTATGCCACGGTCGGGCAGGACCTGCACGATAACGAGTTCAAGGAGTATTCCATCGAGGACTACGGTAAGCTATACGAAAATATCGTACGGAAGATCGGCGACTGCCTGAACTGTAAGGACATCGGCAGCGATAAGGGCTGCGAGGTCGGAAAGACCATATGGTGTACCAGGCTGCTGGAAACCCTTAAAGAATAATATTTGACTCTTCCGCGGTTTTGGGATTAACATTTTTATCCTTTTCTCGTTATGCCTTCGTTGAGTGGTCCAACCACAGGGGCACAGAGCTCACGGAGTTTCACAGAGTTATTTTTTAATAATTTGAGGACACGGAGAGCACAGAGCCCGGTTTATTGGCTTACCCGGGGCACAGAGTTTATTGGGGCACGGTTGACGAATAAACAATTACCACATGATTATTTGATAACAGTTTTCCACCTGGACCGGTTTATCGTCAGCTATGCCTCCTTCAACTCTGTGCCCCAGGCATATTATAAACCCGTCCTCCGTGCCCTCTGAGTCTCCATCTATAAGAAATCTCTGTGAACTCTGCGCTCTCCGTGCCCCTGTGGTTGAGGACACTCAACGACCGCATAACGTAAAAGAGCATGGGGATCAGCTACAACAATTACGATCCCAAAAATGCACAAGAGCTTAATATTTTAAATCTTATTTTACACAAATGGGCATTATGAATTATTTTTAAAACATTAAGTATCAGCAGCCGGAAGCATGACAACGAACTTCGCGCCTTTCGTATAGTCGCCAGGTACACGGTCTTCCATCCAGAACTTGCCCCCGAAATCGTCCACGAGCTGCTTTATGAGGTAGAGCCCGAACCCTTTACCCCTGGCCCTAGCGTTCCCGATGTTGAGGCGTTGGAGTAATTTACCCTTGTTACCATCCGATATACCTGGGCCGTTGTCTTCAACGGATACGCGACAATACTCCTTCCCCTCCTCGGTAACCTTATCCATTACGACGTTTATCAATATCGGGCCGCTCGAATGCTTGATCGAGTTCCCTATCAGGTTCACGAATATGTCCTTCAAGAGCTCGTTGGCCGCGACCATGCATTCGCAGTTACTGGTAAGCTTTATCTGGATATCCCTGCCTGCCACACTGGGATGATTATTTTTAATATCCTCGAGGACCTTAAAGATGTCAATAACGCGGTGCTCATAGTGCCCCGATCTTTCAAGCTGGACCTTCCTCACGTTCTCGATGAGCTTCGAGCTATTCAGGAGCATTTCGTATGGCTTTGATATCATGTCTCTATGGTTCTCATCGATCCGGCCATCCGTTCTCATCATATCGAGCGCCAGATCCAGGTATCCTATGGCTACCTGGTTCATGTTGTTGATGTCGTGGCTCATCAGATCGACGTAGAGCTCCGCCTGGGCTTTAGTTTCCATTAAGGCCTTATCGTTTTTTTTACGCGCGGTGATATCGCGGGCGAAGGAAGTGACGTATTCATCTCCATAATAATCCAGGTAGTTACTGGTCATTTCTACAGGGATGATGCGCCCGTCCCTGGCCCTGAAGCTCAATTCTAAGGTGCTGGAACCCCTTATTTTTAAGTCATAAACGAATTCGGCCCACTTATCGGCCGTGAATGACGGATCGATATCGATCGCCTTCAACTTTGTTAATTCTTCATTATTGTATCCCAGCAATTCACGCGAAGCCATGTTAGCGTAGATGATGTGGCCGCCGGGCATAAACCAGAAGATCATGTCCCGGGCGCGATTGACGGAAAATTCGTTCAGCCTTAATAAGCGGTTCACTAGCATTTCCGAAGTAATATCCTCCAGACGGATGAAAATGCCAAAATCAGAAGAATTCGCGGATATCTTATACCATTGATGAAGGTAGTCAGTATATTTATTGACCCAGTTTTGTTTTCCATCCAGAAGTTCTCGGATCATTTGAGGGGATAGCATGCGGCCGAGCTTTCTTGGATAAATTTCTTCAAGTGGCTTGCCTATGAGCGATTCTCTGGTATCCTCGAAAAATTTTACGGCATCATCGTTCAAGTATACGAGCCGCCACTGGCTATCGAGGACAATGAACGCCACCGGGACGGTGCTTAATAAGCCGGCGGTAAGCGCCCTCAGCTCCCCTAGCTCTTCGATCAGCTCTTCCCGGCTCATTTCAGGGTCAGGCTGTTGCTTAATGTTGGCTATCGGGCTCTCCCGCATATTATGCTTATCCGTCCGCATTTTCATGAATACATATCCTTCCGTGTATTATTATAAATCGTTTAGGATGAGCTATTACCTCAGTGCATCCGACATCACTTGCGTCAGGCACTTTATCTAATAAGCTTTAAGCCCGATCCGTCGCATCCTCGATGGACAGCAGAATTAAGCCATCACCGGCGCCAGTCTCTATCATTCTCGCGTTGAGCAGCATCACACGGCGGCCTATACTCGGAAAGTCATGCTCGACTTTAAAGTCATCGAACGATCTTTTGCCGGGAAGTATATTCTCGAGCAGCTTCTTGAGATCGGGAATGTTCCATTGACCGTTGCCAAGTTCATATAATATATGATGCTCAGTCTCTTCGGGGGAGACGTGGAACGTTTTGTAGAATGATTTATTGGCATTAATGACGTGCATCGCATTATCGAGCACCACCAGAGGCTCCCGGATGGTGGCAATAACAGCTTCCGTGTACTCTTTTGCGGCCTTCATAGACTTTTCAAGCTGTTTCATCTGAGTGACGTCATTAAACGTGATCACCACGCCATCGATGACGTTATCCACGGTCCTGTAGGGTAACACACGCATGATATACCAGTCGCCATCCTTAGTCACGATCTGCTTTTCCACAGGAACGAGCTTTTCGAGAACTCTGCGTGATTCCTGTACTATTAGACTATTGCCATTATTCGCATCCTTAATGTTCGTCGAAATATCGGTGATGGGCCGGCCCAGGTCCCCGGGGAGTAAATTGACGATCTTCGTGGCCGAGGACGTAAAGCGCGTTATCTTGAGGTTATTATTTATAAAAATGGTGGCGATGTCGGTGCTGTTGAGCAGGTTCTTCATGTCATTATTCGTGCGGGTCAGGTCGTCCAGCTTGGCCTGAAGCTCCGAGTTGACGGTCACAAGCTCTTCGTTGAGCGATTGCATCTCTTCCTTCGAGGTGGTCAGCTCCTCGTTCGTGCTCTGCAGCTCCTCGTTCGTGCTCTGCAGCTCCTCGTTCATGGACCGGAGCTCTTCCTGCGACGCGCGCATCTCCTCCATCGTGGACTGGAGCTTATCCTTGGTGTATTTGAGCTCCTCGGAAAGCTGGCGGCTCGTCTCGCTCTTCCCGGCGGTCGCGGCCTTTGACGTCCTGGCCTTAGGCGGCTTCTCAGCTTCATGGAACGATACCAAAAAGAGGCCCTTTAAGGCCTCCGGCTGCGTGATGAGCTTCACAGCAACGTCTACAGTCTGGGTATGCGCATTCGTCTGGACTTCAACGCTTTTTATGACCACATCGGCGTTGTTCCTTTTAGCCCTATCGACGGCGATCGAAAGCTCCGTGTCCAGGCCTTTTCTCGCCATGGCGAAGATGTTCATGCTCGCCTTCCCCGGAGCCGGCTCCAGGTATTTACCCGTATGTCCGTGGATATAGATGATATCGCCATTATGGTCGATTATCGCTGCCGGCGGAGATAACAGGTCCAGGAGCGCCTGGTGAGCCAGCTCGACTGTGGGCGGCCTTAATACACGGGCCTGGATGTTCATACGCTCGATCGGATTGGACGTCGCTGCCGGGATTATAGTTTGAACCTCTCTCCTGGTCGCATACTCCTTTCTCCCAAAGAGCTTCCATCGATTGTTGATCGTCGTGAATAAGTCGGAAAATTGGCCGAGGGTCTCGGAAGTGCCCAAGAATAAGATCCCCCTTGGGTTCAGGGAATATGCGAAAGATGATATGATCTTGGTCTGCGCTTCCGGCTTCAGGTATATCAGCAAATTCCTGCAGCTTATCAGGTCCATCCCGGTGAAAGGCGGGTCATGGATGACGTCCTGCTCAGCGAAAATGATCATCTCGCGGACGCGCTTTTTGACCTTGAAATAGCTGTCTTCCTTGGTGAAAAATTCCCGCAGTCGTTCCTCGGATACATCGGCCGCGATATTATCGGGATACACGCCTTTACGGGCATGCTCGATCGCTTCGCTATAGATGTCGGTAGCGAATATTTGAACCTTGTTCGGCCTGCCATCCAGGGATTCAAGCAAGACCATGGCGATGGAATACGCCTCTTCCCCCGTGGAACAGCCGGGCACCCACACCCTTATCAACGAATTCGGGGCCACTTTCTTTAACATCTGTGGAATGGCTTCCTTCTCAAGTGCGTTAAACGCTTCAGGATCCCTGAAGAAGTTGGTTACACCGATAAGCAGCTCTTTAAATAGCGAGTCGACCTCATCGGCATGACCGTTGAGATACTCGATATACCCCTTCAGGTCCTTGATCTTGTGGACGGTCATACGCCGCTCTATCCTGCGGAATACCGTGCTCGGCTTATAGGCCGTGAAATCGTGGCCCGTTCTTCGGAGAATGATCTGAAATATCTTATCTATATCCGACGGCTTCTTAGTTATCTCCGCCACGCTTTTACTCAGCAGCCGCTGGTAATTCTTTCCAAATTCGACGAGTTGCTCGGGGAGATCTGCGGCAGGCGCGACGTAATCGACCATGCCCGTATTGATGGCGCTCTGCGGCATACTATCGAATTTTGCCTCGGACGGTTCCTGCGCCATCACCGTGCCGTTCTTTTCCTTAATGGCCTTGACGCCGAGGACTCCGTCGGTGCCCATTCCGGAGAAGATGAGCGCAATGGACATTTCCCGCCTGTCGGCGGCCAGGCTCCGAAGGAACACGTCGATCGGCATCCGTACGCCTTTCGGCATGGACGGCGTGTGGAGCTTGAGAACGCCTTCTGATAACGTCATGTCATTATTCGGCGGTATGACGTAGACGTGGTTCGGTTCGATCACCATGTCATCTTCTGCCTGCACGACAGGCATCCTCGTATAACGCTGTATCAACTGGGGCATGATGTCCTTCTTGGTCGGGTCGAGATGTGTGATAAGGACATACCCTATTCCGGTATCAGGCGGCAGTTTCTTGAAAAACTCCTCGAATGCTTCGAGCCCGCCGGCGGAGCCGCATAGCCCTGCGATAAAGAATTGGCCTTCCGAATCCTCCTGCTTTCCGGGTATAACGGTCGGCTGGTCCGAGGTCGGCGTCTTCCTGTCACCCTTAATCCTTGAATTATTAGCGCTCATTGTGAATTCCAAATTTTTTTAATAAACTTATAAATTATTAGTCAATTATCAATATAATAATATTGCTGTGTGATTTTTGTACATACTCGCCCCCCCCCCGATGATTTTGGAAAATTTATTGAACTTTTTTTAGATAAAGTGAAATCATCCGCGCATCCTTTAATATCGCGAACGTATGTCTATCGAGCAATGAAGTACCTGGTCTCACCTGTCCCGGAGGAAGCCCTGGAAGCCCTGAACGAAAGTGCAAGCAATATAAAAAAGCGCATGGTGACTATCGTAGGGAACTGCAAAGTCGACTATAACGGCAGGGCCCGCTCTTTCCTTGATTACGGGGACAGGCTGGTCATCGTCAAGGCGGACGGTACAGTAATGGTCCACGGCAACGAGAAGCGCGAGCCCCTGAACTGGCAGCCGCCGGGCACTAAGGTTAAGTACACGATAAATGGCGGCCTGACCATCGAGGCAAAACGCACGAGCCCGCCCGAGTCCATGCACATACACTTTAAGAATATCGAGGCGCTCAGCATTTTTCAGCTACACGATGGCGCCGAGCTCAATATCGTCGGCGAGGAGGCCGACATTGTGGATAAGCTTGAGGCAGACCCGTCCATGATCGAGGAAGGCCTGCGGGTCATGCGCCGTGAACAGGTGACGAACTCGGGATACATCGACCTGCTATGCGAGGATAAAGATGGCACGACCGTCGTCGTCGAGGTCAAGCGCACGGCGATCACGCACAACGCTGTCTACCAGCTGGAGGCGTACCTGGTCGACTTCAAGAGGAAAAACCACAAAACGAAGGTCAGGGGAATACTGTGCGCCCCGAGAGTCACCGAAATGGCAAAAACGCTCCTCGAGGAAAAGGGGCTCGAGTACAGGCAAATAGGCTATGACTTCGAGCTTAAGGACCGAAGTCAGTCCTCGCTGGAAAATTTTTAAAAATGTTAGCTGTGTTGAATTACTATCATCTCGCCCTTGCTGTCAAAGCCCGCGAAGAGGATCAAGTCCGCGAAGACTTATTCGAGCCCAAAGACCGCTAAGTTTACGCGAAGACCGCGAAGACTCTCTTAAAGAATTAATTATGACTTTTTAGCCTTAAAAATTTAAATGTTCTTTTGAGGCAGTATCTCGATTGTTCAGTAATATTATTTTTCTTATTCTCCATCCTTTCTCTATGCCTTCGTTGAGTGTCCAATACACAGGGTCGCAAGGCCACGGAGAACTCACTAATATTTTTAATATGCGAGACACTGAGGAGACAGAGAGGGGTTTATATTTACTTGAGAGACAGAGTATTACGGGGCATGGCTTATCATAAACCGGTTATATATTATAACCATCCTATTAGTCTGTTAGCAGGTTTATTGGCAACCGAGTCTCTATATTCTCTGTCAAGTGCTTTGCGAGTCATCCGTGGCCTTGTTGCCCTGTGTATTGGACACTCCATGAAGGCATAATGTAAAAAGGAGAACGTAGTAACAGAGCCAGACTGGCAAATTACCGAAAAAGCAAGACATTGCCCTTTATATATCTTCGCGGTCTTCGCGCAAGCTTCGCGGTCTTAGGGCTCGAACAGTCTTCGCGGACTTGATCCTCTTCGCGGGCTTAAAATGGGAGCGGCTAGGATAAAAAAGGCTGATTCAACCAGCAAAAAAGCAGGATACTCAGGACGAAATGACCCGGCCCTGCTGGCCGATGAACGTCCTCATCTCAAGGGCTTCGGCCTCAGACCTGCTCTGTTTCGCGAGCGAAATATAGTAATTCGCCTGGCCCACGTAATAATTATACTTGATGGGGTTCTGCTCGGCGAAAGTGCGGGATGCCTGGTACCGGGCCTCCTGGTATGACAGGTTCATGTACTCAAATGCCTGGGTCTCGTAATAGGCAGTCTCGTTCCATTTCTCCGAGAGGGCCGTCTCGTCAGCGGTCGAAGCAAAGGCCTTCATGCTGTTGAACGCCGTGCGGGCCTGCTCCATATACGCCTTCGCCTGGGTGATCTCGGCCGTGGCGGTTTCCCAGTTCGCTGACTCATACGCGATACGGCTCTCGTTCGCCGTGACGATCGCGTTGTTATAGTTCATGAGGCCGGCGTTGAGCCGGTCCGCGTAATTATACTGCCGCTCAATGGACTGGTTGATCGGTATCGGCGTCGAAGTCACAGGAACGGTAGCGGATGGGGTAGGAGAGACGACGTTCCTGTAAGTATCCCTTACGAATCCCACGCAGCCCGAGCTTAACACGATTAGCACTAATAGCGCCACCAGTAATAGCCTGGCAAATTTCATACACGTCACCTCCGGGTGCTGACAATAGAAGTAGAGGATAGATTTAAAGCTTCCTCTCATTCCATATGACAATAAAGCCTATCGCGAGAAGCGCTGCCAGTATCCCGAATCCCGGCGTCACCGTGGACAGCGGGTTCTGGTCCCGCCACTGCTGCTCGGCAACGGACGCGTTCTCGGCAAGCTTCAGCGCCGAGTCCGCATGCAGGATGCTGTCTTTGAAATTGCTCGCGATATAGTCGCGCTGCGACTGGTTATACATCAGGCTGGCATTAGCCAGCGATCCCTTCGCTTCAGGGCTCTTCAGCTCGCCGATCGAGGTTATTTTATTCCGGGCAAGCATCATGCGGTAGCTGGCCTCATCCTCTTCGGCCTGAAGCTCGAGGCTCGTCACGACGTTCGCCGTTATAGTGGCGTTCACGTAATCCTTTTTATCGAACATGACCGTCGCGTCTCCCAGCTTATTCCTGGCATCGTCTAAAATGCTCTGTGAAGACGTGCCTGTCATGTTAGGGGCGTTATTGAGCGCCGCCTGGGCATTATCGAGCGCCGCACGGGCTTTGTTCTTCTCGGCCTCCGTCTGGTTAACCTTCAGGGAATAGTAGAACTGCTGCTGGATCGCCTTATCGGCCGCCCCGTTCGCCAGGTTCGCATAGGTCATGGCGGCAGTGAAATTCTCGGCATCGATATACTGCCTAGTGTAGTTCAGGTAGCCTTCGGCTTCGGATATCGCGCTCGCCGTCGCAGGGTCATCGGTCGAAATGACCGTCTTGAGCTTATCGTTCACCGTAGAGACGACCTTCTCGACGTCCGCGATGCTTTCCCTGTAGTTCCTTTCCTCGATCTTCGCGTTGCTCACGAGGTCGACGGCCTGCTTTGCATCATTGAGCGCCCGGGCATAGTCGCCCGAATTATAAGCGCTCCAGCCGTCATTCAAAAGCCCGGTGGCATTATTGACATTAGCGATGGCCTTTTTGCCCAGGAAACCGCTGCTTTTTGCCTCTGACAGCGTCTTGTTCGCGAACTGAAGCTCCTGAAGGGCCTCGGGCTTCAGCGGCGACTCGACGTATATGGTGCCCGGCTGGACAACGGTCTCGTTCACCCAGGTCGACGTATAGGAGTTATACCAGGTCAGCTCGATCTTATAATAGAATGAGTGGTAACCGGCGGACACGTTGCTGTCGCACTGGATCAGGAGCTGTCCGGGCGAGGTGATGCCGTTGGACTCGACCTGCACGTAGCTGCCCCCGAAATCGACGGATGAGAACAGGCTTTCGGGCATCCAGTCATAGTGGACGCCGACCGAGTATATCCGGACCGGGAAATTTTCGTTATTTTTAACCGTTACGTTCGCCGATACGATCTCTCCCTTGTAGAGGACATCGTAAGGCATCGTCGCGTTGACGAAGACGTTGACCGCCGCGCAGGCCGTACCGGCCCCTAACACGATAAATGCCATAAGGATGATCGGCAGGATGATGGTTCTCATGCCCTTCATAGGCTAAAATAGCGTCGAGTAAGCACTTATGTTTTGTGGTTTCTACTAAAGATCTAAAAAAGGTGTAATACAGGTGACCGCAGGGCTTTTACCAGCCGCGGGCCTGTATCTTCTCTTCGGTGGGCATGGTGCTGATGCCAATGCCCTTCATCGGGTTGCCCGTGCCCTTGGATATTTCGGCCAGCTTCGCCGGGTTGTCATAATTGTTGACCGCTTCGACGATAGCCCTCGCCATCTTGTCCGGGCTTTCGGACTTGAAGATGCCCGAGCCGACGAATACGCCGTCCGCTCCGAGGCGCATCATTAACGCGGCGTCTGCGGGAGTCGCCACGCCGCCTGCGGCGAAGTTCACGACGGGGATGCGCTGCAGCCGGGCCGTCTCGATGACCAGCTCGGAGGGCGCCTCGATCGTCCTTGCATATTTAACGAGCTCTTCATGCGTAAGGCCCCGGAGCTCACGGATCTGGCCCTGGATCTTCTTCATGTGGTTAACGGCCTCGGACACGTCGCCGGTGCCGGCTTCGCCCTTGGTCCTGATCATGGCCGCGCCCTCGTCGATCCGGCGGAGCGCCTCGCCCAGGTCCCGTGCGCCGCATACGAAGGGGACGGTAAATTTCGTCTTCTCGATATGATATTTACTGTCAGCCGGGGTAAGCACCTCGGACTCGTCGATCATGTCCACGCCGATGGCCTCGAGGATCTCCGCCTCGACGAAGTGGCCGATGCGGGCTTTGGCCATAACGGGTATGGTGACCGCGTTGATGATCTCCTCGACGATGGCGGGGTCGGCCATCCGTGCTACGCCGCCGGCCTTCCGGATGTCCGCCGGGACGGCCTGGAGCGCCATGACGGCGACGGCTCCGGCGTTCTCGGCGATGAGGGCCTGGTCCTTGTTGGTGACGTCCATGATGACGCCGCCCTTCTGCATCTTTGCGAACCCTCGCTTCAATAGCGTGGTGCCGTGGCGTAACTCTTCGAGCTTCATGTCTTTACCTTCTTTCTGGCTATTGTAAAATGGTTTTTAATATTTAAATACTACGATTACGGCATCAGGCTGTATTGTAGCTCATAATGCCCCGGAGATATAACAGCAGTATGATCCCTGCCGGTGGGAATATAAAAAGCCCGACTATTGCGGCTATGGAAACGATGATCGTGTGTATGTACGTGACGAATCGGTCGATAATGCGGAACGTTATTACCACCACTTATGAGGATTCGGCCATTTGTTTATATACTTGTTAGTATTGTTTTATTTGGCAGGCTTTTGGGAGTTTCGTACCTGTTCCGCCGTTTTTAATATGTTCCTCCAGTGGCTTCCCTGCCAGTATGCCTTGCCGCACTTTTCGCATACCCACAGCGTCCGCTTATCATTAAGCAGATGTTCCGGAACTTCTTCCGAATTTTTAAGCTTTTCAATGTCCTCTTCCGTGGCTTCTCGCAGAGTCGCATTGCAGACCGTGCATCTGGTCATGTTCGGGTCGATGTCGAGCCTGTAGCTTTCCATCAGCTTTTCAAGTTGCTCCCTGACGTCGTCAGAGCTTACGAGCACGGTCTGGACGCCGGCTTTCTTCGCCCTCTCTATGAGCGCCCTGTCCCGGGAGATGAGTATTCTGCCCTCTGCCTTAGCGATGTCTATCAACCGGGTGTCCTCATCCGGCGTGGGCTCCATGTCCAGCGCACTTTTGGTATCGTAGCCGAATATGCGGAGCCAGGCGATGAGGCGGCCGAGCATGCGGTCCACGAGAAAATGGTAAGCAGAGGCGTCCATCAACAGGATATTTCACCCGTGAACAGAAATAATTTAGTCCGTGTTCGCCTTACACTTATCGGCCTTCGCTGGCATATCGGCATCATCCACCATGCGCTTCTCAAAGATCCACATGAGCCCGGCCCAGAGCAGCGAGATGATGGCCAGCATTAACATAAGGGCCCGCAGCCCGTACTGGTTGACGGAGACTCCAAGTATCGTTCCCATGGAATCGTAGCCGCCATAAGATGCGATCATATAGCCGCAGATGGCGAACCATACGGCATTGGCGATATACATGCCCGTCGCAAAGATGGGGCGTCCAATGTAGGTGCGCTCCCGGAAAGTGTTCTTGATGATGTTCTGGGTGGCGAAGCCCACGGCGGCGACGCCTGCCGAGCCGATGATGCCCTCGAGTATAAAGACGACGACCGGATCGGACGTGAACATGATAAGAGCCATTTCGGCGGCGAAAATAATGATGCCCAGCGATGCGAGGACCTTTCGCGTGGTGAACTGCCAGCGGGCCAGCACGTAGTAAACGGCAATAGTGACCACGCTGACCACGATAGCCAGTAGTCCCAGCCAGTAATCGCGTATGCCCACGTTCGTGAAAAACACCTTTGACAGGGAGCTCCATGTGCTCATCGTCAGCGTGGATAATAGCATGACGAGCATGAACGTGATCAGCGTGTGTCTGTCGTCGAACACCTTTTTGAGGTCGTCTTTGATGGGATATTTGTCATATGTCTTATAATAGATCGGGTCCTTGAGCGCGAATATGATGGCCGTCGATAGCACGAGAAACGCCAGTGCCGAGAGCAGCCATATGCCATAGCCGAAATAGTGGACGATGATGCCGGCGGCCAGGGGAGTCATCGCGCCCATGATGGTCGATATGACGTTGTATTTGGACATGGCGTAGGTCGTCTGGACGCCGTGGGCGTCGATGATCTCGCATATGACCAGGAATGTAAGCGTCCAGAAGCATCCGGCGGCAAGGCCGATAAGCAGCCCGGATATTAGAAGCACTTCGGGCGTCGGGAAAAGATACAGCAGTACCTCATACATGGCCGACACGAAGCCTACCAGAATGAAAATGGTCCGGGTGTTGAACTTCCTTAACAGGAATATGAGTAAAATATTCGATACGGCCGAGCCGACGCTGACCATGGCGAAATGAAGGCTGTAATAGATCGAGGGTATGTTGTAGTCGATGGCATACTGCGGAATGAAAAGAACGACGCTCAGCCGCCCGTAATACATGAGAATGAAAGCGATGAGGAAAAGGTCGAGTACGTTTATCTTACGGGCGGACATGGACTATCTGAAAGGCCAAATGTTTGAAATACTTTTTGCGTCCATCGCGGAAGACGGCTTACTTCGGCGGCTTTTTCCTGATGCCCAGCTTGCGGGCGTAGTCGCAGACGTCAATAAGGAAGCACTCGTCGTGCTTCGGGCTCTGTGCCCTGCATATTTCGCGGCCGAACCTTATGAGGTCGACGTGCACCGAGCCTCGCTTGCCGGCGGGAACATTCTCCATTAATATGCGGTGTGTCTCCTCGTGGTCGGCCTTCTCGGGCACGATGCCCAATCGCTTAGTGACGCGGAATACGTGCGTGTCGACCGGTATGACGTCGTCGCCGCAGGCGAATAGCAGCACGCAGTCCGCCGTCTTAGGCCCGACACCCTCGATGCTCAGGAGCTCTTTCCGGGCGGCCTCCGGGTTCGCCGTGCAGACGAAGTCGATGTCTCCCCCATAATCGTCGAGTATAAGCCGGGATATCTCCTTGATACGCCTGGCCTTGATCGTATAGAGCCCGCCTATCTTGATCAGCTCGGCGATCTTATCTTCAGGGGCGTTCGCCAGCTTTTTGGGCGTATCGTAAACTGAAAAGAGCCTTTGAAAAGCCACGGACGAGTTGCGGTCGGTCGTGTTCTGAGAAAGTATCGTATTGATGAGCACTCCGAATGGCTCGCCCTTTTTACCATTATAGGTTCCGTAGTGTTCGATCAGTCGCTTAGATATTTCCGCTGTCCTCTTTTTATCGTTCATGTTCGGGCCAGATAAGTATCGGATACGTGTCTATTAATACTTTATATGATCGACTACGGCGACCCCGATATCAAGCGCCCGTCACGCACTTTTTCATGCGCTCCAGGCCCTTCTTGATATCATTCATCGAGGATGCATAAGACATGCGTATATGGTCGTCGCTGTGGGGCCCGAACGCGGAGCCCGGGGTCAGGCCCACGCCCGCCTCCAGGAACTTTTCCGCCCACTTCTCAGAGCTTCCCTTGACCTTTGGCCAGGCATAGAAGGCGCCTAAAGGCGTTTCGCACTGCAGGCCCATGTCCCTCAATCCTTTAACGACGACGTCCCGTCTCTCCTTGAACTGGCGGCACATGTTCTCGACACTGTCTTGCGGTCCATTTATAGCCTCAAGAGCGCCATACTGGACGAACGTGGTGGGGCTCGTCGCGGTGTGCTGCTGGACTTTGAGCATGTTCTGGAATACCGGCTTAGGCGCTGCCGCATAGCCTATGCGCCACCCGGCCATCGCATATGCCTTTGAAAAGCCGTTGATCGTCACCGTCTTATCCGGTATCATCGAGCCGATGCTTACCGGCTTAACGTCGTAGACGATCTTCTCATAGATCTCGTCCGACAGAACATATAAGCCATGGTCCTTAGAGAGGTCGGCGACCATCCGGATGTCCTTTGTATCAAGGACGGCACCGGACGGGTTATTCGGGCTGTTAAGAATAATGAGCTTCGTCTTCTTGTTCACGTACTTCGAGAGGTCCCTTGGCAGGGACCCATCCTCGTTCGACTTGACCCAGACCGTCTTACCGCCGCTCATCTTGATGCAGGCATCGTAGGATACCCAGCCGGGGTCGAATACGATGGCCTCGTCGCCTTCTTCCAGCAGGCTGAACGTAACGTAGAACACGGCTTGCTTGGCCCCGGGTGTGACGAGCACGTTCTTACCGGGCACATCGAGCTTATTCTCGTTCTTTAACTTAGCAGCAATAGCATCCCGTAGTTCGGGGATCCCGGCCGCAGGAGCATAGTGCGTCTTACCGGATTTAAGCGCCTTCTCGGCAGCCTCAACAATATTCGATGGAGTATTAAAATCCGGCTCACCCAGGTTAAAGCTCAGGATATCCTTGCCCTGTCTCTTCAGCTCATTCGTCAGGTCGGCAAGCCTCAGGGTCGCGG
Organism: Methanocella paludicola SANAE; assembly: GCF_000011005.1. Lineage (NCBI taxonomy): Archaea > Methanobacteriati > Methanobacteriota > Methanomicrobia > Methanocellales > Methanocellaceae > Methanocella > Methanocella paludicola. The sequence goes on from NC_013665.1 coordinate 1,458,048, forward strand.
ACTCTTCCACCTGGTCCAGTCTTGAGGACATAAAAGGTCAAAAAAGGATTATTTATTATATTCCTTAAGCCGGCGCACCATCTTCACGGCCGCCTCGACAGCTCTCTTGGAGTAGTCGATACGCTCGCTGGCCTCCAGTCGGGTCATGCCCGGGCCGGCGATGCCCAGCGTTATGGGCTTGTTGTATTCCAGCGCCAGGTCCGTGATCTTACGGGTAGCCTGGGCCACGACGACCTGGTCGTGATCGGTGGCGCCCTCGATGACGCTGCCGATCGTGACGACGGCGTCCAGGGACTTATCCTCGGCCATTTTTTTAACGGCGAGGGGCATGTCGTAGACGCCCGGCACGTAGATGGTCTTGGTGACCTTCGCGCCTAAGAAGGCGGCGTGCTCCTTGCCCAGTAATTCCATCTGCCACGTGAGGTCGCGGTTGAACTCTGCGACCACGAATCCGATAGTGATCTCTTTGCTTTCTGCCATATAAACCATAACCTGTATAACAATTAAATCCTGGCCGGGCCGACGTCCTCGTAGCCCTGCCGCTGGCCGGTTCCGGCCTCTTTCTCCAGTATTTTGGGCTTGAACATGAGCTTGACGACGTTCAGGGCGTGCTCCCTGGCGCGCTTTTCCATGAGCGCTGCGAGCTCCCGGGCATCGGGCGCCTCGTCCTCGTGGACGAAGACCTCGATGATGTGCCTGCCGGTCATTAGCTGGCATATTATAATCCCCATGCTGGCCTCGTGGGCGCAGGTCTTATCGACGGGCTTGCTCCCCGGCATGCCCAGGGCCATCACGATGTCGCAGTGCTGCTCGTCGAAGAGCTTCTTGCACGCGACCGGAAGGTCCTTGATACCGGGCACCGTGTAGCGCACGATCTGCGCGGAGCAATTTCTTTTTAATTCGTCGATGGCCGCCTTGCCCATGTCGAAGCGGGCGAACGTCGTGTCCGCTATCCCGATCTTTACCATTAATTCCTCAATACCCGATTAACTATTATATACCTTTCGAAAAGCGTCTACGCCGGCGTTCTTTTTGCCCTGGTCGAGCGCTTTCAGGCTGATGAGCGTCTTTTCAAGCGAGTCGAACGTCCTCACGAGGTCGGCCTCGGTGAAGGCGTTCATCGAGGGGATGCGGAATATTTTGCCCTTGAGCCTGTCCTGGCCTCCCGCGATCGCGACGCCGTCGTTAGCCTTCATGGGGCTCCTCAGGTCCTTGTCGCCTACTCCCGCGGGTAACTTGATAGCGGTGACGGTGTTGGATAATACGGTCTTTCCATCCGTAACCGGGTATAGCTCAAGGCCCAGCGCCTTAGCGGCCGACCTGATAGCCTCGGCGCCCTTCCTGTGGCGCGCGATACGCTTCTCGATCGTCTCTTCCTTGATCATGCGCATGGCTTCCGTCATGCCATAGAATAAAGTGACCGACGGCGTATACGGGGTCTCCGACCTCTCCGCTTCCGCCGACTTCTTGTACTTCTTAAGGTCCATGTAGTAGGGCGGGTTCTTGACCATCGAGTCCCAGGCTTTCTTGCTGACCGTGACCGACGAGAGGCCCGACGGCGCTCCAAGGCACTTCTGGGCTCCTGTAACGGCGATATCGATGCCCCACTTATCCACTTCGACCAGGTCTCCGCCTGCCGAGGTGATGCAGTCCATCACGAACAGTGCGTTGTACTTCTTCGCCAGCTTGCCGACCTCTTCCGCGGGATTCTTAACGCCGGCCGAGGTCTCGTTGTGGACCATCGTGATGGCTTTTGCGCCCTTCGAGAGCGCGTCCTCTACTTTTGCCAGGTCTATGGGGTTACCCCACTCGAACTCCAGGCTTTCGACGGCGCCGTAGCGGCCCGCTATGTCCCTGAAACGCTCGCCGAATTTACCATTAACGATCGATACGACTTTTTCGCCCTTGACCAGGTTCGAAATAGCGGCTTCCATGGCGCAAGAGCCCGAACCGGTGAGGACGTAAGTATCATTCTTAGTATTCAGGACGTACTGGAGAGCGTTCCTGCACTCGTCGTACATGTCGGAAAATGCCTTATCCCTGTGGTTGATCATCTGCTTCGACATTGCCTGCAATACCCTGGGGTGCAGCATAACCGGCCCCGGGATCATCAATAACGGTTCGTTCGCCATGTTTATCTCCTGTAGTAGGTACTTGTCTAAGATGGTTTAAACCATATATTTCTTTCGGGAATGGGCTGTGGGCGCCTTTTGAAAATAAAAAAGTTAGCGCCTTGCCCGGCTGGCCACGAATATGCCTGCTGCCACTAATGGTAAGGCCAGGGCGATGGCGCATGGCCCGGTGCCCGTCGTGCTCTGCCCGCCAGTGGAGGACGGCGAATTAGTGGCCGTAACTCCGGCGGTAGAAATATCGATGACCTGGTCCTGCCGGCCTTCATAGTCGTATAGAATGACCTTTACGATATTCGTGCCTTTAGGGGCCGCGGCCTCGACGAAGCGCATTTCTGAAGTACTGCCCGGAGCGATGGGATTCATCGTCGAATCGAAGAGCGTCTTATTCTTTCGGCCTTCCTGGTATATGTTGCCCTTATCGTCCATGAACGCAACGTACAGGTTGCCGTTCGCCGCTGCCGTACCTTTGTTCTCGTAAGTGAACCAGAGCTTCGGCCAGATCGAGTTGTCGGGGTCGGCCGAATAGGTATTGCCCTTATACTTATCCGTTATTTCGGCTTTTATTATGTGTACGACCATGTCGCCATACCGGTAGTCCTTGTTGATGGGTATGGTCACATCCGCCGCCGTCGCCGGCGCAACGAGGAGAGCCAGCGCGATGGCCACGACGAATAATGTGAAGGCTCGCATGCGCGATACATTATCATTTACGTATAAAGCCATTGTTCTCTCCCGGAATGATAAACACTATATATTAAAGAGGATAGAAGTAAGCTCAATCATACTTATATCGAGGCCGTTTTCATGAAATTCAACCCTGAAGAGGTCAAGCTAGAGACGCGAGAGGATTTTGATAAGGCGTGGAGCCAGAGCGGTAAGTATCTGACCCCCGTGGACCCGTCTAAAGACTATTCTATTAAGCCTGATAAGGGTAAGCCGTCCCCGGTCTATGATACGATGAACCGCCTGCGGGAGGCCTACCTGAACATGGGCTTCGACGAGATGGTCAACCCGATCATTATCGAGGACACGGATATTTTTAAGCAGTTTAACTATGAGGCGCTGGCCGTGCTGGACCGCGTTTTCTATCTGGGCGGCCTGCCCAGGCCGAACGTCGGGATCTCGGACGAGCGTTTTTTGCAGATCGAGGGTATTATAGCCAGGCCTTTATCGGACGCGGATAAGGAAACCATCCGCACGATCCTGCATAAGTACAAGAAGGGCGAGATCGAGGGCGACGACCTGGTGGCGGACCTGGCGGCCGGGCTTAAGGTGCAGGACTCGAAGATCGCCGTGGTCATCGACCACGTTTTCCCTGAATTTAAGAAGCTGGAGCCTGAGGCTTCGCATAAGACCCTGCGAAGCCACATGACGTCCGGCTGGTTCCTTACTCTTGAAGCTCTTGTTGAGCGGCGTAAGACGCCGGTTAAGCTGTTCTCCGTAGACCTGGTGTTCCGCAGGGAGCAGGAGGAGAACGCCGACCGCCTGCGGGCGTATCACTCGGCATCGTGCGTCATCATGGACCCGGACGTGAACGTGGAGCATGGCAAGGCCGTAGCCGCAGGCCTGCTGAAACAGTTCGGCTTCTCGCAGTTCAAGTTCAAGCCCGACGACAAGCGCAGCAAGTACTACACGCCGGATACCCAGATCGAGGTGTATGGCTATCACCCGGCGCTCAAGGGCAGCAATACCAAGTACAGGGACGGCTGGGTGGAGATCGCCACCTTCGGCATCTACTCCGCAACTGCGCTTTCTCAATATAATATACCCTACCCCGTCATGAACCTGGGGCTGGGCGTTGAGAGGCTGGCCATGATCCTTTACCAGGCGAAGGACATGCGTGACATGGTATACCCCCAGTTCATGCCCGAGTGGGAAATGACCGATCAGGAGCTGGCCCACATGATCTCCATCGAGCGCCTTCCGCATACGCAGGAGGGCCACGAGATGGCCATGGGCATCATCGCCACTGCAGAGAAGAATGGAAGCTCCCCGAGCCCGTGTACTTTCGAGGCATGGTCGGGCAGCATGAACGGTAAAAAACTAAAGGTCACGCTGGTCGAGAAAGAGGAGAACAAGAAGCTCTGCGGCGGAGCATACCTGAACGAGGTATACGTCTATAAGGGCGACGTGCTGGGCATTCCCCTGAACAACCCGAAATTCCAGGAAGTCCAGAATAAGGGCGTTCACGTCGGCATCCGCTACATCGACGCCATCGCCAATGCTGCCGCAAGGAACGCGGAAGAGGGTGTCTATGAGACTACGGTGAAGATGTCCCGTGCCCCGGGCGACGTGAACGTGCTCATCGACCCGGTAGGCCTGCGCTATATCCAGGGCAAAAAGCGCCGCGTGGACTTCCGCGGCCCGGTCTTTACGACTATCAAGGCCGAGCCTGTCGAGTGATATGGACGTTCACGAGCTGTATAATGAGCAAATAGAACTTTCAAAGAAAGCCATACTTACCGACTCCTTCCCGCCTATAAAAAGGGTTGGAGGAGTCGACTGTTCTTATTTAGACGATAAATTCATTATAGCCGGTCTGGTCGTTCTCGACTATGGGACTTTGAAGCCCATCTACCGGACCTTCGATATACAGAGGCTGACTTTTCCGTATATTCCAGGCTTACTTGCCTATCGAGAGGCGGAGGCCATGATGGGCGTCATTAAGAAAGCCAAAGTAAGGCCCGACCTTATCATGGTAGATGGTTTCGGTACGAATCATCCTCGCCGCTGCGGTATTGCCACCCATATCGGTATTAAGCTTGACGTTCCCGCGATCGGCGTGGGAAAGAGCTTCCTGTGCGGCGAAGTGCAGGGGCAGCGGATAATCCAGGACGGCGAAGAGACCGGCAGGCTGGTCCGGGCTATTTCCGGGCAAAAGCCTGTGTATGTATCGCCAGGCCACAAGATATCCCTGAAGACTGCGGTAAAAGTTGTTAAACATTGTATGGCAGGCCACCGCCAGCCCGAGCCCACGAGGCAAGCCCATGAATACGTCACATCGATAAAAAATAGATCTCTATTACGGGAAAATCTTAATCGCGCGAAAAACGGACCGCGTTAATTAATAATCCCTAAGGCGTATATGGACATTCGCTAAGTACATGTGCATGAACTTATTTAGAGGGGTATGTTAAAATGTTCGATAAGGCAATGAAATATTGCATATTTACTCTGGTTTTATTGACCGTGCTTATCACGATGGCCTGTACTCCTTCGATCGCGGCATCAGCCCCCGCAACGGTCCTGGAAAACCACTATGGAGGAGCCGCCGACCAGGTCGCTCATCAGGTATGGCAGACCAGCGACAAAGGCTTTATCATTGTGGGAACGGGACCGGATACGTCCGGGACGGGTAAGAATATGATCCTGGTCAAAACTGACCCGTTCAGTAACGTGGTGTGGAGCAAGAATATCGGCGGCACCTATGGCTACTCCGTCCGGCAGACCGGTGATGGCGGCTTTATCGCCACTGGCGCCCACGGGGATAACCTGTACCTGGTCAAGACAGATGCCAGCGGTAACAAGCTGTGGGAAAAGGACTTCGTGAACTCGACCGGGCAGAGCGAAGGCTTTTCTATCCAGCAGACCGGCGATGGTGGCTACATCATCGTGGGCGAGGTGACAGCAAGTACTGGAAAATGGGAGATGTACCTGCTCAAGACAGATGCCGGCGGCAAAGTACAATGGGACGCCTATTATGGCTCTGCGGATGCCGACGTCCGGACGTATTCCGTCTGGATCACGTCCGATGGCGGCTACGTTGTCGGGGGCTATATTAAGGGCGGCAATAATGAAAAGCCCTTCATACTGAAAGCCGATGCGAACGGCAACATCACATGGGCAAGGTCCTACGAAGGGCCGGGGACCCGGGACACTTTCCTCAGCGACTGGTTCGGCATCCAGCAGACCCGTGACGGCGGCTACATCTACGCCGGTGCCCGAAGCGGCTACATGTACCTGCTTAAGACCGACGCCAGCGGTAACCGGCAGTGGGACCGCAACTATGGCATCAACGGCGCGAATGCGGTCCAGCAGACGTGGGATGACGGCTACATTCTTGCCGGTTCCCATAAGGATACCGGGGGCGTGATATCGGCTTACGTAGTCCGTACGGACGCCGGCGGCAACAAGCTCTGGGATAACATGTATAAAGGCATCGGATACGCGGAGGCGAACTCCGTCATCCAGATCGGCACGGGCGCCTATGTGTTCGCCGGGTCCACGAAGGCCGACCAAAACAGCAACAATAACATCTACTTTATTGAGATCGGCAAAGACATGACGCCGGTGCCGAACGCGAAGCTCGTCTCGGACACGATCCCGGCACAGATGGAGGCCGGCCACACGTATAACGTACAGGTGACCTTCGAGAATACGGGCACGATGCCCTGGACATACCAGGATAACACGGCCTTCGGCTATTCGGGCGATGCCGCGAAGTTCGGCCTTACCGGAGCGAACCAGACCATCCAGATCGGCAGGGTCATCAGGCCCGGGCAGTCGGAGACGTTCACCTTCACGATGACGGCATCTGATGAGATAGGCACGTATAACCCGATGTTCCAGATGATGTGGGAAGGCCATAACGTGTTCGGCGCCCTGGATAATAAGACCGTCGTAGTTATGAATAGCACCGGCCCTTCGGTAACCATCCCCGCATCGGCAAAAACGTCAGATGGAAGCCTGCCATGCCTGCCCGCGCTGGCGCTGCCATTGCTGGTGGTAAGCATCGTGACCGTGAGCTGGACAATAAGGAAAAAGAAGGGAGAACAGTAATAGTGATCTCCCTATTATTTTTATATTATTTATGCTGCGCTTTGAGGTAGGGCATCAGCCCGCCCGCCTCGAGCAGCTGCTGCATGAATTCGGGTATGGGCTTCATGGGCAGTTTCTTGCCGGTGGTCAGGTTCTTGATCACGTTATTCTTAAAGTCGACTTCCAGCTCGTCGCCCTGCTTTGCTGCCTTGTAGATACCCTTGCACTCGATGAGCGGCAGGCCGATGTTGAAGCTGTTCCGGTAAAATATGCGGGCGTAGGACTCGGCGATGATGCACGAGACGCCGCATGCGAGAATAACCTGAGGGGCCTGCTCTCTTGAGGAGCCGCAGCCGAAATTGTTGGCCGCGATCAGGATAGGGTCATTTACCTTCTGAGAGTCGGCGTAGAACGTGGGGTCGATGGACTCGAATGCGTGCACGGCGAGCTTCTTCAGGTCAAGCTCGTCATACTTGTACTTGCCCGAGATGACCTCGTCCGTGTTTGTGTCGGGCGGGTAGACCCGGAGCACTTTTGACTTGATGTTCTTAAGGGCCATTTAGAGTACCTCCCTGGGGTCGGTGATCTTGCCGTATATGGCGCTGACGGCCGCGACCGGCACGTTGGATAAGTAGATCTCGGACTTGTTGTTGCCCATCCGTCCCTTGAAGTTCCGGTTCTGGGTGGACAGTACCTTCTCGCCGTCGCCCAGCGCCACGGTCCTGCCGATGCAGAACCCGCAGCCCGGTGCGCCGACAGCCGCGCCAGCCTCTACAAGAGTCTCGATGTATCCCAGCTTGATGGCCTGGGCGAGCACTTCACGGCTGGCCGGATATACGACAAGCCTCGTATCCTTGTGAGCCTTCTTGCCTTTCAGGATCCTGGCAGCGACTGCAATGTCCTCGATACGGCCGTTGGTACACGAGCCGATGCATACAGAGTCCAGGTGCATGCCGGCGACTTCAGATACAGGCTTCACGTTGTCAACTCTATGGGGCACCGCAATGTAAGGCTCCAGCTTAGCCGCGTCGACCTCAAGCTCATCCGAATAAACGGCATCCTTATCGGCGGCGATCTTCCGATACTCGTTCTCGCGGCCATGGGCCTTCAAATAAGCCTTGACTTTAGCGTCCGCGGGGCAAAGCCCGACCTTACCGCCCGCCTCGACGGCCATGTTCGACAGGACGAGCCTCGATTCCACGGACATCTTATCGACGGTAGAGCCCCTGTACTCCATGGACATGTACGTCGCTCCATCCGCCGTTATTTCTTTAACGATGTGAAGGAAGACGTCCTTGGACGTGACATATTTGGGCAGGTCGCCTTCGATGTTGAACTTAAACGATTCAGGCACTCTGAGCCAGGTCGTGCCATACGCCATTATGGCGCCAACGTCGGTAGAGCCCATGCCGGTGGCGAACGCAGTAAGCGCACCGTGGGTGCAGGTGTGGCTGTCCGCCCCGATGACGATCTTACCCGGAGCGGCGAACTTCTCGGCGACGATCTGGTGGCAGATGCCGTCGCCGTTCTCGAAGAAGTGTATGCCGTTCTCCCGGGCGAACTTGCGCATGAAAATATGAACGTTAGAGACTTGCTCGCTCGGCGAGGGCGAGGCGTGGTCGCAGACGGCCGCGACCTTCTTCGGGTCGAAGACCTTTCTGGTCCCGAGGTCCTTCTCCATCTGCTGGATCGCCAGGGGGAACGTGCCGTCCTGGCCGAAGACGAAATCGACGGGCACGGTGACAAGGTCGCCGGGCACAACGTCTTTCCCGCTCTTTTCCGAAAGTATCTTTTCCGCTAGCGTCTTCCCCATTTCTTTTCACCTTGAGGATGTATCCGCTTATGGGCTCTGGTCATAAATAAAGGTTGTCATGCCCTTTCGAGTTCACTTATAACAGGAGCCCTTGCACTTGCTTGCGATTTGCGTATGACCTTCAAGCTGGTATCGTTTTTCTTCCTTATGCCTTGTTGCCTGTGGAGCTGGATCGCTTCGGTCGGTATCACGAAACCACGAAAGACTTTTTATATCCCACGTAAAGCCCAAAAACACCAAGTTCATGCCGGGCGTTCAAAACACGAAACAACCTCCCTAAGGGCTCCAAAACATTAAAAGATAGAAACACAAGAGACGGCATGAACTCCCATGGTTATGCTTTTCTCGTGTTTCAATCCTTTCGAGAGGTTCGTATTTTAGAGAGGTTGTTTCGTGTTTTGAACCCCAAAGCATCTACCTTTGTGCATTTCGAGCCTTACGTGGGATATAAAAAGTTTCGTGTTTTCGTGATACCGACCGGAGGCGCCCGCTCCACATTAATCTGACATAACCAGAGAGTGAAATACCAATCGAATGGGCTCTAGATATAATAGAAACGAACGGAGTATCATATTATGTACGTGGATTTTATTATCATATATAATAATATAATATTTGTATGAGCATACGGGATGAGGTGGTGGCCTCTGCACTGGGGTTGGCGAGGGACCTGGACGCCGGCTCAATTATCCTTATTTCACCGGAAGCGTCGGCCATCCGTAAAGAACTGGACACGGACATTCCCATAATAATAGCACGCATTCTGGGAGGCCGTGGCGACGGCGACGACATCTTCGTCGACATCATGTCCAAGCTCCCGAAGAACATCGGCAAAAGCTCTCTATTTCTAAAAGTATCCCGTATCGAGCTCATGAGCGAGGCCGTCGAAGTCGCCTATATCAAAGGGATGATACCGAACAAGGTCACCGTGGGCATCGTAAGCATCGGCGATATCAACTCCATTGTCGTCATGGACATCAACGACATCCCGCTCATCAAAAAGATGGCCGAGCTGGCTTCCAGCATGAACTATACCGTGCTCAAGGCCGTGCTCAACCTGGCCATGGACATCGGCCGGGAAGGCCGGGAGGGCAAGAAAGTCGGCACGGCGTTCGTGGTAGGCGATACCGAGAAAGTGCTCGGCATGTCCCATCAGATCGTGCTGAACCCGTACGAGGGCCACCGTAAGAAGGACCGGGATGTCAAGGACGAGAATAGCTGGGAGACCGTCAAGGAGTTCGCCCAGCTCGACGGCATGTTCATCGTGGATGAGGCCGGGTATATCGTGGCAGCCGGGCGATATCTTGACGTTAATGCGAAGAACGTGGAGCTTCCGCCAGGCCTGGGTGGGAGGCACCTCGCCGCCGCGGCCATTTCCAAATGCACGAAGGCCATCGCCATCACCGTATCCGAATCCAGCGGCGTCGTGAGCGTCTACAAGGGTGGAAGGGACGTGTTCACAATAGACCCGAGAGTTTCTATCACTTGAAATATGAGGCGCAGAACACTTTTATAACCCGTAGTTATTTCCTAACCGACAAATATTAATGTAATAGCAAGCTATTAGAGTTGTGGGATGAATTTTAATGAGCTTAGAAAAGCACCTCTTTACCTCCGAGTCCGTCACTGAGGGCCACCCGGATAAGATGGCCGACCAGATATCTGACTCGGTCCTGGACGCCATACTGGCAAAGGACCCGCTCGGAAGGGTCGCCTGCGAGACGCTCGTAAGCACGGGCATGGCAGTCGTCGCTGGCGAGATCACGACTAACTGTTATGTGGATATTCCTAAGATCGTAAGGAATACCATCAAGGAGATCGGCTATACTCGCGCGAAGTTCGGCTTCGACTGCGAGAACTGCGCCGTTCTTACTTCTATTGACGAACAATCGCCGGACATTGCGATGGGCGTCGACGTCCAGGGCGCCGGTGACCAGGGCATGATGTTCGGCTTCGCATGTAACGAGACGCCTGAATTGATGCCCATGCCCATCATGCTGGCCCATAAGCTTGCCATGCGGCTGGCCGAGGTCAGGAAGAACAAGGTAGTTGATTACCTGAGGCCGGACGGCAAGACGCAGGTCACCATCGAGTACGAGGACGACAGGCCTCTGCGCGTTGACACGATCATCGTCTCGACCCAGCACAGCGAGAAGGTCGAGCAGCCCCAGATCAAGAGCGACGTGATCGAGCACGTCATCAAGCCAGTCATACCCGAGGGCTTCTTCGACAAGAAAACGAAGGTGCTGGTAAACCCGACCGGCCGTTTCGTGCTGGGCGGGCCGCACGCCGATACTGGCCTCACAGGCCGTAAGATCATCGTCGATACCTACGGTGGCATGGGCCGCCATGGCGGCGGCGCCTTCTCGGGCAAGGACCCGACGAAGGTGGACCGCTCTGCCTGCTATATGGCTCGCTACATCGCCAAGAATGTCGTGGCCGCCGGCCTGGCTACCCGCTGCGAGGTACAGCTTGCATACGCGATAGGCGTCGCCGAGCCGGTATCCATCATGCTGGACACGTACCGCACCAACACGATCTCCCACAAGAAGATCGTGGAATTAATAAGGGAGAACTTCCAGCTCACGCCCCAGGGCATCATCAAGTCGCTCGACCTGCGCCGGCCGATCTACAGGCAGACGGCAGCTTACGGGCACTTCGGGCGTAACAATAAGGATTTCACCTGGGAGCGGACCGATAAGGCAGAGCAGATGCGGAAGGACGCGGGCTTTTAAGCCTGCGCTTCTTTAATTTTTTGTATACTTTTTTATATCCATAAATTTTTAGTTATGCCTTAGTGGCGTGTCCTTAACCACAGGGGCACGGAGAGCGCAGAGTTCACGGAGACTTTTTTTATAGATGGAGGCTCAGAGGTCACAGAGCCCGGTTTATTGGCTTTCCTGGGGCACAGAGTTTAAAGAGGCAGGGTTGACGAATAAACAATTCATACACAATATATGATTTCAAAATATTGAAATAAAGTTTTTATGTTATTATACATATTTCCCTTTATGAGCAACGTATTGACAAGAGACCCCATACCCAATGAGATTAATAAGATCACCGGACAGATCGTTGACGCAGCGTTCGTCGTGCATACGACATTCGGGCCGGGACTGCTCGAAAGCATTTACGAGGAATGCCTGATACACGAATTAAAACTCAGAGGCATAAAGGTAGAATCACAGATTAACGTGCCTCTCGACTTCAAAGGTTTATACATTGAACGAGGCCTCATCCTGGACGTACTCGTTGAAGGCCAGGTAATCGTGGAAGTAAAATCAGTCAAAGAACTCCACCCCGTCTACGAACAACAATTACTAACATACATGAAAATAACAGGAAAACGAGTTGGATTGCTAATCAACTTTAACGCACCGCTGATAAAAAACGGCATAAAACGAATGGTCCTATAAACCATTTTTCACCACCAGTGCCTCTACAATCTCTGTGCCCCAGGAAAACAAAAATGAACCTCCGAGCTCTCCGTGCCTCAAATTATAAAAAAGTCTCCGTGAAACTCCCGTGCGCTCTGCGCCCCTGTGGTTAAGGACACGCCACGACGGCATACCAGGATAGCTTCGACATATTATGTAATAATATGATAAAGATTAACTAAATTCTTTGATTTTTTTAACAATCTCTTCAGTAAATACTCTAATCCGGTATTTACGAGAAAAATACGTCAATATGTTCCGGACATCCCTTTCCAGCAGCTGGTCGCCTATTTTTGTGCCTGTGGCGACGGCCTGGGGCCAGTCGATTATTGTAACACCGCTCTCGCTGACCATGACATTATACTCCGAAAAGTCGCCGTGGACGTAGCCATTCCTGTATGCCAGCTCGAGCTGCTCGATGATACGATCCAGGTACCACTGCGGGTCCTCTAGCTTAACTCTCGACAGCTCGTGGCCCTCGACGACCTCCATCACGACGGCATGGCGGTTCTGGTCGAAGGGCTCTGGAACACTCACTGCAGGATAGAGCTTTTTTAGCACTTCGAACTCATGCTTCGCGGCCAGTGCCGAAGCGTAAAGCCAGTTCGTGTTATGCAGATCCACGAGATGCTCGCGCTTTCTCTTGACTTGCTTAAAGGCCGTGCGCCCTTCCCGATGAAACTTTATAGCAAGAGGCATGCCGCTCCGGCCCATAGCTGCAATGACGACGGACTCCTTTCCAACGCCGACGAGCCCGCCCAGCGAATTGATCGTGTCACGCCGCAATAAAGCAGAAATGGCCAGAATATCGTAGCCATTATACTTGAGCTGGTAACCCACATAGTGGCCTGTAAAGCGCTCCAAAAGGTCCAGGTCCGTCAAATTCTTAAGGCGGTAGTCGATCTCTTTCTCGCTCAGGCCCGAGCTAGAAGCCATATCCTCGACGGACACCCATTCGTGGGTCTTCATGCCATTCTCGACAGCCCTTAATATCTTAAGCTCTTCAGGCTTCAACGATCTAAAGATTACCGCGTGATCGATCATTTTATAAAAGAAGATATGACGGCCGTGAGGCCTATATATATCTATTCATCAGAATAGACTTACTCTCCAGCGACTGCCTTCTTCGCAGCCTTAAGCCGCTCCTTGGCAGTATAGCCCGTGGCCTCCTCGAGGAAGTCCCGGAACCGCTTATTAGTATCGAGGATGAGCTTTTCATCTTTTACCGAAAGATCCGAGCTGGTCTCGACGAAGAGCTTCTTGTCCTCGACCCAGGCTTTAAGCTCTTTTATGGCGCCATATCTCAAGGTCAGCTTGCCCCCGTTCTCCGCGGGCTTGACCTCGAAGATATCTTCCATGATGCCGCGAATGCGCTCGTTTTCCGGTTTGAATCCGCGCTTGAATTTATACTCGCTGATATTTTCACCCATGCTATGTTGCTTTTTACGAGTAAAAAACATTTTCGATTTCAAGGCACGAAGTTCCGGGGGCTAACTGGGCATATTCCCGGACATCGATATATCCCGTATAGAGATTTGAGATATCCCATATATCGGGATACATTTATAGGCCTCCGGATGAAATTATTCATAGATGCCCGATAAAATGGATGATTTCGTCAAGGTCAACGTGGAAAAACTGGAGTGTAAAAACCCGACCATTATCTGCGGATTTCCCGGGATGGGCCTCGTCGGCAACATCGTGTCCCAGTTTCTCATGGACCAGTTCAAGATGATACCCTGCGGCTATGTCGAGTCCAGGCTGTTCCCTCCCGTTGCCATCGTATATGGCGGGCTCGTAAAAAACCCCGTCCGCCTCTACGAGAACCCGGAACGGGAGATCGTCATCGTCTTTTCCGATATACCTATCGACCCTGTGATAAGCGGTGAAGTGGGGAAAAGTATCGTTAACTGGGCTAAGGACGTGAATCCCAAAGACATCATCGCCATCGCCGGCCTGGCCACGACCGGAGAAGAGCACAGGGTATTTGCCGCCGGCGCAACGTCGGAAGACCTCGAAAGGATTAAGGATAATGCTCAGGTCTTCGAGGTCGGGACCATATCCGGCGTGCCCGGGGTGATCATGAACGAGTGTAAGAATCATAATATCCCGGCGGTCTGCATGCTCGGAGAGACAAGGAGCGCTAATCCCGACCCGAGGGCGGCCGCGGAATTAGTAAAAGCGCTCGCTAAGATATATAGCTGGGACATCAACGTCGACATTCTATTAAAGGAAGCCGACCAGATCGAGCAGATGATGCACAAGCTGTCGGAACAGGTAGGAGAAGCCGAGGCAAAGCCACCGAAGGACTACAGCATGTACGGGTGATGGCATGAGGCTACTAGCGTTAACCGGGCTTAGCAAGGAATCGCTAAGTGAGCTGTCTAAGCGGCACGTGCGCACCTTCGAGTTTCACAGCGCCAATAACGTCATTGCGTTCTCCCATTTGAACGTCGGCGACACGGTATTTTTATGCGAGGTCCCGCCGGCGGACCTGACGCCTGGCCTTTGCGGTGCTATCGCCACTATAAAGGGCTTCGATACTCACATGCAGCATGTGTACTATGCATCCTCGAGCCACCATGAGGAGATGGAGACAATGTCCGCCAGGGCTCAGATGGGCTTCATATCGATCGGGAAGATCAAAAAGGTGGAAATGGGAGGGCTCTATGAGCCTGTCTACGTGGAGATCATCGATGTCAAGTTCTGCGAGGCGCGCTGATGGCCGACGAGACCGTTAACTTATTTGTCTATGGCCCTCTCATGGACAAGTCCCGCCTGAACTCTCTGATCAAGAGGATCCCGGAGATGCACCCGGCGAAGGCGATGGGCTACCGGCAGATCTATGACGAAGCGTTAGGTTCCCAGAGCGCCGAGAGAGATGAGCGCTCCAGCATGAGAGGCATGCTGCTTAAAGGGATCACTCTCATGGAATTAAGGCAGCTAGACTTTTTCGAGGGCGTGGGCGAGGGCTCGTACCGCCGCGTTAAAGTGAAGGCCACGGCGCTCGATACGAGGTCGCAGGCCGAGGCGTTCATGTACGTGAAAAACCAGTAAGCGCCTTACGTACAAGTAAGTGCCCTACTTTTTCCGCGCCATCATTTTTTACATATTAACTTTCCACCGGCTTATGAGGTTATAAAAATGTTGAAGCTGGGATGGAAAGCCGGGCCTGAGCAGTATCAGCCCAACGAGCTTTTGGATTATGTCGTCGCCGCCGAGAATGCCGGTTTCGAGTCGGTCGATGTGAGCGATCATTTTCATCCGTGGTCTGAGCAGGGCCACGCGTGCTTTACCTGGTCGTGGCTGGGCGCCGCTGCCGTGAAGACGAAGAGCATCGAGTTGGGGCCGGGCGTGACGTGCCCGATCCTTCGCTATCATCCCTCTATCATTGCGCAGGCCTCCGCGACCATCGATAATTTTGCGCCAGGGAGGACTTACCTTGCAGTGGGCACGGGGGAGGCGCTGAACGAGTATTCGGCGGCCGGCATGTGGCCCGGCTACGACGAGCGCCAGTCGATGATGCTCGAGGCCATGCAGCTTATCCGCGCGCTCTGGAGCGGCGCCGAGGTGACCTTCGACGGAATTTATTATTCGACACAAAAAGCCCGCCTGTACACGCCGCCCCTGTCAAAGCTGCCCATATATGTCTCGTCTCTCGTGCCAGAGAGCGCCGCATTCGCAGGGCGCTACGGCGATGGCCTAATCACGGTCGCCAATGACCCGAATACCCTGAAGCAGATCGTTAAAAACTTCGAGGAAGGCGCCCTGGACATGGGAAAAGATCCGTCTACTATGCCAAGGCTTCTGGAGGTCAGCGTCGCCTATACTGACGACTTCGACTCTGCAGCACGCTGCTTCAAGGAGTACTGGGCCGGCGCCATGGTCCCCGCGATGTTCAACGAGCGCCTGTATACGCCCGCCCAGTCCGCCAAGAACGGCTCCGTCATCGGTAACGACATCCTGCGGCAAAAGCTCTGCATTTCCGGAGACCCCGAAGCGCACGTTAAATTTGTGCAACAGTTCATCGACATGGGCTTCACGCACCTGTACTTCCATTCCGCGGGTCCGGACCAGCGTGATTTTATCGTGGGCTATGGAAGGGACGTGCTTCCTAAGATCAGGCAGCAGCAGGCGCAGACCGTGACCGCCTAAGCCCCTCAAAAATATTCTAAGAATGCACGAAGACCGTTTCAGCCACGAAGTTACTCGAAGCGGGCCTAAAGCGACACGAAGACATAATTAATTATATAAAAATCTTAGAGAACTTAGAGCTAGCTTCGAGCCGCTTTGAGGCTGAAAGAGTCTTAGCGCATTCTTATTATTTTTAGAGGGGCTTAGCCTGATATGACCGCAATGTTTATACATTACCACTACCCTTATGAAAAAAGGTCGCAGACGGCGTTGGGCTCGTGGCTTAGTCTGGACATAGCACCGGCCTTCTAAGCCGGGGGTCGGGGGTTCAAATCCCCCCGGGCCCGCTCAAAAACGTATAAGCCAATAAAAAAGTAACCGTCTAAAACCAACAAAAACTTATAAGACCTCGCTGGTCTATAATAAACGGTATAGTGGGGCTGTGGCCAAGCCAGGTATGGCGACGGGCTCCAGCGGTGGCCGGTCCGCAAGGGCCGGCAGAAATATGATGAGCAACGGGTCACCTGAAGCTGCCCGACGGGGCGGTTTATGAGGAACCGTTGGAGCGCTGATTTCAGCGCTCTCGGTGAAATACCCACGCGGTAAAATCACCCACGGATGAAATCCTACATCATCGGAGAGACCCGTCGATCGGGAGTTCAAATCTCTCCAGCCCCACATTTTTCCCTGGTAATCGATAGCCAGAATAATAAATCATCTAATTTTAATTTGGTAAATACCTAATATAACCAATAACATCTTAACCATTAGTATAGATATACATTATATTGCTAAAGTTAACATGTTAATAGATTACTGTAGAATCTCCCAATGATAGGGGCCGCCCGCATAAACCAATATACCCACCTTGCCTACCACCAACATACCCCCCGAAAACGTATTTAAAAAGTAAGGGCGGCCCACGTGGTGGCAAGCAACATTATAAAAAATATTAGATTAGTTATTTCTGGAATAATTATCGCATGCTATATGTACTATAAGTCATAAACATATGGCAAAACAAAAGGGGGCATTAGATGAAAGGAATAGCGATAGATGAGCTTATCGCTTTGAATAGCAAGCGCCATATCGAGACGATCATGAAAAAGGCGCCTGTGCAAATAGAAAACGCCATTATGGAGCAGGATTTTGGCTTCGACGAGGTGGCGTTAATCAAGGACATAGAGTTGGACTTTGCGATGCGGGCAGAAGACCTGCTTGAGACGCTACAGTTATCGCACCTTATCACAGCGCCTAAAAAATAAGCAGGCTTAAATTTTTTTTACATTGGTCGATCATACCTCGACGTGATCAGAGCTTCTTCGGGAATGGCAAACGAGCCAATTTAGCATAAAAATTTTTAAGGCTTTTACTCTTTTGAGCCAGGGATCTCCTGGACGCGGCCCACCTGGCCGCTTACCAGCCTGACCTTTATACCATGAGGATGAAAAGATGAATTAGTCAGAATCTCTTTAACGATGCCCCGGGTCCTTTTGCCCGTTCGCTGGTCCTGCTTGAGGACGATGTCTACTTCAAGCCCGGGCCTGATGTCTTTTCTATACTGGCCGTTCATGTTCCTTCGAGCTATAATTAGGTAAAGCTGGTAAAATAGTTATTGAAAGGTTAAATGCTATGGCATTGCATCAGGCTATTTAAGTATAAATATATTATTTATATTTCGCTGTTTTTTCGCCTTTATTTTCTATAGTGTAAAAAGAATTATCGTTTTAAGAACAATTTGTTTGATTTGATAGGCTTTTTCGTTAATTTGAATGAAAATCGTCAAAGATTTACAATACTTAACATTATATCGAAATGTTTATTATCGTATATATCCAAATCAATTATTTAGCAAGTGAATATACAGGTGGCGAATGATGAAGAAGAACCTGGTCATGAGGCCCATCCTGGGCACGTTGAAAGGCTTTACTAAACACTGGAACCCGTTCAACAAACAGGTTTTTGCTCAAGTCCAGCTCGATGAGGAGGACTTTATCAATATCCCCATCGACTACAGGCAGCAACAGTTCATCATGAAGGAGCACCCGGTCGACAGCGCCGTATCTATCATTTTCTATGAGGGCAGGTGGCAGATCACCAGCGAAACTATTCTCGATCAATTCTTCACAGATACGAATACGGTATATACCTGAGCCCTTTTCTTCTTTTAATCGATACTATCAAGATGGTTGAGGCCATACCATCTTCGCAATATGGAGCATCGGCTTTATTGTGATTCGCCGTATACGACGGAGTGGACGGCGGACGTCGTCAGTATCGAGCAAAGGGAAGGGTCGGTTCGGGTCGTGCTGAGCGAGACCGCGTTCTACCCGGGTGGCGGTGGCCAGCCGTCGGACCGCGGCACCATCGACGGGATACCCGTGGACGATGTTATCGAGCAGGATGGGCACGTCGTTCATGTGCTGGGCAAAGCCCCTGCTAATAAAACGGTATCCTGTATTATTGATTTTGACAGGCGGTTCGACCTCATGCAGCAGCACAGCGGCCAGCACCTGCTCTCGGCCGTGCTATTCAAGCTGTACCAGTGTAAGACGTCGAGCCTGCACATGGGCATGGATGAGCTCTCTATTGATGTGGCTATGCCGGATATGCCCGCACAAATGCTTATGACGGTAGAGGAAGAGGTTAACGCCTATATCTATAAGGATCTGCCAGTCGTGATCAGCGTCGTGACGCCTGAAGTCGCCAGCGAGATGACATTACGGAAGACCCCTCCTAAGGAGGGTGAGGTCCGTATCGTGGAGATCACCTCTATCGACCGGTCGCCCTGCTGCGGTACCCATGTCAGGAGAACAGGCGAGATAGGTATTATAAAGATCGTTAAGACGGAGAAGCGGGGCGCCGAGACCCGCGTATACTTTAAATGCGGGAAGCGCGCCCTAAAAGACTACCAGTTTAAGCAGGATATTGTCACTGGCCTCGTTCATCTTTATCGTATGTCCGAGGGCGATGTGCTCGCGAAGACGGAAGCCCTCGCCGCACAGCTCAGGAATACTCAGAAAGAGCTTACGGAGATCAAGGATAAGATGCTCCGGGTGGAAGCGAAGGAGATCTCAGCCTCGGCTACCTCAAAAGTGATCGATAGGTCCTATGGCGATAAGAGCTTTGCCGACATCGGTACTCTTGCCAAATACCTGCTTGAGTCGGGCGAATTCGTCGTTATCCTGGCGTCCGTCCCCGATAAGCGCCTGCTCTTTGCGCACAGCGGTAAATTCGATATTAGCTGCGGTAAGATGCTCAAAGAGAATCTCGTCTCATTTAACGGCAAAGGCGGAGGAAAGGACAACTGGGCGAACGGCGGCTTCAGCACGCTTGAAGACATGGAGAGATTCAAGGCCTTCCTGAAGGACGCGCTCGCAAAAAAGGGCATCAGCTAAGTCTTCGAAATATGGTTATTCGCTAGCGCCAGCGCCCACGCCGCCTTGTCGATCGTCGGGGGCTGGTAGGCCTGGAACTTTTTTAATAATGCCATCGGGTCGTCATCTACAAGTATTAGCGACCTGCCTCCGGGACCGATGAATTGTTCTCTTACGGCGTAATCGATGAACTGGATCATCTTATCATAATAGCCGTCCACGTTCAGGAAGCCGCACGGCTTTTTGTGGATGCCAAGCTGCGCCCAAGTGAGTATCTCGAAGAATTCCTCGATCGTGCCCAGGCCGCCGGGGAGTGCGATGAATGCGTCTGATAACTGGGCCATGAGCGCCTTACGCTCGTGCATAGAATTAACTACTCGAAGGTCCGTTATCCCGGTAAAGGCTACTTCCTTTCTTACGAGATCTCCAGGTATCACGCCGATGACTTCGCCTTTAGCTTCCATAGTCGCCTCTGCCACGGCGCCCATCATTCCGACCTTGCCGCCACCGTAGACAAGCCCGATGTGGCTTTCAGCCAGCACGCGGCCCATTTCTCGGGCTTTTTCTAAATATATGGGCCTTGACCCGGGGCTCGACCCGCAGAAGATACATACACGTTTCACCGGCATACTGTCCAGAATAGGCATTTGAAAAGGATATACTTAACCATAATTCAACAACATACTGGACAAGACCGGTATATCGACAAACGCTTAATAGTTCGGTTATAGACACAAAAACACCAAACCATTGAGCGAAAGTGGCTAATAGAGACAGCTATTATTTAATAAAAAAATTAGGGCTTGTTCAACTTTTTAGCCTGAGCATTCTTCAAGTTATTCTGAGCCTCAAAGTAGCCCGGATCGATCTTCAGCGCCTGCTCGAAAACCTTGATAGCTTCATCATATTGCTCCTGGCCGTAGTACACCATGCCCAGATTATTATAGGCAACGGCAAAGTCAGGATCCAGCTTCACGGCCTCCTCGAGCTCATTGATAGCAGCCCGGGTGAACTCTTTAGCCGTATATATAACGCCCAGCATGTTGTGAGCGTCAGCGAAGGATGGGTCGGCCTTAATGGTCTCCTTTAGCTCAGTGATGGCCTCGTCGAGCCGGTTCTGTTTTGCCAGCATCGAGGCAAGGTTATACCGGGCTTCGACAAAACCCGGGTCCAGGTGGACGGCGATCTGGTACTTCTCGATGGCGTCCATGGTCAGGCCTTTTTCCGACAGCGCAAAGCCCCAGTTATAGAAGACGGAGGGCTCCTCGGGTGATATCGTTGCTGCGATGCGGTACTCCTTGATGGCGTCGTCGACCTCACCCTTATCCATGTATACGCCGGCGAGGAACAGGTGCCCGTCGAAGGAGCGCGGGTCTTTTGCGATAGCCTTCTTCAGCATCTCCTCGGCATCGTCGAGGTATCCGGCCGAGGCCAGCGCAACACCGAAGCTCGCAAAAACTTCAGCCGACTCCGGGTTCTTAGCGATCATGTCCTTGAATAAGCCAAGCGCATCGTCAGCGTTGCCCATGGCCAGGTATGCATTGGCCAGATTTAACATGGCGTCGAGATGATCTGGCTTTAAGCGTAATGTCTCATTATACTCTTTTACAGCATTGTCCAGGTCATCCATCATATTATAGGCAAGTCCGAGGTCAAAGTGGGCTTCCGGGTTCTCCGGCTTCATCTTCACCGCGGCTTCAAGCTCTTTTATCGCTTCCTGGTATTGTCCCCGGGTCCCATAAGCAAGGCCGAGCATCATGCGGGCTTCCTGGTTATTCGGGTCAGCTTCAACCATTTTTTGAAGCTTGCCGATACTCTCTTCAACGTTTGATTCCATAGGCATCAAGTAAAATATGTTCGTCCCACATTATTATAATAACGTTGTCCGCAAAAAAACGGAGAATTATATTAAACACTGCGTGCCAGGCTATGAATGGGTGAACTAAAATGCCGGAAAAGGAGTGGAGCCCTAAGCGGGAGCGCCAGTACGAGCACATAAAGAAGTCCGAGATGGAGAAAGAGGGCCGTCCGGAAGAGACGGCGAAGCGCATCGCAGCCGCTACGGTCAATAAAACCCGAAAAGAGAAGGGGGAGACAAAAGAACAAAAGAAAAAATAGGAACAGTTTTTTATTCTTTTGACCGTATCATGATCAGGAGCATCTTAAATTTTTTTAGCGCCTTGACAGAGTGAGGATGGCCCGCGGGCATGATGATCATGTCGCCGGCCTTCAGGTGATTGGGCTGATCGTCGATGGTTATCTCGACCTCGCCGTCCACGGCGACGACCATCGCATCGAACGGGGCCGAATGCGTGCTCAGTCCCTCGCCCTCGTCGAAGGCAAAGATAGTCACGGTACCGGTCGTCTTATTGATGACCTCGCGGCTCACGACCGAGCCGGGCTGGTAGCCGACCAGGTCGCTCATCTTTATGGCCTTTCCGATCAATTTTTCTTTCTCGGGTGCTTCTTTCTTTGCGGGCATATCGATCACTTACTATCATGCGCTCAAGCGTAAAAAAGCTAATTACTCGTATCTGAGTGAACGATACTATAATATGACGGCAACCAGTATTTGCTTCGAATGCCGACAATGATAACGGAAATAATAAACGAAGACACGGGCGCTTATAAAAACCGCTATATCATCATGGTCATCGTGCTCATGGGCATCATGATGTCCGTCATCGACGGCACCGTGGTGAGCATCGCCCTTCCGACCATTACTGCGTACTTCAATGTCGACGTTTCCTCCTCTCAATGGACGATCACGGCATACCTGCTTACCATGACCAGCCTGCTGCTCATTTTCGGCAGGCTTTCGGAATATTTCGGCAAGGTAAACCTGTTCATGGTAGGGTTTACCATCTTCACCCTGAGCTCTCTGGCCTGCGGCCTGTCGTCCAGCCTCATCATGCTCATTGTTTGCCGGGTGATACAGGGGTTCGGGGCGGCCATGGTCTTTTCCATAAGCGGCGCAATCCTGTTCCAGGCGTTCCCGGAGAACGAAAGGGGCAAAGCTATGGGGTTCCTGGGCTCTGCCGTTGCCATCGGCAGCATCGCCGGCCCTGTGCTCGGTGGCCTCATTGTAGATACGCTTGGGTGGGAATACATTTTCCTTATCAATGTACCCATCGGCATCATTCTGCTGGCCCTTTCCCTGAAATACCTCAATGTCAACGAGCTCAAGTCGGATAAGCTGGATATTGACTGGCCGGGCTCCGCAATTCTCATTGTATCCATGGTATCGCTAATGCTGTTCCTTGGAGACCTGGGGAAAAATGTCTCCATGAGCCCGGTAGCCACCGCACTAGCCGTATTGGCCATAGTCTCCTTTGTAGCTTTCATATACAGGGAATCACACTGTGCCGGGCCGCTTCTGGACCTATCCATATTCCGGATAAAAAAGTTCACCCTGCCCGTGCTGGCCATGATACTCACATTCATCGCCAATTTCATGCTCAGCATAGTAGGCCCGTTCTACTTCCAGGGCGTCCTGCACTATTCGGCGTCCCAGGTCGGCATACTTTACCTTGTGACGCCCATGGTCATGGTCATCGCCGCGCCCGTAACGGGCATGCTCTATGACCGCACGCGCTCAAAGTATTATGCGTGCATCGGGATGGTAATATCCGCGCTCGGATACGTTGCCATGGGCCTGCTCGTCAGGAACTTTAACGTGATGATCGCTGTCGGCATATTCATCCTATCGGGCATCGGGGGCTCCCTCTTCCAGAGCCCGAACAATACCGAAACAATGGGCTCTCTGCCCCCACGCAAGCTGGGCATCGCTTCCAGCGTCACGTCGACTATCAGGAATCTCGGCATGGCGCTGGGCGTATCCATATCGGCCATCCTGGTCACCTTCCAGCTAACCATGGCGGGATATAGCGGGCCTATACTCGAGGCGGGATCGACGCTGATACCTATCGTTAGTAACGTGATGTTCGTTTCGGCGGCACTATGTATGATAGCTGCCGCAGCGTCCCTGCTAAGGAATGTTTAATTGACCATACGGACTACTTTCATGATGGGCAGGCCATTTGTCGTGACCTCTAAAAAGATCTCTGAAACTGGGATGCTCTCCACGTTCAGTTTTTTGGCTGCGGCGATCATCAGGTTCATCTGAAGGTCGCTGGAGCCTACGATGAATTCCTTAACGCGGTAATTGCGACGGATCGCCTTACCTATGGTCGATCTGATCTCATGGTCATACGTTTTCAGCGCTTTTGCTGATACGTCTCCTGCATTTATCGCGTTGGCCGCAATGTTGCCCGCCATCCGTCCGCTGATCATGGCATTCATGATGCCCGCTCCGAGGAGCGGGTCGACGAGCCTGGCGCCGTCGCCGGCGAGCAAGAGCCCGCTCATAGATAAGCGGCCGGGTAAATTGCAAACCGGTACGGCTCCTGAGACGACCTGGATGATCTTACCGTCGGGAAAATGCTCACTTACATACCGTTCAAGGTAATCTATGGGATGTGCCCCATTTAAGCGGTCAGCCAGGTTCGCTACGCCTATATTGGCCTCATTCTTTCCCTTGGGGAATACCCAAAGATATCCTCCCGGGGATAGCTTATTACCGAAGTATAGCTCGAGGCAGTCGGGATCGATGTCGATGCCGGAGACGAGGAATTCCGCGCATGACTCCACGTCTTTTAGCCTGAGAGGGCCTAACAGGCCGGCCTGGCGGCCGATCTTCGATTCTACGCCGTCAGCGCCGATGATGACTTTTGCACGGGCTTCGAACTCCTGCCCTCTGCATTTACCCGTTATGCCTTTTACGCAGCCATCTTCTATGATCAGCCCCGTGGCCTGTGTTTTTACCTGGACTTCCGAGCCCGCATGCGCAGCCGTTTTCGCAAGCGAGCGGTCAAAGATCTTACGGTCCAGGATATATCCGGCAGTGTCCTCCTGGGAAAAGCATAACATGTTGCCATCGGGGGCATGAATACGCCCGCGGCGGACCTCGGCGCATACCCATTTAGGGTCGTATTCTATGAACTCGTCCAGTCCTGCCTTTATCACGCCCTCGGCGCAGCGGACGGGCACTCCGATCTCCTGCCGCTTCTCGATCAAAAGTACGTCGAGCCCCTTTCGTGCTGCTGTCGTAGCTGCTACGGATCCGGCGGGGCCTGCGCCGACTACGATAACATCATAGTTATTTTTCATTGTTAGAGCCTATGACTTTTTAATAAGGTATTCGGCGATGCCATAGCCCGTCTTACCATCCATACGATACCTGGCCAGGGTTTCGTACATGATGGACGATCCTTTCTTATCCGGGCTATCGAAGGGCATCATGACCTGCCGGAGTATCTCGGCATCAATGTAATACTGCTTGCCGTCCTTATCCTTCATTATCATGCGGAACGACTTCGGGCCCCCGTCAGCACCGTATTTCGTATCGATAGAAACGGCGTCCAGCGGCATGCTCATGCCGTTCAGGTGCACGAACCCCGCGTCCACCTCGCCCTGCTCGACTGCGAGCTTCGTGACGTTCAGGCCCTCTTTTTCCGAGAACTGGCATGTAAGCCATATCCACATTTTCGGCGCTGTCCATTCGCGGATGCCCCATGAATGGTCTCTTTCTCCCAGGCCGTTTATATTATAGGACCTATCCCCGATGCTGAGCGTTCCCGTGATACGGCCGAACTGCTCAAGGTGCTCGGAGACGACGCTCTTCGACATCGCCTCTTTTTCGGCGTTTACGCATGACCGGTAGTCGAACATCCGGTTCATTGCCTCGAACTCCAGGTCAAAAGTAGCGCTTACGGGCTGTGGCTGGCTGGCAAGTTTCACCATCATACCCTTAAAATCCAGCTTCCAGTGCTTCTCGGGCATAACCTTCGTGAACGTCAACCCGTTTACCGAAAGCTCAGGGCCGGAATACGGCGTATCACCCTTAAAGCCAACGATGCTGCCGTCAGGCAATAATAAAAAACAAAAAACGCTTTTCTCGTTCTTATTCGGCTTAAGCCCGATACGCATGAAGCCACAAACGTCGCTCGAACGATCATAAAAATTAAAGTAAAAGCTCTCGTTCCACTCCGTGTGGGAGCCGAACTCGTGTATGAGATCAGTATCCAACGCTTATTCCTCCAGTATGTAGATGATACCTTCGTTCCCATCGACCCGGACTTTTTGGCCGGTCTTGAGTAGATGGGTCGCGTTGCGTACGGCCGTAACCGCCGGTATCCTGTATTCTCTCGAAACGACCGCGCCGTGCGACAGGATGCCGCCGGTCTCGGTCACGAGCGCCCCGATGCGAGAAAAGACGGGCGTCCAGCCGGGGTCAGTGTTTTGCGTGACAAGTATGTCGCCATCCTCCACTGAGGAGAGCGCGCTGATCGTATCCACGATCCGGATCCTGCCGGTCGCAATGCCGGGGCTTGATGAGGTCCCGTTTATCACCCGGGTATTTTCATCGAGCGTTTGCGGGTCGTCAAAGTCGACGCCCCCTCTCAGGAACTTCGGCGGCAGAGTATCCCGGTACCTTTCGAAATCCATGCGCCTGGCCCGGATAATGCTTTTAATGCCCTTATCTCCGCTCTTCGCAAGCGCGAATATCTCCTCTTTAGAGAGGAAAAATATGTCATCCTGCCGCTCAATAAGCTTCCGTTCCACGAAGCGCCGCCCGTATTCCATAAAGAGCCGGCGCTGCCGGTAGATCTGGTGGTCGAGATAGAAGCGCTGGTTTTCCCTGAAGATCAGGTATACCTGGGCATAATTTAATACGATATTGAATACAGGGCCCTTTATGAGCCCGAGCTTTTTCGAGACCAGCTTTTGCGTCTCAAGCCGCTCCTCGAGGCGCTGCTGTTCCTGCTCCTCGATGCGGCTATCCTTCCCCTGGGCGAGCGACTTGACGATATCGACGACCAGGGACGGGTCGTTCGCCCACCGCGGGAAGAATATTTCCCTGGTGAATGAGCGGTGGCCATAGTCGGCCAGGAATTGCTCGAGTGAGGATAGGAATTTTTTATACTTCAGATCGCTTTCCAGGTTAGCCATGACGTCGCAGGATGGCGTATTCTTTAAAAGTTGCATGAGCGCCGGGTCAGCCCTGGCATCCCTCGCGAGCCGCTCCAGCGCGATATTAGTCTCGATGGTCTTATTATTGGGAAGACCAGAAATAAGCCTGGCATATAGCTCCCCCGTCCTATCATCTAACCAGTTTGTCAGCCAGCTTTTCGCGATAAGGTTGGTGCCGATGCTGTGCGTGACCATGCCGTACCTGATCAGCCGGTAATGCTTCAGCAGAGCGTTCTCCATCTTGACGAATTCCCTGTGCAGCTCTTCATCGCTAAGGCCTTTAAGGTCAAGCATGTCGAACGGCTTCATTTCGGAGAGGAATTGTTTTGCCCATTTCTTGTAGGCCTTATCCGTAAGCGGCATCGTGCCGTCCGGATCGAGAAGGGCGATCCGCACTTCCGCCAGCGCCCGGCGGAAGAGCTTTGTCGGCTCGTTAGCGATCCTGGCCTTATCCTTTTCCGGGAAATAGTTCAAGAGGTCCCGGGTCCTGGAGAATTTAGGGTTATACGTGAACACGCCTTCGAGGACTTCGGCGTTGAAATAGATGTGGCCTTTATGGATCTTGATCAGCTCTTTACCCGCTAAGTCCTTATAGCCCATGATGCTATTGCCCTCGTCCAGCACGTACTTCGAAAGATAATCGCCAAGGAGCGAGAAGAATAGTGGCGACACGACGTCGGCCCAGTACTCGTCGCCGTAGCCCCGTGTCCAGAGCGTCTGGTCGTTCTCTAGTGTCGTGATAGGCCTCGACTGGAGTAGATAGATAGTGCCCTCCTGGATGGCCCACTCGATATCCTGGGGAGCCCCATAATGCTGTTCTATCTTTTTCCCCGTCTCGGCTAGTGCATTTATCTGCACGTCGCTCAATGAGGCGGCATTTTGCTGCTTATCGTCCACGCTTGTCGCGGTGCTGCCATTATATGAGAAAAATATGCCTTTAGTTTTTTTACTTATATTCCTCTCGACAATACTTGAGGCTTTTTTATCGTAAACGAACCTGTCAGGGACGACGAGCCCTGATACGATGGATTCCCCGAGGCCCCAGCTCGATTCGATGACGATCCTGTCATTTCCGCTGACCGGGTCTTTCGTGAACATCACGCCGGATGCGGACGCGTTCACCATGCTCTGGACGACGACAGCCATTCCTGACTGCTCGATTCCGGCGTTTTGCCTGTATGCGATAGCGCGCTCGTTCCAGTAGGAAGCCCAGCAGCGCTTTACAAATTCGGGAATGTCCCCGCTTTTTACGTTCAGGAACGTGTCCTGCTGGCCTGCGAACGACGCTTCGGGAAGGTCCTCGGCCGCAGCCGATGAGCGCACCGCCCAGAGGTCACTGTTATTAAATGAGACGATTTTATCGTTAATGGCATCGATAACGCTTTGATCTATTACGCCCGATAGAATGAGCTCCCTGACTTTCGAGGCACATGAGGCGATACTGTCCTTATTAGAGACGTCGATGCCGGCCAGGCACTTCGTGATCTTTTCGCTAAGCTCATTTTTAATTATGAATTCCCTGTAGACTTCGGAAGTTATGATAAAGCCCGGAGGGACGTTAAACCCTGCTCTCAGCAGCTCCAGCAGGTTGAACGCTTTGCCTCCCGAATCTTCCAGAGACGAGGACGTGCTGCCGGATAAAGGAAGTATCCCTCGTAATACAGAAGAATCATTGCTTAGCGTTTCCCGCTGTTGTTTCGTCCTTCCATCCATTAATATCACTTTTAACAGTTCAATTTTAGTATAATCGTAAAAAGTACGGCCGGAGAGTTATAAAACGATTGCGGTATCGGCCGAAATAAACTTTTTATAAACGGGCGTAGAATTAATGTAGTGGTTTACATATGGCAGGCAACAGGATCAATATACTGGGCACGGACGAGCTCAAGGAACGCCTGAGCGATCCGAAAAAGGTAATTATCGTAGATGCCAGGGACGAAGAGGACTACAAGAAAATGCACATCCCCGGGGCCATTTCGATTCCCGTGTACGATATCGATAAAATGAGCGACACGCTGGACAAGGATAAGGAGGTCATCACCTACTGTAGTGGGGGTATGTGCGATGCCAGCACGGACGCCGCGAACATCCTTACAAAGAAGGGCTTCAAGAACGTATCCGAGTACAAAGGCGGCATTCAGGACTGGTTCGCCGGGAATAACCCTACTGAGTGACGATAGGCGACGCGTTCACGTCGAACGGGTTGGTCCTCATGGAAAGCGAATACAGGTAGGGATACCGCTTTTTCATATATTTCATATAATCGAGCCACGTGCCGATCAGCCGGGCATATACCCGCTCCATATCTTTGTCGATATGGATCAAATCACTCTGTGGAAGCGCTTTCAGGTCTTTCCTGAACTCCAGCTCCTCGGTAAGGTGGAATACGGACCGTAATAGTTCAGTGAACGATTCGTGCTCTAACAGTACGGGATTTTCCAGCAGGCGGACTGAGAACTCGCGTTTGCTTATCAGAATGTTACGCAGGTTTTCCAGGTCTACTTTATTTATATCAATATTGTGCGGATGGTCATTAAGCCGTCTTTTGACATCCTCGAACTGCCTGTCCGTCCATTTTTGGCCGACGACCAGGTCGTTCCGTATTTGTTCAATGTCCGGATCGCTTGCCGCAAATTCCTTTAGTAGCCGTGTGCCCTCTTCGCTAAAAAAGACGCCGATGACCATGTTCAGCTTTTCCATACGATCTTCTACTTCTCGAAATTCGAGAAGCTGGTCCAGTACTAGCGTCACGAAGATGACCTCGATAGGCATGAAGGCAAAATAGAATAGCGTATATTCGGATAAGAAGTGGAAGTTCTGGAATATCAGATAATGTAATATATACAATACAATAGATACGACCACTAATATCAGGCCTATGCGTATCTGCCAGTCGAGCTTTTTCATCCAATCATATTATTCACGTTACTGTTATAGATTTTTGCCATGCCATAAAACTGTTAAAACTATAGATAATTATTTATATTAATTATATTTTTAAGGATCTTCAGTGTTTAAAAACTGTTATGAACTATCCATTACCTTTCGAGATATTTTTAAGATCTACTGACCTGGACTTTCTGAACAATGCGCTGTCCAGGTCCAGCTTCGTCTCGACCATTAACATATCGTTTGTCGAGACTGTATTGAACAGGTTGTCGTAGAGCACTGAATAGTTCATTGAAGTATAATCCATCTCCACGTTATCGAACGATGAATGCGCGATAAATGATTTTTCTGCGTTCATGTGCTGGAGGTCACAGTTCTCGAAACTCGAGCCTGAAATACAGACTGTCGATATGTTGGCGCTCAGCATATTGCAGCTCTTGAACGCGCAATCGACTACCTTGGCCCCGATCATCTTTACCAGGTGCATGTCGCATTCGGAAAAAGTCAGCTTATAGAGCTTCGACTCGCTCAGGTCAGCCTGGGATAATAATGCCTTATTAAAGGCGCAATCCAGAATGTCCGACTTTCGCATGATGGAGCGCCTGAAGCTCGTGCCGTTAAAGCTGCAGCCGACGAGCTGCGAATCATAGAGGTTGGCGTTGTCCAGGATAGCCCTGTCGAACTTGACGTTCACGATCTGCATTCCGTGGAGGTCGACGCTGCTCAGGTCGACGCCGGTTAAGTCCATATTGCGGATGCCATCGTTAAAGTGATTTTCACGAAGGCTGAGAAGGTATTTTGTTTTTTTTATTTCCGCATCGGACAGCATAGTTATAGCCTGCTTTTTGTTTGGACTTGCTGATGTTAGTATATATTACGGGCGGTATAAGATATAGTTTTATCTCATTTGCCAAGGATTAATATATTATGCTGTTGTGTAATAAAGTCTATATTAAAAATGTATAATATTTATTAATTGTTATATAATAATATATTGTTATTAAATCTTTAATAACTAATAGTAATATATAAAGTTTAATTTTCATTATATTTACTAATATATGTGGTTATTTTTATTTATATTATAGCCTTTGTAATACCCTAGGTTACTTAGTGATAACATGCTATAAAATAACATACAATACATTGTATATATCATTTAAGCGATGTTAGATAAAATCGCATACTTTATTACAAAATTATGCTATAATTTAGCCCTTGAAAATTATAAGCCCCGGGAACTCAGGATAAAATACTAAAAATAAGGGCCGTGTCGATAAATAGTAATTTATCGACATAACGTATCCAAATATATTAACCAAAAGAGGCTTATAATATGAAGCCTTACTAAGTAACCATATACTAGCTGGATAAAAGAACATTTTGGTGGGATTGATGGACTACATACAGATCTTCCTGGATGAAAAGAGATTATCTTCCAGCCCCAACACTATAAAACAATATGGCCTGATACTCCACAACTTCCAGGAATTTTGTAGCAAGCCTTTAGACCAGGTAAACAGGCACGAGATTATAAGATATCTAAACCACCTGATGTTCGAACAAAATAGGTCCAAAGCATATGTTTCAAACATAATGAGCATCATTAAATCGTTCTATTCGTTCCTCGTCGAGAACGAGTATATCACAGCTAACCCTGCAAAGGGGATCAGCTCAGTGAAGATCGACAAAAAGGCCCCGATATATTTGACGCAGGACGAAATGCGGGCCCTCATTGAAACGGCCCTGGACCCACGGGATAACCTCATCGTTAAAATGCTCTATGCCACTGGAGTCAGAGTATCCGAACTCGTGAACATAAAAAAGCAGGACATAGACCTGGACAGAAACACTATTAAAGTATTTGGCAAGGGAGCAAAGGAGCGTATCGTACTGGTGCCGGACGTGCTCAAAGCGCAGCTCGAGACATACTGCGCCGGCTTCCCGGAAGGGCAAAAACTATTCGATCTCAATATCCGGACAGTCGAGCGGGATATTAAGGCACTCGCGGTAAGGGCGGGCATCAACAAAAAAGTCACGCCACACAAGCTCAGGCACAGCTTTGCCACGCACATGCTACAGAACGGGGGAAACGTGGTGGCCATACAAAAGCTCCTGGGGCACACATCGCTCAACACTACACAGATATACACCCATTACAGCGTGGACGAGCTCAAAGACATGTATGCGCATACCCACCCGATGAACAAATAAACTGTTATAAATATTGTTTTTTATATTAAAAACGTCACTTATTTCGGATAAAATTAGTCAACCTGTCGATAGCAACCATTTTAACGACCGGGATGGCCTTATGCGCTCGACAGGACTACAGCTTAACAGGGCAGAGAGCCGCTTCGAATGCAAGCGGTGCGGCGCCTGCTGCAAGGACAGGGACGTTCCCCTGACACTCGACGACATCTTTCGGCTTAGCGAATTCCTTAACATGGACCCCGACAGCTTTTACAGCCAGTATTGCGTCGAAGTGGCAAAAGGCGATAATACGATAGCTCTGCCGTATTTACGGAGGGACGACGGAGCCTGCTGTTTCCTGGAGGATAACATCTGCCAGGCCCATTTCGCCAAGCCTACGGTGTGCCTGAACACGCCGTCGACCATCTTCGGCAGTATTGAACATATAAGGGCCCGGATGCCGCCCTCATGCGCTATCCATCATACAAGGATCCCTGAATCGGCAGATAATGAGCGCAAGAGAAGGAATTATATGACGGCCATGATGCTCACGACCATATATTATAGTAAGTTCGGCACGTTCAAGTATCAGCTCTCTAAGCCGTTCATTTATCGTATACTGCTTTTCCGGCGTAACCGGGAGCAGATCTATAATTTTACCGGCAATAACATGGCGAGTAACTAGCCCTGGTAAAATCAAATCAATCGATATTTCGTGGAGAAGATTTGTTTGGTCGGTATCACGAACCTCTCCAAAGGAATTAAACCCCTAATTTTTCTTTAAGATTTTACTCACTAAAACCTAAATCTCTAAAACACCGTCAATGCCCGAACTCCCTAATACTCTGGGCATTGCACGAACGCCCGAAGCCTCAAACCCGAAAAGAAGGCTCGAAAACTCGAATACACGTTCGAAACGCTAAACGAGCCTTGCACCAACACTCTAATGCATGGCTAAATCGCCAACGACCCTAATACCCTAAATGCGGGGTAACGACCGGGCTCTTGGGAGTGTTTTGTTTTTTGCTGAAACTTCTTAACGTATGAGTGTTAAGGAGTGTTTAGATGGCAAATTTATTGAGCAAAGAGCAGATAAGGGCTTGGTTGAAGGATAACGATCTTAAAGATGGTGCGTCGATTGAGAAGGCGTTCATTGGGGAGATTAAAGGAGTATTGCAAGAGGCATTAGAAGCGGAGATGACCAATACATTGGGTTATTCGAAGTATGATTGGAAGAATAAGAGTACGGATAACATGAGGAATGGTCACTCGAAGAAGACTGTTAGAAGCCAGTTCGGGGAGGTCGAGCTCGATATCCCCAGGGATGTTAATAGAGAGTTCGAGCCGGTCATTGTTAAGAAGCATGAGAAGACCTTCTCGAACAGCCTGGAGGATATGATCATCAGCCTGTTTGCCAGTGGCATGAGTACTCGTGATATCGAAGGGCAGATGAGACGGGTGTACGGGGTGGACGTTAGTCCGGAGATGGTGACCAGGATCACTGATAAAATACTTCCAAGGGCCAAGGAGTGGCAGAACCGGGTGCTTGACTCGTTGTACCCGTTCATCTTCCTGGACGGTGTCATGTTCAACGTCAGGCAGGATGGCGTTGTGATCAAGAAGACGGCTTACGTGGTGTTCGCTATCAACGTGGAGGGCAGGAGAGAGGTGCTGGGAATCTGGATCGGCGAGGCCGAATCGAGCAAGTTCTGGATGACCGTGCTGTCCGAAATGAGGAACCGTGGAGTGGAGGACATCCTTATCGCCAGCGTTGACGGGCTCAGCGGCTTCGAGGAGGCCATCCGGGCCGTGTACCCCAGGACAGAGATACAGCGGTGTATCGTTCACCAGATCAGGAACAGCACCAGGTACGTGTATTATAAGGATCGTAAGGAGTTTTGCAACGATATGAAGCAAATTTACACGGCTCCAGGCGAGGAAGCAGGATTGTTGGCCCTAAGCCGTTTCGAGGAAAAATGGCGGGGCAAATACCATTACGCTGTAAAGAGCTGGAGAACTAATTGGCAGTGCCTGTCCACGTTCTTCAAGTACCCGCCCGAAATAAGACGGCTCATCTATACAACGAACCCGATCGAAAATTTTAATAGAAACATACGGAAAATCACAAAGACCAAGAGCAGCTTTCCCACCGATGACAGCCTGTTCAAGATATTGTACCTGATCGTCATGGACACAAGTGAAAAATGGACCTCAGCGATACCGAACTGGAGCATAATCCTGAACCAGCTCACCGGGTACTTCAAAGAACGAATCGAATCATATATCTAAAAAGGAATCGAATACAGAACAAAAGTTTCAACAAAAAACATTACGCTTCCGGGCTCTTAGAGTATTAGTGCTATGTCGTTTAGTGTTTCAAACGTGTTTTAGAGACTTAGAGACTTCTTTTCGGGTTAGCGCGTTAGAGGCTTAGAGCACTGCCCAGAGTGTTTGAGAGTTCGGGCGTTAACGGTGCTGTCGAGGCTTAGAGGCTTAGTGAGTAAAATCTTAAAGAAAAATTAGTGGTTTATTTCCTTTGGAGATGTTCGTGATACCGACCAAGCAAATCAGCGCCCATAGGTAACAGAGCATTAATGAATGCAAAGTTTGATTATTGCCGGTCCTATCGCCTTCGTCCATGAGGCCTTGTCGGCGGGATCAGGCATTTTGGGCCGTACCCGATGAGATCTTTTCTACCAGCTTTTTGCAGCGCCTTCTTTACGAGGTCATAATTAGCCGGGTCTTTATATTGTAATAGCGCGCGCTGCATCCGTCTCTCATCAACGCTTCTGGGAACGTAGACTTCCTTTTCTGTATAGGGGTTATAGCCCGTATAGTACATGCAGGTGGAAAGCGTGGAAGGCGTCGGAGTGAAATCCTGCACCTGCTCGACATAATAGCCCATATCCCGCACATACTCGGCCAGCTGGACCGCATCATTAAGCGTACACCCGGGATGGCCCGAAATAAAATAGGGAATGATATACTGCTCCTTACCTAGCTCCCGGTTGATCTCCTTATACCTCTTCACGAAACGCTCATACATCTCGATGGACGGCTTACACATGGCATCCGTGACAGCCTTCGAAACGTGCTCCGGCGCCACTTTTAGCTGCCCGCTCACGTTATGCTCGCAGATATGGTACAGGTAATCCTCGTCCTGCATCGCCAGGTCGTAGCGGATGCCCGAGCCAATGAACACGTTCTTAACCCCGGGCACCGACTCGACGGCTTTCAAAAGTTTGATGAGATCGCCATGGTCCCTCTTCAGGCTCGGGCACGCCTTCGGGTACAGGCAGAGCTTATCCTGGCAGGCGCCGTATTTCGACTGCTTCTCGCACCCCAGCATGTACATGTCGGCCGTCGGGCCCCCGATGTCAGTTATGGTCCCTTTGAACTCCGGCATCTTCACAAGCTTCTTTACTTCCTCGACGATCGACTCGATGCTGCGGCTCTGGACGATGCGACCCTGGTGGTTCGTGATGGCGCAGAAGGCGCAGCCGCCGAAACAGCCTCTGTGACTGGTTATAGAAAATCGTACGGTCCTGAGGCCCGGTATCTCTTCCTTATACGAAGGATGAGGCCTTCGAGTATAAGGCAGGCCATAGACGTGGTCGAGCTCAGCAGTGGTCATAGGCATGGGCGGCGGGTTCTGGACGACGATGGTCTTAGGGTGGCGCTGCACCACGACTCTGCCATAGAACGGGTCCTGCTCATCCGAATAGGCTTTAAAAGCCCGGGCATATGCCATCTTATCGGTAGATACGACCTTATAATCCGGAAGCTCCACGAACCCTTCGATATCCAGCTCCCGGGTCTTCGTGGACGTACCCCTAATACCTTTGATATCACCAATAGCCTTACCGGAATTTAATTGATGGACCACCTCAACGATAGGCTTCTCGGCCATACCATAGACAAGCAGGTCGGCAGGGGAATCGGCCAGGATCGACTGCCGGACCTTATCGTCCCAGTAATCATAGTGGGCAAACCGGCGCAGGCTCGCCTCGATGCCGCCGATGACAATGGGCTTCGACTTATAAGTCTCCCGGATACGGTTACAATAGACAAGGACTGCGCGGTCAGGCCTGAGGCCGCCTTTACCGCCGGGCGCATAATCGTCTTCCGTACGGATCCGCTTATTGGCCGTATAATTATTGACCATCGAGTCCACGTTGCCCGAAGAAACGCAAAAGCAGAGCCGGGGCTCGCCAAGAACATCGAACGCGCGCTTATCGCGGAAATCGGGTATGGCGATCATGCCCACACGGTATCCCGCATCCTCGAGCACACGGCCGACAAGGGCCGGGCCGAAGGCAGGATGGTCGACGTAAGCGTCCCCGCTGACAATGATCACATCAGGCTGACTCCACCCGAGGCGCCCCATCTCTTCCAGGGACATCGGCAAAAATCGGCCGGAAGACCTTTTTTTCATCAAGAGAACTAGGGGTCACAATATAGAAAAAACTTATCAGCGACAATATCCTTAATATATATGAGAGCCAAATTGTGTAAAAAATATACGAAAAGGGTATTGGTTTTATAGTATGTTCCTTGAAATACTGGGCATTTCAGCTGAATCAACATTAGTTTATATTGCGCTAATCATATTGGTGTCATTCATAGTCTGGTATGTCCTGGGCACCGCACTCAATAATCTATTCGCTTCCCTGCCGGAGGATAGCAGGGAATCCCTGCGCATGGTCTTTACCATATCAGTGGTATACGTGGGGATCTCGCTGATCGTCTTCGTGCTGACCATGAACATCTACGTCCTGCTGGGCATGTCAGCCTTACTACTGGGCGTCATCCTTTACATGATCAAGGGCTTTCTGAAAGACTTCTTTACCCGGATCAGCCTGCTTTCCGTAAAGGCGTTCGGCATCGGCGACTACATCGAGGTGGCCCACTACAAAGGCCGCGTGATAAAGATAGGCAGCCTGTACACGCTCCTCAGGAGGGACGACAATACGGTCGTCTGCATACCAAACCAGACAGTAACCCGGTCCATTGTCATCAATTATACAAAGACCGACTATATCAAGCTCCAGGAAGCCATCGTGCTCAGGGTGGCCGAAGCGGACGTCAACAAGGTATACAACCGCATCTCGGAAGAGCTGGACATATTCGGCTACAAGCGGGCTAAGATCATCCACTCCCCGACTCAGGACGGCATGCGGTTCGCGGTCACCATCAACCTGGAAGACGCAGCGTCCATTTCGAACGATACGTCAAACCTCCACAAAGCCTTGAACATCGTCAAGGGCGAATTCATCATGGACTGAGATAATGAAGCTGAACAGGAACCTGAATTTCTTCTCCGTATTCTCGATGGGCTTTGCCGACGTCGGCGCGGACATATTCATAGCGCTCGGGGTCATCGCGGCCTATGCGGCCGGGCTCACGCCCCTCGCCTTCGTTATCGGCGCCATTCTATACGTGTGTACGGCGCTCGCTTATGCCGAGCTCGGCTCCGCGTTCCCGGTCGCAGGAGGCGCGGCCACCTTTGCCCGAAAAGCGTTCGGGCGGTTCTGGAGCTTTGTCGCGGGCTGGGGCCTGATCCTGGCTTACGTCCTCGATATCGCGCTATTCTCTATCGTCGGCGCGTTCTACCTGAACCAGGTGCTCCATCTCGAGGTACAGTACGTGTACATGGTCGGAGCGACCGTTATCCTTGGGCTGATGATCATAAACATGCTGGGCATTGCCGGCAGCGCCATATTGAACAACGTCCTCATGGTCTTCTCCACGTTCCTCATCATTATCATCAGCATCCTCGCCTATTTCCTGCTATTCGACCCTGCCTTCCTGTTCGCCCAGGCCCAGACGTTCCTGGACCACGGCAGCTGGGCTAATTTCGCCTACGCCGTCGGGCTGAGCTCCATCGCGTTCATCGGCATCGAGTCTATCACCCAGGCGGCGGAGGAGACGAAGCGGCCGAGCCACACCATACCGGCGGCCATTAAAGTCGTGATCATGCTCGTGGTCATCTTCTGCCTGCTCATTTCGGTACTGTCAGTGGGCTCGGTGGGCTGGGGAGTACTGGCGGATAATAAGGAGAACGCCCTCGTGGCCTTCGCGGCCCAGATACCTACTTACGGCAACGCCCTTGTCCTGGTCACGGGCATCACCGGCTTCCTCGTCTGCGTCGTATCGGCCAATTCGGGCGTCATCGGCGCCTCAAGAGTAATGTACTCGCTTTCAAGGAACAACCTGCTCCCGCGCGCGTTAAGCTGGACTCACCCGAAGTATAAGACGCCCTGGATCACGATCTTCATCTTCTGCGCGCTCGCGCTCCCGCTCCTGGTCGTAAAAATAGATATCCTGTCCGGCATATATGCGCTAGGCGCGCTCATCGCCTATATCCTTATCAACCTGTCGTTCATCCAGTTAAAGAACGCGAAATACGATACGATGTACAAAGTGCCGCTAGTCATTCACATGAATTTCCGGAATAACGACTATAAGATCCCTATCACCGGCGTGATCGGGTTCGTCGCCTGCGTCTTTTCACTGCTGGCGGTCGTGCTTCCGCAGAGAATGACGTTAATCGTGGGCGTTTCCTGGGTGACGATAGGCATAGCCATCTATTATATAAACGGCAGGTATTCAAAAGGGCAGCCTGTCCCGGAGGAAGAATCGCTGATCGTTTCGGACGTTGATAAGAGAGATCCCACGATCCTCATCGCTTTCAAGCTCCGGCCCCATGAACGGCATATCATCGACATCGCCTCGGACCTGGCAAAAGAGTACAAGTGCGGCGTTACTATCCTGCACGTCATAGAGACGCCCATGATCATGCCCATCTGGGAGAAGCTGACGGATGAGATGACGCTGGAAAAGAAGCGTGAGATGGAGATCCTGGAAGAGTGGCTGAAGGGTACCGGCATCGATGTTAGCATCGAGTTCCATCCCGCCCGTGATGCCGTCTCGGGCATCATCGACTATATTGAGACTCATAATGTAAAGGTAGTTATCCTTGGTGAGCTGGAAGGTAAGTCGTCTCCGACGGTGGAGCAGATCAGGAGCAGTGTGGATGTGCCCATCCTGACCGTCCGGAACGTACTGGTCTCATCCTCGGTGTCTGCCTCGGGCTAAGACGATATTTTTGGCTGCGTTTCATGGCCCTGAATGCTGTAGAATCCAATTTATTGATAAGCAAGATATAAAAACTGAACTGATTATTTTTATATCGGTGGTATTATAAATATATCAAGGCGGAACGTTGAGCTTGTAAGGCAGATCGCCGGCGGGCTGCTCGTCGTATACGTGGCCATCATCGTTCTTGCTATAATGACAGCGAACGACATGCTCGATTCTCAGACCTCCGAGATCATCCAGAGTACGCTGGACCTGCCTACGGCGATCACGCTGGTCGCCTTCTGCGCCCTCTCGATAAAGCTGGAGCTTGATAAGCCTAAGTATAGGGATATTCAGAGAACGACAAACTACGATGTCATACTATTCGCGGTAGGAGCCCTGCTTATCCTGGCACTCGTATACCTGAAATACTTCGTATGACTATTGATCCTGAGTTCTATCGTATGGATAATTACTTAGTTTCGTGTACGTTCGTGCCATTAAGTCCGTTTGTTCGTGTTTTAACTGTGTAACCAGTGTACTTAGAGCATTTCGTGAATGATCAAAAAATTAGAGTTTTTGTGTCTACGCCTCAGGACTCATAGGGCTCATCACGGGTCAGAGACCTTTTATCATCATCGGCGAAGCTGCTCAATGAAGTTTACCGCTGCGGCGTATGGGTCTTCCGCGTTATATATACTTCGCCCCACGATGACGAAGTCGGCGCCGGCATCGATGGCCTTGCGCGCATCTCCGCCCTGTGCGCCTACGCCTGGCGAGAGTATTTTCATGTCACCGGCACGGCATCGTATGTCCACGAGCCGCTCTGGCCTCGTCGCGGGGGCGATGATGCCCGAAGCGCCTGCCCGGAAGGCCAGGTCGACGAGCTCGAAGGCGTGGGGCTGGAGGAAGTCCAGGGCGCCCGGGTGGCTCATCTCCGTTACAACGTAGACCTCCCGGCCGTATTTATTGGCGACGTCCACGCATGCCTTGACGCTGTCCTTACCCACGAATCCCTGGCAAATGATGGCATCGGCTCCGGCCTCGAATGTCTCCCGGCAAATGAGCGAATTCGTGTTCGGGATGTCGGCGACCTTAAAATCGGCGATAACGTTCGCGTATTTTTTAATGTCCTTGATGATGCCCAGGCCGCATACGAGCACCAGCGGGTAATTGACCTTTATAGCATCAACGGCGCCGCCCAGCTTTTCGGCGATGGACAGCGCTTCAGTACGGTCGGTCACGTCGAGAGCGATAATAAGCCTGGACTTAGGGGTCAGCGTCATTCAACAAAATAATGTCCATGCGACTATTTATGCTTAAGCACGATAGACATGGCCGGAAAAAGAGCCCCGGTAGTTAAAGTCCTTCGGGTCGAGCTTGATAGAGCCGAACTGGATGACACTAAAGGAGCGGGCTGGTGTCAGCAGGCTGATCTCCTCATTCTTAAAGTCGATAAGATTTATAATGCCCAGGCCGGCGAATTTTCCTTCACTGTCTACAAGCCCTACAAGGACATTGGTGAAGTCCTCAGGCGAATAAACCTGCATGGCTTTGATATTTCTCAATTTTATGAAGGCTTTGGGGTCCCAGCTTTTGTCCGCGACGACGGCTAAGGCTTCCCCGTCAGAAATATCCGCATGCAATATCATTTCACCGTCTTTGAAGCTTGTCCCGTTTAAAAATAAGGACCGCTCTACCGAGAAACTATCGAAAGAGCGACATACCGTCACTGCATTTTCAAAGTGCTCCTTGAATTTACTTTGTCGTATCGTTTTCCGCTCAGAAGGTGTCTTTCGCTGTACAGCAGGATAAACGGGCAGATGTATGACGGAGGCGCCGGCCCGTGCGAATGCATCCAGATATTCAAGCCCGCCACCAAGGCCAATGATAACGTCCGGCCGTAGAGCGTTGATCTTTTCCGTCTTAAGCATCCGCCCAACTTCGCCGGTCGCAAGGCCCGTCGTATTTACGAGAACTGGCCCGCGCTTTACTCGCCCGGCCATTCTCGCCATGCCGGCGATGAGTTGCAAAAAATGCTTTGCAGGGGTCGTCGAGCCGCAAAAATAGCCGTCGACCATATGGTAACTTTTATCATTGCGCTCGCCAAGGGAAACCACGGTCGGCGGGCCTATATCGCTCTGGCCTATATCGGCATCGATAATGGAGACGTCGACGACATCGGCGATGCGCTTGATCAGCGTTGATTTTCCAGTATCGTTTCGGCCGATGAATATTGCCATTTGGGAGCCGGAGATCTCATCGAGGATCCCGGCGATCGTGTCGTCCATAAAAAAAGGCCCTTTCGGGCCTGATATTATTTCACCGTAGGCTCATTCATGTACACGATGGTGACCTTTCCCTTCGTATTACTCATGTTCCTGGCGATGGAGACAGCGTCATAGAGGCCCCCGATGTCATCGACCAGGCCCATGCCCTTAGCAGTGGTCCCCGTAAATATCCGGCCGTCGGCGATCTCCTTGACCTTATCGACGGACATATTCCTGCCTTTAGCGACATTAGTGACGAAACGGTCATAGCTCTCGTTGATAATGGCGTTCACGTAGCTCTTCTCGTTTTCTGTCAGGCCTCTCCACTCCGAGCCCATGTCCTTGAAGTTGCCCGATTTTGCCACGTAGACCGTGACTCCCAGCTCATCATAAGCTTTAGATTTATTTTTAAAGGTCCAGATGACGCCAATACTCCCCGTAAAAGTATCGGGGTTGGCCACGATGCGGTTAGCCTGAGAAGATATGTAATAGGCAGCGGACGTGGCCATATCGCCCATGGAGATGACGACAGGCTTCACGGCCTTTGTCCTGTTGATCTGCGAGATGATCTCCTCCGCGGCTACAGGTGTGCCGCCCGGCGAGTTCACTCGAAGCACAATTGCCTTCACTTCGGGGTCGTCCGTTGCAGCGCGCATGCATTTCACGATGTCGCTGGAGAATGCGGAGCCTTTCGCGGCATCCTCGCTCTTGTCCGCGACCATCTGGCCTTCCACGTATATGACGGCCACCTTCTGCGTTTTTCCACCGCCGAAAGCCTTAGCGATACTGCCCGGTATGACCTGCTGGTGGGTGATGCCGGCATAAGCCGACCACAGCACGGTAACGGCCAGAAGCCCTATCACGACGAACACAGCGGCAAGCAACCATCGATTTTTATGAGGAGAAACGAGCAACTTATCATTATCCAATGAACCACCCCATAAAAATAATTGCCAACATATATAATAAATGTTTTTATAAATTTAGCTGGGCAAGGGCCCTGTCATCCCTGGCCATCATGGCCCCGCACTTCGGGCAATTGGCAGGGAAAGAAAAATAGGGTACCTTCGATATGCCGCGCTCGGGGCCGTTCATCTGCCCTAGGCGGAGGGTTAAAAGCCCACATTCTTCGCACCTCAGAGGAACGATAACAGGCAATTGATCGAGCGACATAACAATATTCGATATCTGTCCAGTAACGTATATATAACTGGCTTATTCCTCCCCAAAAATATTAAATTCCGGCTAACACGATGCGAGGGCGGTGCGATAAAAGGGCCGTATATACAGCCCCGATGGCTACTGGTAGTGGTCGCATTTTTCATCAGGCCGATTCAAGAACATGTTGGCGCCAATAAAAACGACGCGAGCTCGCGAAAAACGAATTTACATATTTTTTATCGAGCCTGAATAGCTAATGCCATACCGCTATAAGCCCGTTTTTACTGCCCCGCCAGTCATTACCCAAAGCAAAATATATATCGGGCAACAGGGCATATACGAATGTGCCCGCCTCAGGGCGTTTAATGAAAAGCGCAGGGATGGCAGAGCGGCTAATGCGGCAGACTGCAGATCTGTTTTTTGGGAGTTCAACTCTCCCTCCCTGCACTCATTGAGGTGGGAGTTGATTGGGTTAGCAGCTTTGAAGGCAGCCCTCGACTTCAAGGCCGTTACATAACTATGGCTAACATAATGTATCAAAATTTATGCCTTAAGATCAATGGTGTTTTTACTTATTTATCATATTAGAATTTGAAAGACGACAATCATGGATGCCCATGATCGATTTCCCGGGGGCTGCCCGCCAGTTTTAGAAATGATAAATAAGGCGCCTTCGATGGGAGGGCAGTGGTGTTATCCGAATTCTCAGATAAATCGCGCATATTTTGTAATTGCTCCGTTACAGGTCTGAATCTCAGTATTTAACCCATATAAATCGTGGAGGGACTTATTGTATAGGTATTAATATGACCACTATCAATGTTACTATTTGTGGTTATATGACAAATGTAAAAACTATACTACTTGCGCTAGCCATCGTGCTTATGGTACTCGTTCCGCCGGTTCTGGCCATGCCGGCAGCGACCGCAGATGATGAAGATAAGTACAAACTCAAAGATGAATGGAAAAATAAGAACATGGTCGTGGAACAGCACGGTGAATTGACGCAGGTTGTATACTTCCTCACCGAAATAGGTGACCCGGATGCTAACGGTGCTCAGGATGCATATGAATGGGATGGCCTTAAATGGTACTCTTATCCGGTGCAATATACGATAAACCCGGCCACCCCTGTTAAGAAGTACGCGCTCACCCAGACTGCTGTTGTTCAAGCGGTGAAAAATTCCTTTGAGGCCTGGGATGGAAATATCGGCAACATCCTCTTCTCTGATTCTCCCACGGTGAACAGTAAGGCAAGGGCTAGCATGGGGAGACCGGACTATAAGAACGTCGTTACATGGGGTGCCATCTCCGATAACAATGTTATTGCTATGACCACGATCTGGTATTACACCAGTAATAAGCAAATCGTCGACACGGATATGGTATTCAACACCTACTACAAGTGGGGGATTGACAAAGACGGCGAGGA
Source organism: Methanocella paludicola SANAE (assembly GCF_000011005.1). Classification (NCBI taxonomy): domain Archaea; kingdom Methanobacteriati; phylum Methanobacteriota; class Methanomicrobia; order Methanocellales; family Methanocellaceae; genus Methanocella; species Methanocella paludicola. The sequence goes on from NC_013665.1 coordinate 1,501,756, forward strand.
TAGGAAATACAGTCTTCCCGGCGCCACCTTCGACATCCAGAACATCGGTACGCACGAGGCTGGCCACGCCTACGGTCTCAGCGATATTTACGACTCTAAATACTCCGCCATGACGATGTATGGTTATGCATCCCATGGGGAAGTATACAAGAGATCCCTGGAGGCCGGAGATATAGCGGGAGTCCGGACGATTTATTAAGTGCAAAAATCGTCCGGGGATTGTTCCTTACCCCCGGCCTGGTCTCCATATTTTTTTTAAACACCAAGAAAGTTTAGGCTTAAAACTACTAATCGAGTGAGGGGCGGCCCTTGGTAGAGCCGCCCCCTATCCTTCTGGAAGGGTCCGGACTTGGCGTTATACATAATCTTCATATGATATACGTTACATCCCCAAAGTTTGCGCTCTCATGATCAGTCATAACATCGTTAAATTTCGAAAGGACCTCCGTCGCCTTGGAGATAACGGCCTGCTGCTCCTTTATGACCATAAGGCATTCCCGATTCTGAGCCAGGAGATTGTCCACTAACGCGGACACCTTCTCTAACTCGTCATCCCTGGTGGAATGGCGGGGCCATTTGAAGTGGCCCCAAAAACTCGCCATACCCCTCAGACCACGAGCTGGAAGGCCACGTAGACGTTCTTCTGGCATCCCGAGCACTTCTGCTGTAACTCCTGGAAGCCCTTACCACGGAGGATAATGCCGATGATGCCCTCCTGCCGGTTAAGGCCGATCTTCCACCACGCCGTCGCCCGGTAGTCGAGCACGTCCGGGGAGGACTGCAGATCTGTTTTGTGGGTGTTCAACTCACCCTCCATGCACTCAGCTTTTTTATCCCCGAAAACAATATATTAACGATACTTATGGCCGAGAAATGCCCGCAGGTAGAGCCCGAAGAGCGCTTCGTGGCCGTCAGCTTCCCGGAGTATGTCCGGGAGTATCTCGAAAACGAAAGCGAGGAGACGGGCCTGACTGTTAGCGCGATAGTCAGCAAGATCGTCACGGATCACGTCCGAGAAGAGAAGAAGAGCCGCTGCGGATAATAGTGGAGGTGGGGCCCGTTCAATCGGTACGGTGGGTATATGCAAAATAGGGTGTGGTCTCCCGGGCCCCGGGCGATTAGCCCTTAAGCGGAATATACACTACTACATATTTAATACTTTCTATTATGTAATTATTCATTAAAAAAAGAATAATGGATTACCGGAGGCACAATGGCCCCCGATGTAGAAGCGATTACTTCTCAGAGGCTTTGCCGCGCTCGATCAGTTCCCTGACCTTCTGGCCGCCCTTGTGCCCGATCTCCCGGTAAAACTCGGGGCCGTGGCGTTCCTTGGTGGTCGTGCCACCGCGTCTTCCTGCCTCTCTAACACTAATGTCTCCTTTGGTTTCTCTCTTTGCCATAGATAATCACTAACAGGAAATCTATCAGCGTGTTTATAACAATATGCCAAATTAAACAAGAGAAAATAAAAAAAAGGAAAAAGAAATGTACGATTTATGTATTATTTTTTGGAAATCTTGGACTTGGGAAGCTTGAACATTTCCCTGGGATTCCGCTCAAGTTCGCTGTATTCCAGGTTAGTGGTGCCAAGCTTCTCGACATTGGCCTTGTAGATCTTTCCGCCCTTGTCCTTTGCGGCTTCTTTGATCCAGGCCGGAGCGCTGGCGGGAACGGATACGAGCTCTCTCTTCCCCTGGAAATAGTGCAGCTTCTTGGTGCCCTTCTCCCTCAGGACGATGCTGGTGATGCCGCGATTGGCGACCTTCAGGGCCGCGTCCCGGGGCTGGGCGCCGCTGTAGGTACCGATCTCTTCGCCTTTCTCATTGATCAATCCAAAATTCTTCTTCTCTCTGTCTGCCGTAATCTTGGCCTCCTCTAAAGCATACGTATGAAACCGGCTAATATATAACGGTTTTTGTCTTCTGGCTGAAAAAATGCCCGAATAACGCCGAAAAATCGCAACAGCAAAGGCATGGCGCCTGTTTTCCAACGGCCTACGCCAGGTTAGACCAAAAAACTTTTATTCGGGCTTGCTTCGGTCGTCCGGGAACTCTCCAGTGACCCAGCAGGCGTTGTTTTTTCTGAACGTGATCTCTTCCCGGCGAAGCAATTCTTCAGTCATATCGCCGCCCAGCCCCATCTTTTTATATTCGGCCTGCAGCTGCCCTTTTCTTCGCTCCCATCGTGCGCTGATGTTCGCCAGGTCCGCGTAGGCCTTTTCCTGCAAAGCCGCCGTGTTACAGCCCGAAGCGTCCCGCAGCCCAGCCCGTACGAATATGTCCTTAGACTTCACGGGCGTTTTTGGCTCCTTTTTTACAGGCGTTGACGGAGGCCGCACCGCCGTGGCGCCGCCGCGGATGAATTGTCCGCCGAGCGCAGTACACTTCGCCTCGAACTCCTTGATGAAATCCTCATTGTCAGAATCGACGAAAAGAGTCATTGGCTGGTCTTCCGAAAAGGAGTCGTCCATGATCATCTCGATCACGCTCTTATCGATAAAGACGCCGTCCCCGGTGGCCTCGTTCACCCAGCCGCTCTTCTTATCGTCCCAGGACATGCCGTACTTCTTGATGATCTGCTTGATCTTCAGCTTGTTATCGGAATAGGTCCTGTGGGGAAAAATGACGGTTATCATGGGAATTGCACCAGTTTCAAAGACGTGCAACCCCATATAGTTTTTCAGGCCAGGAATTCCGAAAGGTCCATATCGTTCCGGATGTACGGGTAGAAGCTCCAGGCGGACGATGTCTGGCTGCCCGATGCGGCGGTCTTCACGTGAGACTGCCACTGGGCGTAGAACGTGCCGAAGTCGGTCCCCGTAGACTCTATGAACGCCTTCTCGAAGTTCGTATGTCCCGACTTGTACATGTCGACCACGGCGTCCGGGCCGTATTTTTTCACCATGAACTTGATAAGGCTGTATGACTGCATGTAGCCATTCTTGGTAATATTATAGTTCTCGTTATTCACGGCGTCAGCGATCTCCTTTGGCGTCATAAAACCCTTGCTGAGGATGTATTTCGACACCTTCGCATCGCTGAAAGGCTCCTGGGAGAAGACCATGCAGGTACCCTCTTCCATCCACGAGAACTCCTTCGAGTCCTTCGTGGCGAGGATGTTGTTGAGGCCCAAATGGCATATCTCGTGACCCGATACGACCTTCAGCGATTTCTTGTCGTTTATTGTTTCTTGCCTGAGCACGATGGCGCTGGATTTGTTATTCCACGCCGAGAAAGCCTCGACGTGCTCCCCGACCTGGTCCATCGTCTTTTTGCCCACGACGAGCACTTTGATATGTGGGGGGCACGTGCCCAGGTACTTGTTTATGTCCCCATATGCGCTCTCAAGAGTCTGCCCCACTCCGTCGGAGCTGCCGGCCGTTGACGGGTCCGCGAAATAAATGTCAAAATGCCTTGTCGTCTCCCCGATGCTCATAGCGCCTGCGGTCCCCGCGAGCAGGGCTAATATGATACAGGTAACTGCCATCCACCCCTTCATGATAAGCCATAAGACCTCGATTTATATATCCTGTTATACAAAATTCAGCGGACGCAAGATCATGCCGACTCCGCAGTATGGCAAACGCCGGATGAGAAAAATAAAAATAGGAGTAATATATTCAGGACTACGGGCGCACATGAAAAAAAGAAAGCTGGAAATGGTGCTGGAACAGGTCAAGGGCTTCGAGTCCCCGGACGTACGGCGGGAGCAGTACGCCACGCCGGCGGTCGTAGCGGCCGAGCTCCTGTATTTCGCCTACATGAACGGCGATCTCCAGGGGAGCGTCGCGGACCTGGGATGCGGCACGGGCGTGCTGGCCATCGGCGCCGGCCTGCTCGGAACAAAAAAGATTATAGGCATTGACAGTGATATACGTGCGCTAGAAATAGCGAAGAAAAACGCGAGCCAGCTCGACGTGGACATAGCATGGGTTTGCTGCGACGTGAGAGACTTTTGCGGACGTTTCGACACGGTGGTCATGAACCCGCCCTTTGGAGCGCAAGAAAAAGGGAATGATAGGCCCTTTTTGGAGAAAGCCCTGGAAATCGGCACCGCCATTTACACCATACACAATGCGGGCTCCGCCGATTTTGTCAGGGGCTTCATTGCAGGCAGGGGTACCATAACCGATATCGTCACACTCAAGTTCCCCATCCGGCACACCTTTAAATTTCATACAAAAGAGATCGCGTATATAGACGTCGAGCTATACAGGATATTAAGCAAGTAAAGCAGGGAAAGAACATGCCAGAAATTGGAGATTTTGTAATACCCGGCGACATGATAGGCACATCAGAGGAGTTCCTGCCGGGAAAGGGCACTTACGAGGATAGAGGCAACATCTATGCCATCATGACAGGCCGCCTGACCTATGATAAAAAGGAGAGAAGCGTATCCGTGGACCCGGTCACCAACATTCCGCCCACCCCGAAAGAGGGCGATATTGTCATCGGCCGCGTGACGGACATCAAGGGTTCCGTGGCGCTGGTGGAGCTGTCCCGAATCAAGGGCCACCTCGACCGCGAAATAGCAGGGAACACCCAGGCAGCGATACACATCTCGAACGTGAAAGACTCGTACGTGCAGGACCTGGCCAGGGAGTTCGGCTACCAGGACATCGTCAAGGCGAAGGTCATCGACACCCGGAACATGCGCCTGTCCACCGTGGACAAGAACCTGGGCGTGCTGACATCGCAGTGCCCCCGCTGTAAGGTGAACCTCGTCTTCGAGAACGGTAAGCTTAAATGCCCGAAGTGCGAGAAGAGGGAGTCCAGGAAATTATCCTCGGACTATGGCAAGGGCATCATTTAAGGTGAATCTAATGGAGATCAAGGTATTAAATAAGACGGACACGGAGATCGAGGTCGAGATCAAGGGCGAGGACCACACGCTGATGAACGCGCTCAAGTCCGCCCTGTTAAGGGATAAGGCCGTCAAGGTCGCCACGTACGATATCGTGTACCCGGGCATAAGTAACCCGATCCTTTATATCAGGACGAGCAAGTCCGAGGACCCGATCGACGCCCTGAAGAAGGCCTCGAAGGACCTCGCGGACGAGTGCGAGACGTTCATCGACCTGTTCAATAAGAAGGCAAAGGCAAGGGCGTAACTTTTTCGCCTCTTTTTTCTTTATATTCTTTTATTTATGAGCGATATTGTAGTATTACGGCTGGGCCACAGGCCTGAAAGGGACGCCCGCGTGACCACGCACGTCGGGCTCACGTCCCGGGCGCTGGGCGCCGCCGGCATGCTGCTGACCTCGGACGATAAGTCGGTCGCGGAGAGCATCGAGCGTGTCGATAAGAGCTGGGGCGGCGGGTTCTGGGTGCGCATCGGCGTCGGCTATCGCTCGGAGATCCGTAAGTGGAAGGAGTCCGGCGGCATCGTCGTCCACATGACCATGTATGGCATTAACATGCCTGACTGTATCGAGCACATCCGGGACGAGTTCAAAACGAAAGGCGTCATGGTCGTCGTAGGTGCCGAAAAAGTGCCCGGCGACGTGTATCAGCTCGCAGATTATAATATCGCGGTGGGCAACCAGCCGCATTCGGAGATAGCTGCGCTGGCCCTGTTCCTGGACTGGCTACAGCAGGGCAGGGAATTCGGGAAGACGTTCAGCGACGGCGAGCTCAGGATAATACCCTGCGAGCACGGGAAGAACGTGGAAAGGACGTAGGCAGCATGAAGTCGGTCTTAATCGTCGGCTATAATGCCAGGGTCATGGCGTGCCCTGCCCATCGAGCTGGTTATAAGGCTTATTCGCTTAGTCATTACGATGATATGGACCTCGTACAGTGCGTCGAAAAAAACTTTACGTTTAGCGGCGACCTGCCCCGGGATATCAGGCCATGGCTTCAGCAGACCCATGCGGAAAAAGTCGTCCTGGGCTCGGGCTTCGAAGACATCGACCTGCCGGCGTCGCTGGTGCTCGGCAACGACCCGAAGATCGCCCGCAACGTGGTCAATAAGGTCTGGCTGGCCGAAAAGCTGAGGAAGCTCGGCATGCCGCACCCTCACATTTATAAGAATAAGAAGGACGTGACGTTCCCTTGCGTCGCCAAGCCCATCAAAGGCGGCGGAGGCATTAAGAACTACCTGGTCAAGGATGCATCGATGCTTCCCGAAGGCGACGAGTACTTCTTCCAGGAGTACGTGACCGGAAAACCCCTGAGCGTATCCGTGCTTTCGACGGGAAGTGAGGCCATGCCCATATGCGTGAACGAGATCCTCGTGGGAAAGAAGTGGCTGGGACAGGATAAGGAATTCGGGTACTGCGGTAACGTGACACCGTACAGGACCCGCTTTGAAAAGCAGATGTTCGACATCGCTCGTGAGCTGATACCGGCGCTGGGCCTGGTCGGGCACAATGGCATCGACTTCATCGTGAATAAAGACGGCCCCAGGATCCTGGAGATCAACCCCCGGTTTACCGGCGCCGTCGACTCGGCCGAGCTTGCTATCGAGGATAATCTCTTTAAGGCGCACGTTGATGCCATCGACGGTAAGCTCCATGAGTATAAAATAAAGCGCTATGGAGTAAAGGCCATCATGTTTGCCCGTAAGCACACAGTAGTCAGGGGTAACCTTCTCAAGCCCATGATCGCCGACGTGCCCCGGAAAGGTAACGTTTACGAGAACGGCGAGGCGATCTGTACCATAATGGGCGCCGGAAAAACCCGGGGAGATGCGGTCGGCCGCCTGAAAGAGCGCCTCAGCTATGTCAAGAAAAACCTGGACATATCCCGTTCCGGGTAACGTATATAAGCCATCAAAGAAATATTATTAGCAAATATCACGATATTTTATGATCATGCCGTAAGGGTGAAAATGTGTCCGTTTTAGATAATGAAGCGATCAGAGGCTATATAAAGAAGCTTGTAGGGGACGATGGAATGAAGATCGTCGAGAAGATGATCGAGAACGTTCCGGATAAGGAGGTCACGGACGAGAAGGTACAGGAGATCAGCGGCATCAACCTGAACCTGGTCCGCAAGACGCTCTACATATTGTATGAAAATCACCTCGCGGAGTACAGGCGGGAAAGGGACAAGGACAGCGGCTGGCTGACTTACCTGTGGAAGCTCGACCTGGACAACGCCGAGAACATGCTCAAGAACGAGACGAGGAAGCTGATCAAGAAGCTGGAAAGGCGCCTTGAGTTCGAGAACAACGAGTTCTATGTCTGCGAGGATGACGAGCATCACCGCATCCTGTTCGACTATGCCATGGACGCGAACTTCACCTGCCCGGTGGACGGCTCGCCGATGGTCTACTACGATAACAATGAGGAAAAGCAGGCGCTGCAGGAACGGATCGAGAAGCTCAAGATCGCGATGAAGTAAAGTACGATGCCTTCCTTGAAAAAACAGGACGCTCTTGCTCTTTTAAAAAAATACGGTGCCGACAGGCGGGTCATGGAGCACATCCTCGCTGTACGTGACTACGCCATGGAGATAGCCGGTAAGGTCGACTGCGACCGGGACCTTGTTGAAGCCGGCGCTCTTTTACACGATATCGGCCGCACGAAGTCCCATGGCATGGACCATGCCATTATCGGCGCTGAGATCCTGAGAAAAGAAGGCTTGGACGAAAGGATCGTCAATATCGTGGAGCGCCATATCGGCGCCGGCCTGACGGCCGAGGAGGCGGAAAAGCTGGGCCTGCCGCCTAAGGACTACGTGCCGAAGACCATCGAGGAAAAGATCGTCTGCCATGCCGACAATCTTATCGGAAGCACGGAACGCGTGTCCATCCAGGATACGGTCGCGATGGCGAAGAAGAAGTGGTTCCCTGAGTCCGTAGAACGGCTTATTAGCATGCATTTTGAGGTGTTCAGGCCTGATATCGTCATTCTCAGTGAAAATGCGTCTGGCGGCGATCTGGAGCGTTTGAGACGTATAGCGGATAAGTATCTGAAGAGTTTCGACCTGCTCTATAAGTTAAATGTTGATAATGGTATAGCCCGGCTGGCGCTTTATGGCCAGGATAGCGCAAAGGCTGCCAGGTACCTTATTTCTAAAGGTATAGCCGATCCCGCTAACACTTCTTAGCCTGCTTCCGCAAGTCCTCGACGCGGCCTTCGGTCATGGAGTTATTGTATCGTAGCGTTGCCAGGTACTCGGCATCGTCCACCACAAAGAGAATGTCCTGCGTCTTATGGTCGCCCTGGCTCTGAATAGGCGTAAATCGCTTAATACTCTCCTTCCCCGCTATGGACCGTATTTTATCCAGGATGCGGTCGCGGATCGCCAGCCGCTCTTCGCCGCGGCCCTGGTCATCCATAGACGGATGAGGCTTTTCTTGTATTACGATACCCTCGATCTCTTCCAATTTGCCGAACATACAGATCCAGCATATAATAAATCGGCAGGGAAATAAAATTTTACTGCGAATATCATCTAATGGGCAGATTTTCCGATGATTTAGAAGAACACCTCGTCTTTAGTGAAGCGTACTTTTTTCAGCGGCTTATCCGCGGCATATCCCAGGGCGACGAGCAGGGTTGGGACGAGGCCTGGCGGAAGCTCGAGTATGCGGGCCAGCTCTTTAGCGTTGAATCCGCCGAAGAGCGATGAGTCAAAGCCCAGGGACCTGGCCCCGTTTACCGCGTTACCGACCGCCAGGAACACATCCCATTGCGAACGGCTAAGCCTCTCCTGTGGCTCCCGGGCCATGATCATCTTTGCCACCGTCGCCATGTGCTCGATGACGTCTTCCGGATACCCGGCAGCCTTCATTTTTTCATCAAGGCGTTTCCAGTGATCGTTAAGTTCCTTATTCGCACAGAAAACGAGAAGGTGAGAGCAGGTCTTTACCTTTTCATGGTTGAATGGCATTATGGCGGGCAGGAGCTTTTCTTTAACGGCCGGGTCGGATATGACCTTGATCTTCCACGGCTGAAGGTTATCGGCGGACGGTGCATATCTTACTACATCGAATAGCTCAGTGAGCTTCGCTTCGTCGATCTTTCTCCCGTCGAACTTTTTAACATTATAACGCTGCTGGACCAGGTCCTTGAAATCCATGTTCTATATCTCCCCGACGATCGGACAATGCTATATATAAATATTATATATTTATTATATTTATATGGCACGTATTAGAGGCATATAAATAACTAGCAGTTCCATTCCAGGCCGGTATGGTCTAGTTAAAAACTATATCTATAAATAAAAAAGAGCCTACGCCGCTCACTGAATCGTAACGCTCTTGACGCTCTTCAGCTTCCGCAGCTCGCTCACGAGCTCGCCCGGGATCACGTCGTTCGTGATGACGGTCATCTTAGGCTCGTCGGTGAAGAACGGGTCGTCGGTGACAGCCTGGCGGATGCTCAGGTTGAACATGGATATGACGGAAGTGACATCGTTCAGGATCCCGATGTTCTGTGCGTTATCGGGAGTTATGATGATCACGCCGAGGCCCAGAAGCGGGGCCACATCCTTAAAGGAGGCGATGGAATGAATGTTCATGAAAACGCGCTTCAATATATCGTCCTTGAGGATCATCTCGGTCGTCGCGTCCACGACGCGCCGGTCCACACCTACTTCCCTGGCGATCTGCGTGTGCGGTATCTCGATCCTGCCCGAAACTACATGGCCCTGCCCGTCGACCTGAAAGCCCCGCTCAAGTAAGAGCCTTACCACTTTTTCCTGGGAAGGCATGCCCTTGAACTTTCCGATGATCTCGCTCCACATAACCTCAGTCCTTCTTCGTCATATTTGCATCCGATACTAAATAAAGGTTATTTTATTTGAGCTGGCGGCCGTACTTGTTCCTGAACACGGTCTCAGTTATCGGCTTCCGCGAGTCGGCGCGGATGGCGGACCTCATGGCCGAGCCCACTAAGCTTTTTAGCGGATTTTCCTCCGGATACCCGAGCGGCGTGACCGCTACTACTCTCATGTTTTCCGGTATATCCAGCGCCCTCTTAACGGAGTCTTCGTCGAACATGCCGCCTATCCAGCAGGTGCCGAGTCCTTCGGCCGCTGCGGCAAGAATGAGGTGCTCCATGGATATGCCCGCGTCGAGCATATAATAGTCCTTGCCACCCTTGTGTCCCGAGTTCGACGGGTCGGCGCAGGTGATGATGAGCATGGGCGCGCCCCACCCTACAACTATGCCTGATACGATATTCGGGAACAGAGCCGGGTCATCGACGACCACATATCGTGTACATTGCCTGTTCGCCCAGCTAGGCGCCCACCGGGCTGCCTCGAGAATCCTTTCGAGCACGTCTTCCGGCACCTTTTTAGCCGTGTATTTCCTGATACTCTTCCTGTTCTTTATAACTTCGTAGAATTCCATGCCCGTTACCTCGCTAATAGATCAACGGTGAACCGAACGTCCAGCCCTCGAGCTCCAGCGTCTTTTCCCATAGCAGGCGGCAGTCGCACTTCAGTCCGTCGAACGACCTGATGTCCTGGGTCATCGAATATTTTCTAATTGCGTCCGCAAATTCGTAGTCGCACACGTGGCAATTGTGAGGCCCGCGTGCCTGGCCTGCCGCAAGCGGATCGGACATGATCACGGAGTTCGTCTTTCCGTGCACGCGCTTAATGATTTCGACGATGGTCCAGAGCCATGGCGGCCTGTAGGCGTTCTTCCTGAACAGTTCGTCAACGATGGTGCCCCGCTGCACGTTGCACAGGTTAATTGATATCGTGCCGGCGTATGGCGCAGCATCAAGCACGGACTTAATCATGTCCTCCATCGCGTCCTTCTCCGTGAGGAACGGCGGCTTCAGTAGAAGGTAGGCCTTCGTGGTTATACCGTACTTTGCGGCCGTCTCGCTCGCTTTAACGAAATCCTTGAACAGGAAATTTTTATTGATACAGTCGATGCGGACCTTATCGTTAGATGTCTCCAGGCCGATGGCCACTTCAAGACGGACGCCATGCTTTTTCGCGTCCTCCATTGCCTTGTCAGTGACGAACTCGGGCCTGGTCTCGATGATGACCTTCGATGCCTTCTTCGACAGGCCGGAAAGTATCTCGTCCCTCGCCTTTTCCGGCACCTCGCTTTTATCGAAAAAGCTGCCGGAGGTGAAAAGCTTGACCACGCTGCCGTCGATCCTTTCTTCTACGGAGCGGTATTGGGCTAAAATGTCCTCGACGGTAGGCGGGGTGATTGCGGCGTCATAGGTATAACCGCACATCGTGCAGCCTCCTTTTTGCGCCCAGTAGCAGCCCTTTGTCCTGAATATGATGGTGTTGGACTTCACCGCCTTACCGTCCAGCAGGTCCTCGCCGGTCCAGAAGCCCACCGGCTCCGTAGGCGGATAAGGCTTGATGCGCTGTCTCTTCCTTATGTCCTGCATCACGTCGCTTAACTGAGTCATGATAATTTCTCCACATGCCTGAGCTCCACGGCCATACCCCTCGTGGACAATGTCATCTCATATCCGCTCATTTTCGCCTTGCCGACTGCAATAGCCTTAGGCCCTTTTACCAGGACGTCGTCGCCCGGCCTGATCTGCATGCTCGCTCCGATGACGCCGGGCGCCAGTACGCTGCCCTTCGGGATGAAGTCGCCGATCTCTACGACGTAGTCCGGCTCGAGCCTCATGCGCCTTGCCCCTTCCAGCGTTAGCGACAGCGAGCCGAAGTCGGGCGATATGGAGCACAATTGCTCTTTACCGTCAAAAAGGACAAACCTCGGGAACTTGCCCCGGACCATTCCATTATCAGGAACCAGCAGCCTGCCTTTGCCGGCGCCGAACTCATAGTCGGCCATGCCGCGGAACATGTCCAGCATCGTCTCTTTCATGCCCCTCGGCCTCGTGCCAAGCTCCGAAGCTGCAGCGCCGATGGCTTCTACCAGGCTCGCCAGCGACTCGTCGCTTGTGATGCGCCCTTTCGATGTGAATACCATGTCACAGCCCGTTTGTTTGCAGACCTCCACGTATGGGCCCTCAACGTGGGCTATGACCTTCTTAAAGTGATGCGTGTCTATGTAGTCCCGAAGGCAGGTCGAGACCCACTGCCGCTCTTCCAGGTCCCACACGCCTGTGACCGTAACATCATAGTGTGCGGCCGGATAGACCAGTTCCAGTTCCCTTGGTACGACACCCATGGGCGATGTCAATATCAGCTCGTGCACGTAGCTCCGGTACTTGCCTAGCGCCCTGGCCAGGGCCATGTGAGATTGAGAAGTCGAATATGGCTTCCTCGCCGAGCAGGGAATAATAAGGAGAATGTCACCTTCGGCCTGGAACCGTCCCATGACACGCTCCGCAAAGCGCCTCACTTCGACACGGTTCTGGGATTCGGCCGAGCAGGCCAGAAGCTCCGAGGACCGGTAGGTGGGCGTGCGCTGTTCAAGGTAATTATACTGGGCGTCGGCCAGCCTGAGCAGTCCGGTAAGCCATGGCCGGGAGCGGCACTGCTTTTCCACGTACTCCCGCAGCATGCCCCGGCGGATATGGAGCCTTACGCGTTTTAGCTCCTCCTCGAGCTTCAGGTAATTATGCCGGGCCAGGAGCGCATAGCGTTCGGCCGCAGGCAGCGACTTCAAGCCATCGGCCGCGCGGCTACGACAGATCTCGCATGTGCAGGGCAGGTCCGATAGCTCATCGAGCTTGAACTCGCCATCCTCAGTCAAGTAAAGGCCCTGGTAGGCCTTCGCCGTGATCAGCACATCGTCGACGACGTCAGCGCCCATATAAATTAATAAGGAGAGGTTCTCTGGGGTGGCCAGCGCGGGCACGTAAAGGGCAGTATCGGGCATCGCCGAAGCCCTGATCTTGATAAAGCTCTCCAGAAGCGAACGCGAGTCGCCCTCGATGGCACGGGCGCCCGCCATAACGTACATATCGGCACCTTCAACTAACCAGTCAGGGTGAACGACCGCCCCCCTGGGCGCCTCTTTACAGGCATTCTCCCGGACGGGTGGCGTGAATAGCTGCACGAACTCACTGCCGACACGATAAGGAAGCCCCACATGCGGAGGCACATTAAAAGCATCGATGGCGCAGGAAACGGTTTCATTGAGCAGGGCACTCCCGCCATTCATTATTATACCCTCGGGCGGCCGCTCGATGTAAGGAGTCTCTATGCCGCCCCTGACCAGGAGCCTTCCCAGTCTCGCGGCGCCGTCCCTGTGCGTGACCTCGAAAAAACGCGTCAAATGTCTCTACCTTCGAGCCATACATCATCCTATGGGATTAAATAACCTTTTCGCAATACGGCCCTTTCCGCCGGGGCATCGTGGAAGGGTAATTAGGCTAAATAACCTGATCAAAGGGCTAATTAATCAAAGCTTCGTCAAATTAGTGCTGAATATTGATAAAAATTTTATTTTGGTATCATATGCGCCATTGATTGCTAAAAAAGCCTATTTTCGCTATTTACATGGAGAACATACAATAGAATATGCGCTTAGTTAATATTTAGGTGTGACCCTATGGCACGAAAAGAAACCAAAGGAGAGATGACAGTAAAAGAAGCTGGAAGAAAGGGTGGTAATACCACCAAGCAGCGTTACGGCGAGGGCTACTACGAGAATATCGGTAAGAAGGGTGGCCAGAAAGTCCGTGAGCTGATCAAGAGGGGAAAAGAAGCGATGTCGAGGAAGTAGGCCCTCTTTCCCTACTTTCTCTATTATATGAAAAACGAAAAACGTTATACTGCTTTTTGTTCAATTAGCTTATCTTTGGTTTACAGATCATTATAAAACCTATTTATAATCGTGTAATTTTATTTGGTATATAGGCACTTGTGGTCGGATGTCATTGAGGATAATGAGGATTAGCTATATCGTCGTGCTGTTGGCCTGTATATCCTGCCTTGCCATTCAGTTAGCATCAAACACAGGATATGCAAAGAAGGTGCCGGGAGCGTATGTCGTCGGCTACGTGCTAGACGAGGAGGGAAAGCCGGTGCCGGGTGCTACGGTCACGCTGTGGCAGGACGGCGAGCTATGGTATTCGAATTACCAGTATGGTAACTGGCATAACCCCCAGCTATCAAGGATCGCCTATTCTAATGATTATGTAGGCGGCAATCTTAGAGAAGGTGGCTTCATGTTCGGCTTTATGTATCCTGGTAATTATACGTTGACAGCCGAAAAGGATGGATACAAGGTCAACTCCACGAGCTTTTACGTTAATGAAAGTTCGATGAGCGAGCTCGTCAGTAATCCGGTACCTATCCCGGTAAATGTTACGTTGAAAGGGTATCACGTCCCCACGCTCACACCTCAGCAACAGGCCTATACCGGAGCTATTGTGGGAGAAATTCGAACTGCGCATGGCTATAATACATCAGGCGTGAACGTATCGCTCTGGCAGTACGGCCATATGGTGGACCTGCCGGATAATCCTCAGGCCTCGTTAGGGCGAAATTATTCTGGCCGGAAGGTCGATTATCTATTCGAGCACCTGGCTCCTGGAAACTATACCGTTATGGCCCAGGATTTTGAAAGCAATGAATCCGTAACAGTGGGAGTAGGCGATCATCCGATGAGGGCGGATATAGTCCTGACGCGTTCGCTTCATCAGCCATACGGTTGGGCTGATGTTAGTTTTTCACCCACAGTGGGTGAGTTTTTGCCGTCAGCTTTCCCGCCTTCGAACAGCAATAAGCCAGCTCCCACAATACCCTTGCTTATGGTGCTTTTTACGATCGGGGTTGTGGCATATATTATACAAAAGAATAAGCATTAATTATTTTTTTAGTTTACCTAAATAGTGGTCACTCTATGAGTTTTAATCGTTTTAAAATAGTTATTAGGTGTCGTGTGTGGGTGGTTGGCGGCGTTCCAGGTTTCCCGGGGACTCGCGTACCTCAGTACTGGCTGGGACGTGGGCGGGCTTAACTTCCGGGTTCGAAAAGGGACCGGGTGTGCCCCGCCGCTGTGGCCGCCAAAACCACCAAACCGATAAGCGATTTTTAAACGATAAATTCGTAATTGTTTAAAAATTAATTACTAATTAAACTTATTTTCAGCTTTTAGTGGCTTATTCTCATAGTTGATGGATGATGACAGAATTTATTTATATCCACCAAAATAAATGCTTGTATAATAAGCGTCGCCTAATCCTGCGCCCGGCCATCCGTCCAGAGAAGACCGGACACAGGTGCCAAAAGGCAATGAGAGGTTAGATTTTATTATAGATAAAGTCTCGTCTGGAGCCTCCCGAAGGCGGCGCTAAGGGAGGTTGATATTGTGAGACATAATAGATTAATGTATAAAACAATGATTATAACCATTGTTATAATCGTTGCGATGGTATTAGTGCCATTAGTTTATGCAATTAGTAATGAGTCATCGTTGATAAAAAAACTCACAGTATGATTTTGAAGACCCTGTCATGAAGAAAGTAATAGAGCTGAGATCGAAAGGTTTGAATGATACTGAGGTAGTTAAAGAATTAGAAAAAGAAAATATGTTTTTCGATCCCTTGACTGGAGATAGGGGAATTGGAAGACGTCCAACGCCTGAAGAATTAAAATATTTGCCAAATCGACTTAATCGGTCAATTTATCAAACGCCATATTCCGAATTAAATAACAATACAATTAATGGATATGCAGGTAATATGGGGATTCTTGGACATACGACGGGAACACAAACTAATGTAGTATTTAGTACATCACAACGCTATCGACAAATCGAAGGATGGATGAAGCCGGGGTCATTGGCAGTAATGCGTGGAGGGACATATAGACATTTAATTACAACTCATGCAACTGAAGAGAATTATGCAGGTGATTGGGAGGAAGCAGGAATCGTAAGCTGGGCTAATGAAGATGGATCAACCACTAATTACATGTTGTTCACTTATACCAATATAGGCGACAGCTGGGCTTTTCATGGAACAGTAAGCTCGACATCGGATGTCAAATTAAGGATTGAAATTGGAGTATACGATTTCTACTACCAGGGATATCCATACAGGGTATACTTTAATGATAATTGGTTTAGGACTGTGTATATCAATAGGTATAACGCAATATTTGACCAATCTAATGAGGCATGGAGGTCTAGTGAATGGGACCCATATACAGTTGATACAAGCCATTCGATATTCCATGGCTCCTATCTGAAGACGACGGATGGAACGATAATACCGTGGAATAACCAGATAGATGACTACAGTTACTGGGCCCCGTACTTTAATTGCCCAATGGGTTCAAGCTGGAGGGAAGACCAACCAGGTCCAACGTGGACTTTTGAAAGTTGGGTAAATCCAAATAATTAAGCTTTGATGCCATACATATCCGATATGTATGGCATTATAATTTAATAATATAATATATGTGATTATATGAATAAACTCATAAAGTATATTATGATTATAATACTATTGTTAATTATTATAGGTATATTATCATATTTGTTTTTAACTGGTCGAGTCGGCACTTTTGGGAATGAAAAATTAAAAGCCGAAAGAATAGCTACTTCAAATTGGACTGTTATTAATTATATAATATTTAAAGATTATAAGGTAGGTGATGTAGGTGTAGTTAGTATTAATAGAACAGATTGGTACTATAATTCAGGATATATAAACGATTCAAAATATTATATAGTACCTATAGCTGCTGGTGAAAAACCAACGAGTAGCAATTTAATAGTTATTGTCGATGTGATGAAAAATAGTGTGTTAAGTATAGATCAATACAGCGCTCACGGTAAACGTTTACCTATGAGTGGTTTTGCTATCATACCTCCTGGTTCATTTTGGTATCATGAAATTGATGGATATAAACCAATGGCCCTCGTAACTCAGATTAAGCCCAATGAATCGAATTGGAATTCAATTATATTAAGTAATGAAAGTTTTACTGACTTGTATAATAAAATAAAAAATAATCAATCAATAAGCCCTTATGATACTAGTCAAAATGTTTATGAACTTAATGTGATTGAAAATAAACAATATTATAAAATATTTAATGAATCTATTAAATATTTAGTTGTTAGGAATAATTGCGTAGATAAAGAAATATCAATATATTATCATATTGAACCAATGTTAGATTAATATAGGGAGTTATTGCGTTATTATTGTCTGTAAGTAAGAAAAATGGTAAACGTTGTATTATACTTACTCGTGGTTCGGATTTTATCCGTTTGCCTAAGGTGATCATAATTGGGGGGTCCGCGATGCATCGCGCGGAGCGTCCTTTAAATCGGAGCGTTGGCGTAGTCCTCTTTAGCCTCAGCAGAAAAAAACGGGGTGCCTAACCATCCTTGTGGTTCAAGCTGGTTTTTTTATCGTTGATCATGTATACTATTGTTTGTGTTATGCTGTTAAAATGGTTTAAAAGTGTGTCGTGTGTGGGTGGTTGGCGGCGTTCCAGGTTTCCCGGGGACTCGCGTACCTCAGTACTGGCTGGGACGTGGGCGGGCTTAACTTCCGGGTTCGAAAAGGGACCGGGTGTGCCCCGCCGCTGTGGCCGCCAAACCCCTCAAAGGGCTATTTAAACGGTAAATTTGTAATTATTTAATAATTAGTAGCTATATTAACTTATTTTCAACGTTTAACCGCTTATTGTCATAGTTGACAGATCGTTAGAGATTCTATTTATATGGCTCCAAATAAATGCTTGTTTAGCAAGCGCCGCTTAATCCTGCGCCCGGCCCCCGTGGAAAGAAGACCGGGAACAGGCGCCCGAAGGCAATGAGAGGATGAACTTTTTCATAGATAAAGTCTCGCCTTGAGCCTCCCCCTGGCGGCGCTTCTGAAAGGGAGGAATCAAATGAAGACTAATATAAAGTTTGGAGCGCTGTTCATATTGGCTATTTTCATACTAGCGATAACAGCGCTTGGAATGGCTGGTGCACGATCCCAGACAGAGGGATTGGCAGATACAGATTCAGGGTATGGTGAACATGCGGAACTCATTAAGGCAATTAGAGATTACCTAACTGGTAAATCTGATAGACTTCCGCCTTATAATGAATATAAAAATTCCGAGGAGAATAAAATAAAACCAACATATAGAGAAGCCCCTAGACCATTAATATATAATGACACGTATAATAAAGATAATATAAGCAGTATGTCAATAAGTACTATACCGACAAGGGTATATAGTCCACATTGGTCGAATACCTATATCGGATTCGGTAATAAAGATGGTGGACCAAGAGCATGGTTTGAGGATGGCGTAGTCGATTGGTTATACAATCTGGAGAACAATGGCAAAGAAGAATTTGTAATGCACCAGTGGGGGGATGGTGACGCTGAAAATTGTATCCAGATGACGAGATACGATAATACTATAACATTCACAATTTATAGTAAAGCATTTGCATATCCATGGATAGACTGATGCTATTTCCCCTCGACCCACGATTTTATGATCTATGTCAGACCAGTAGGCATAGACGGTAATGGCAATTACAATAGAGTGGAATACTGTGTATATGACTTGGATACGAGCACTGCATATGTCAAGACATTCACACTACCTAGAGCTGAGCACATAAAAGATGTCGATATTGCACTTGAAAAATATTACGAGGACGGAGAGCCCAGACCTGGCATGGTCAACTCGTGGAAGTATGTAAGGGACTTCCATGCCTATGACCTATCCGGGTCAATGTTGAATCTGCCTAACAACGAGCATATATTTGAATATTACACGGATAATGTAGCGAATTATTACTACAGGGACCTGTACGGGTATTATGGAAATATATACATAACGAGATATGATCCAAGATACTCCCCTCCGCCACATCCTTGATAAACTATTGCCCCCTTTGCCAGGGGGCATATACTTTTAAATTGAATGTATATAATTCGTAAATATGAATGGTGATTAGATGGTAAAGACATCATTGGAGGTTATATTTTTTATTTTATTAACGTGCACGATTTTATTTGGTGGTTGTATAGTGGGCGATAATAAACAGAATGAATTACCAACTAATAAATATATTGCCGTGGAGGAAATTCAGTGGGATCACGGTGTAGTGGTCGAAGGTTATTTTGAGCATATAAGAGAAGCCGTGCCAGCCACTATTGTTGAGTATGACAGTGCAGGAAAATATGTAGAGAATAACAATAGCCTCAAAATATTGTATGGTTTCTATCATTCCTACGACATGCCTGAGGGAATGTGGAGGGATTTAAATATAAGCGGAATATATGAATATCCTTATCAACTAGAATCAGGGGCAAAAATAATTGGAACAAACCGTAATGGCACAATAATATTATCTTATAACAATGAAACCATCCCTCTAGACGTCGGGAAAAAATGGGAATCACCTAATGTTGAGACGCGGTTTGAGGATCGGAGTTATCCAAATGGTGCCTATAAGGTAAAAATTACAACTACGTGGACGATTGAAAATAAGGGGATATACAATAAATAAACTGATGTATTATCAAATGTGTCTTGGTGGGTGGTTGGCGGCGTTCCAGGTTTCCCGGGGACTCGCGTACCTCAGTACTGGCTGGGACGTGGGCGGGCTTAACTTCCGGGTTCGGTATGGGACCGGGTGTGCCCCGCCGCTGTGGCCGCCAAAACCACCACACATATGACTGTGAGGGCCGAATATTGGCCTGTTTGGCTCGTTCGGGCTTGTTGTGCTGCGTCTTTGTGCTCTTTGGATTTCGCTTTGGATTGTAATAGCACCTTTACGGTGTGTCACCCCTTTACGGTGTTTTCGGTGTCCAAATGTGCTAATTTGTGTTTTGGTGGGTCGAGTGTTTAGTGGTTGCGGGTTGAGCACCTCGTTGCCTTGGTGCGTACGCCCCAACTCTATCAAACCAGTCTTCTACTGGCACTCGGTGGCAGTCTCGTTTCAGGGTGTTTTTCGGGCTTAGATGCTTTCAGCCCTTACAACTTAGCGCGTGGCTGCACGGCCCGCCCTGTCGGACGACCGTTAGACTAGCGGCGCCGTTGCCTTGTTCCTCTCGTACTAAAAGCAACTTTCCCTCAGACTGCTTTGCACCCCTAACAGATAGTAACCGACCTGTCTCACGACGGTCTAAACCCAGCTCACGATCTCCTTTAATAGGCGAACAACCTCACCCTTGGCCGCTGCTGCACGGCCAGGATGGAAAGAACCGACATCGAGGTAGCAAGCCGCCGGGTCGATATGTACTCTTGCCGGCGACGACTCTGTTATCCCCGGGGTAGCTTTTCTGACATCAATGTCCCCCACATTGGGGGAGCATTGGTTCGTTAAGCCCGACTTTCGTCTCACGAAACCTTGTTGTGCGGTTGCGTGTCAAGCCAACTTATGCCTTTACACTCTTCACCGAGTTTCTGACTCGGTTGAGTTGACCTTAGGGCGCCATCGATACCTTTTCGAGGGCGTGCCGCCCCAGCCAAACTGCCCGCCTATCGATGTCCCAAGTTAGGTTAGGGTCGCAGTCACCAAAGGATAGTGTCTCATTGTCCCCTCCCCCCAGACTGGCGCCTGGGGCTCGACGGGTCCTATCTACTCTGCACAATGGTGGCCGCAACCCAACGACAGGTTGCAGTAAAGCTCCACGGGGTCTTCACTTCCCATTAGGGGTCCCTAGACTCTGCACTAGGATGTAATGTTCACCGGCGCCTGGCCAGGGACAGTAGAGCGCTCGTTGATCCATTCATGCAAGCCGCCAATTAAGCGGCAAGGTACTACGCTACCTTAAGAGGGTTATAGTTACCCCCGCCGTTGACGGGCCCTTCTTCCCCTTGTACGAGGTTTTCAGGTACCCGCACTGGGCAGGATTCACTGATCGTACTAGATCTTACGATTTGGCGATCAGCTATGTTGTTATTAGACAGTCAGCGCTCCCTCGTCACTGCGACCTGCTCCTCACGGAGCAGGCACCCCTTATCCCGAAGTTACGGGGCTAATTTGCCGAATTCCCTTGGCCAGGGTGTGCCGACACGCCTTAGTCTTCTAAACTAGGGGCACCTGTGTCGGATCTTGGTACGGATCCTCTGTTCCCTTTTCACGGGTTCCCCGCGTGACACTGCTTACGTCATCACATATTACACGCTTTCTCACCATTACGGTTCTCCAGCATGCTATTAGCTTGAACAGGCTGACAGGCCTGCCAGCGCTAGCGGGAAACGTCAGTTTTAGCACAGAGAAGTACAGGAATATTAACCTGTTTCCCTTTTGACCAGCTCCGGTTGAGGCTGGTCTTAGGACCGACTAACCCTCGGCTGACGATCATGGCCGAGGAAACCTAGCCCTTTCGGCGGCACGGATTCTCACCGTGCTATGCTGCTACTAATGCCAAGATTTTCTTACCCGCGCGCTCCACAGGACCTTACAGCCCTGCTTCCACGCCCGCGGATTGCCTCCCTACGAAATCACCTTGCGGTGTTCCAGGGTCTCGGTTGTCGACTTGAGCCCCGTCCATTTTCAGGGCCCCAAACCTCGACTGGTAAGCTGTTACGCTATTTTTAAAGGGTAGCTGCTTCTAAGCTCACCTCCCAGTTGTCTAGGGCTTGGGACGCCTTTCAGTGTTTACACTTAGTCGACAATTAAGGACCTTAACCCTGGTCTGGGTTGTCTCCCTTACGGACTAGAAGCTTACCCCCCAGCCCGGACTTCCCACCATCTACAACGAGAGCGACTTTGGAGTTTGACAAGGGGACGAGCAGTTTCCCGCCCGGCTCCCCTAATCAGTGCTCTACCTCGCCCACAATCTCCGGTGAGGTCATACTTCGATATGTTTCGGGAGGAACCAGCTGTTTCCAAGTTCGATTGGACTTTCACCCCTAGACACAGGTCACGCGAACGATTTGCATATCAGTACCGCTAACGATCCTCCACGTAACTTTCGTTACGCTTCGATCTGCCCACGCCTAGATCACCTGGTTCCGGGTCGTGGCCCAATGACTCCGCGCGAACCCACGCCGCCCCTCGAAAAACTGCGGGCTTGTTGCTTTCGCTACGGCTTCCCCAATAATGGGTTAGCCTCGCCATTGGACCCCACTCCTTGGCCCGTTCTTCAAAACGTACGACAGGACACTGGCAACCGCTCTCGTACAACACCCTCGCGAGTGCTTCCTTCGAGCGGAAGATCCTTTCATGCCCATGTCGCTCCATCGCCGTCCGATTTCAGGCTCTTTTAACCTCCCTATTCAGGGTGCTTTTCAGCTTTCGATCACTCTACTATTGCGCTATCGGTCTCGAGATATATTTAGCCTTGGAGGAATGTGTCCCCCAGTTTCCCGCGAGATATCCGACCCACGGTACTCAAGAACTCGCCACATCCTACTCGCTACGAACACGGGGCTATCACCCTCTACGGCCCCCCGTTCCAGGGGAGTCATTCTCACGAGTGTCGGACTAAAAGGCGGTCTTACAACACCACATCTCCTTGCCCTCTCGGGCAGGATTCGGTTTAGGCTCTGCTGTGTTCACTCGCCGTTACTAACAGCATCTCAAATTGATTTCTCTTCCAGCCCCTACGCAGATGTTTCAACTCAGGGCGTTCCCAACCCTTATCGGGTCATACGAGAAGTCTCATTAGGAAATCCCGGGCTCAAAGGCTCCATGCGCCTCCCCCGGGCTTATCGCAGCTTGGCACGTCCCTCATCGGTCCTCGAGCCAAGCCATCCACCGGACGGCACAGCAACACCAAAACAATTTGATCATCAAAACCCCTATTTCGGAGCGTTGACGATTTGCTAGTTATGCCCTTTCGGGCGTTAGCACACCCTTGACTTTTACATCAAGGACTTATTTGGCCACTGTGACAAATTTACCTACGATCTATGTTTGCGAATTCGTTTGTAAACTCAGAACCCTTTCGAGTCCCTCCATTACAATCCAATTCAGCGTCCAAAGACACACATATACACAGCATCACTTGCAAGACTAAACCAATGACATTAACCTGTGAAGTGGAATACGCCTTACCGGGAGCGTACTTACGAACGTCCCCGCCTGAAGCGTACTGTCACGGCTTTTGCCTGTGCATCAACCCCTTCCCCACCCACACTCTTGTGAGTAGGTGCACCGAGCACGATTATCATTACGTTTTATATTGACGTTTTTTTCCTCTTTCGAGGCTCATACATTGATGAGAGTGAGATCCGCTAAAACTCCGCAGAGCATTAGTGGATAGTGGACTTGCTGGGATTTGAACCCAGGGCCTCCGCCTTGCAAAGGCGGCGATCTTCCAGCTGATCTACAAGCCCCTCTGAAGGCAGACCTTTGGCCTGTCCATATTAGATTCGTTCAGTCGGTTGTTTTTCGAGTTTTCCCGGCCCGTGCGTCCTTACGGACGTTGCAAGGCAAATGTTTTTTTGTTTTACGTGAGTTC